>NZ_SMKT01000031.1 GCF_004348735.1 Actinomadura sp. KC06
GTATTCGGGGTCGGCACGGCATTGGTGCTGGACGAGTTCGCGCTCGTCCTCCACTTGAAGGACGTCTACTGGAGCGAGCAGGGCCGCCTGTCGGTCGAGGTCGTGTTCATCACCATCGCCTTGTGCGGACTGCTGCTGCTGGGGCTGCGGCCCCTGGGCATGGACGACGTCGCCGGGGACGGGATGTGGACGATCGCGTTCATCCTCGTCCTCGATCTGTGCCTGGCCTTCGTCGCGCTTCTGAAGGGGAAGGTCTGGACCGGGATCTTCGGGTTGTTCATCGGCGTGGTGGCGTTCGTCGGGGCCGTCCGGCTGGCCCGTCCTGACTCCTTGTGGGCGCAGCGCCGGTACGCGAAGGGGTCGCGGAAGGAGCGGCGCGCCAAGGCGCGCGAGCGCCGGTATCGGCGGCCCGTCCAGCGGTTCGGGGATTGGCTGAGCGATCTCGTCGCCGGACGTCCGTCCGGCTAGCGGGTGACCGTGGATCTTTTCTGGAAGGACCGCGAACTATTACCGGGGTTGTGGACGTCTGACTGTGTGGTGGCCGTGGACATCGGGGGACCACGGCCACCCCAGATCAGTAGGGCGAAGGCCCGCCGAACATCTCGCTCAGGCGCGGCGCCAGGTAGTGGTCGCCGCGCAGTTCGAGGCGGCCGTCCATGAGGAGTGACGCCGGGTTGGCGTCGCCCGCGAGGATTCGCAGGAAATCGGCCGTCGCCATCGTGAGGGTGAGCGCCGGGTCCTTCGCCGGGCCCGACCGGGCGCGGGCGCGGGACTTCTCGATCCGCAGCGTCCACACGGTCCGGCCTTCGGCGCGGCTGAGGCGGAACTCCAGTTCGCCGGTGAATCCGGCCGAGGCGGACGGGTCGAAGGCGCGTGCCATCCCGGCGAAGAACACGCGTTGCGCGCCCGGGCCGAAACGCTTTTCGATCTGCGCGTCGGAACGTCCGTGGACGAGTTTGTAAAAGCCCCGCTGGAACCGCCGCCGGGCCGCCGTGCGGATGTCCGGGCGGCGGAGAGGCCGCCGGGACGGGCGATGCACGCGGGCCACTTCCGCGTCCTCGTCGATGCGGTAGCCGGGCGGCGGTCTCCGTGCCGGTTCGCGGCGGGCGAGAGCCGCTTCGATGGCGGGCGCCAGGCGTTCCGCCTTGGCGGCTTCGCGTTCGTCCCGTCCTTCGGCGAAACGCGGCAGCACCGATTTCCCGAACAGTTCGAGGGACTCGCAGATGTGCTCGTGCTTGTTCGGCCCCGCCTGCAGGACGAAGGAGATCTGGTCGACGCCGACCGACTCGTACCGCCGGATCAGCTCGGCGACCTGGTCCGGTGTGCCGACCGCGCCCCGAAGCGACCCGACGTTGACGTTGAGGCTCTCCGCATTGGCGATGATCTCCTCGCGGGAGAAGCCGCGGGAATCGCGCCGTTCCAGGAACTCGTCCCAGACGCTGGTGCGTCCGGGGTCGTGCGGCGTCGTCCCGTAGTAGTGCGCCAGCGCGAAGGCGAAGAAATGCGCCCCGTCGATGCCCCGGTCGATGGCGGTGGCCTCGTCTTCATGCAGCATCATCGGCAGGACCACCGACACGTTCGGGTTCACCGCGAAGCCCGCCGGGACGCATTCGCCGGACGCGATGATGCGGTAGTAGTCGTCCACCCATTGGCCGGCGTCCTCCGGCTCGACGAACGAGAACGACAGGGCGCCGATGCCGTTCCGCGCCGCGAACTGGATCGTCTCCCGCCGCGAGCACGCCACCCACAGCGGCGGATGCGGCTTCTGCACCGGCTTCGGCAGGACGTTCCGCGGCGGCATCCTGATGTCGGCAGAGTTCCATCCGGCGAACGGCTCCTCGACGAACATCCGGGTGATCGCGTCGATCGCGTCCTGCCATTGGGCGCGCTTGTCGGCGCGGCGGACGCCGAACCCGCCGAGTTCCGCGCTCGAACTCGACTCGCCCGTCCCGAAATCCACCCGCCCGTTGGAAACGAGATCGAGAGTCGCGACGCGTTCGGCTATCCGTGCCGGATGATTGACGGCGGGCGGCAATTGGACGATCCCGTGCCCGAGCCGGATCCGCTTCGTCCGCTGCGACGCGGCGGCGAGGAACACCTCCGGCGCCGACGAGTGCGAATACTCCTCCAGGAAGTGGTGCTCGACCTCCCACACGTAGTCGAAGCCGACCCGGTCGGCGATCTCCACCTGGTCCAGCGCGTCCTGGTAGAGCTTCAGCTCCTGCCCGTCCCCCCACGGCCGCGGCAACTGGTGCTCGTAGAACAGACCGAAACGAATCGCGATCACCTCCCGGTCGGTCCAGCCTCACCCCGATTGGACGCGGCGTCAACAAGCCGGCGGGCCGCGCGGCGCGTCTCGCGGAGTGATATTCAGGTGGGATTGTCCGATCTGTTTGGCATGCTTGGGGCGTGAGCCCACGTGCGATGAGTCCCGTCCTGATCGGCAGGTCGGCCGAGCTGGCGGAGCTGGAGGCCGCGCTCGCCGGCGCGCCCGGGGCGGTGCTCGTCGGCGGGGACGCGGGTCTCGGCAAGACCCGGCTGATCCGCGAGTTCACCACGGCCGTCGACGGGGAGCGGGCCAGGGTGCTCGCCGGGGGCTGCCTGGAGCTCGGCTCCGACGGGCTGCCGTTCGCGCCGTTCACGACCGTGCTGCGGGGGCTCGTCCGCGACATCGGCATCGACGGCGTCGCCGGGCTCGTGCCGCGCGGCGACACCGGCGGGCTCGCCCGGCTGCTGCCGGAGTTCGGGGAGCCCGAGACCGACGCCGCGTCCGGCGAGGAGCGGGCGCGGCTGTTCGAGGTCATGCTGACGCTGCTGGAGCGGCTGGCGGAGCGCGGCCCGGTCGTGCTGGTGATCGAGGACGCGCACTGGGCCGACCGGTCCACCCGCGACCTGATGGCGTTCCTGATCCGCAACCTCGGCACGTCGCCGGTGCTGATCGTCATGACGTACCGGTCGGACGAGCTGCACCGCACCCATCCGCTGCGCCCGCTGCTGGCCGGGCTGGAACGGGTCGAGCGCGTCCGGCGGATGGAGATCGCGCCGCTGTCCCGGGCCGACGTCGCCGACCTCGTGACCGAGCTGCTGGACGACAGGCAGCTGCCGCCCGCCGGGCTCGTCGACCGGATCGCGGCGCGGAGCGAGGGCAACCCGCTGTTCATCGAGGCGCTGCTCGACGACGACGGGACGCTCGCGTGCGAGCTGCCCGAATCGATGCGGGATCTGCTGCTCGCGGGCGTCCAGCGGCTTCCCGAGGAGACGCAGGAGGTGCTGCGCGACGCCAGCGGCGGCGGCACCCGTATCGAGCACGCGCTGCTCGCGGCCGTGACCGGCCTTGAGGACGCGGCATTGACCCGTGTACTCCGCCCTGCCGTGGCGGCGAACGTCCTGGTCGTGGACGGCGACGGCTACGCGTTCCGGCACGCTCTGATTCGCGAGGCCGTCCACGACGATCTGCTGCCGGGCGAGTACACGCGGCTGCACAAGCGCTATGCCGAAGCCCTCGAAGACGACGCCGGGCTCGTTCCGCCCGGACGGCTGTGGGTCGAGCTGAGCTACCACTGGAACGCGGCACACGACATTACGTGGGCGTTGGTCGCGTCTTGGCGCGCCGCCGCCGAGGCCCGCAAGGCCCTCGCCTACGCCGAGTGCCTGGCGATGCTGTCGCGCGTCCTGGAACTGTGGGACCAGGTCCCCGACGCCGAGGAACGTATCGGCGCGAACCACATCATGGTCCTGCGGGACGCCGCGACCGCCGCCGACAAGGCCGGGGAGTACGACCGCGGCATCAAGCTCGTCACCGCCGCGCTCCGCGAGGCCGAGGCCGCGGTCGAGGGCGGGGCCCCCGCCGACCCGTCGCTGCAGGCGATGCTGCTGGAGCTGCGCGGCCGGATGCGCTACCAGATGGCGCGGCCCGGGTTCGTCGAGGACATGCGCGCCGCCATCGAGGCGCTGCCCGCCGACCCGCCGAGCGCGCTGCGGGCGCGGGCGCTGGCGACGCTGGGGAACTACATCCGCATCACCAGCGACATCGCCGAGGCGCGCAGGGCGGCGGCCGAGTCGCTGGCCATCGCGCGCGGGCTGGACGACCCCGTCACCGAGGCCGAGGCGCTGATCAGCCGGTTCTGCGCCGACATCGACTACGACAACCACGCCGCGCTCGCCGAGGTCGAGGAGGCGGTGGAGCGCAGCGGCCACCACCAGGTGCTGCTCCGCTACCACGTGATCAAGTCGCATTTCCTGGAGGGCTGCGGGCGGCACGAGAGGGCCGCGGCCATCGCCTGCCGCGGCAAGGAGCTCGCCCGCGAGTACGGCGTCGCCCGCACGCAGGGCACGTTCATGTCCATCAACCAGGCCGAGCCGCTGGTGTCGCTCGGCCGGTGGGACGAGGCCCTGGCCGTCCTGGACCACGCCATGGACCAGGACCCCGCGGTCACCACGCGCACGTCGCTGCTCGTCCTGTCCGGGTGGGTGGCGCTGGCGCGCGGCGACCTGGCGACGGCGTCCAAGCGGCTCGTCATGTCCCGCGAGATCATGAACCTCAAGATGAAGTGGCTCAAGGCGCAGGACTACTTCTCCACGCTCTGGCTCGAGGCGCAGCTCGCGCTCGCCGAGGGGCGCCCGGAGGACGCGCTGGACGCCGTCCGTCCCGTCCTCGATCTCGGCGGCCTGCCCGACGACGCCCGCTACTCCCTGCCCGCGCTGGCGGTCGGCGCCTCGGTCTGCGCCGAGCTGGGCGACGCCGCCGCCGCCGACCTGCGGCGCATCGGGGAACGCGCCGCCCGGCTCCACGTCAGCGGCCCGCTCCAGCAGGCGCACCGCCTCACGTTCGACGCCGAGCACGCCCGGGCCAGCGGCGTCCTCGACCTCGGGGCCTGGGACGAGGCCGCGGCCGCGTGGGACGCGCTCGGCAACCCGTACTACCGGGCGAGGGCGCTGCTCCGCGCTGCGGAGGCCGCGGTGGCGGGCGGCGACCACGACGGCGCGGCCGGACGGCTGCACATCGCCGCCGACCTGGCGGACCGCCTCGGCGCCGCGCCGCTCGGCGAGCACATCGCCGACCTGCGGCGCCGCACCCGGACCCGCCGTCTCGACGACTCCGCGCCGCTCGGCCTGACGCCCCGCGAGTTCGAGGTCCTGCGCCTGGTCGCGGAGGGCCGCAGCAACCGCGACATCGCGGCGGCGCTGTTCATCTCGGTGAAGACGGCCAGCGTCCACGTCTCCAACATCCTCGGGAAGCTGGACGTGACGAGCCGCGGTGAAGCCGCCGCCACCGCGCACCGCCTGTCGCTGTTCACAAGGAACGGGCGGGTACGCGCCTGATCCGGCGGCGGGGATCTCCCCTCCCAGGATCCCCGCCTCCGGACCGTCGGACCACACGGGAACTTCGTGGCCGGCCGTCGCGATCGCGGCACGCGGAAGCAGGGCGGTGCTTCTCCGCCCGGAGAGGCGGGCCCGGGACCGTTCCGGCCACTGCCCAGTGTCGTGGCCGGACCGCCCCGCCGCGCCGAAAGACATACCGCTTGACCGGACGGAAAAAGGCGACGGGAACGGACCGCTTTTCGTGATCCGTTCCCGTCGCCGAAAAGCTCCCGTCAGCGGGGAACGCGCGCGACGCAGAACACCGTCTGCCCGAACGGCGGCCGGACGAACCGCTCGATGGTGCGGGTGACGGGCACGACCGTCCGGTCGTAGATCTTGACGAGCTTCGGGTCGGGGTAGCCCGCGCCGCCGCGCCGGACGGCGAACCACCAGGCGATCCCGCCGAGGAAGTTGATCGGCTTGAGCACCTCGGGGACGAGCCCCGCCGCGCGGACGGTCTCCTCCAGCGTCGACGGCGTGTACCGGGTGACGTGCCCGACCTTCCGGTCGAAGTCCCCATACAGCTGCATGTAGCCGGGCACCCAGATCACGATGCGGCCGCCGGGCTGGGTGACGGCGGCGAGGTCGCGCAGCGCCTGCGCGTCGTCCTTGATGTGCTCCAGGACGTTCATCATCACGACCGTGTCGACCTTCTGCCGGATCTCGATCTCGGCGGGCAGGGCCAGGTCGATGACCTCGACGTCGTCGCTGCCGTCGTAGCGCTTGCGCAGCTCCCCGACGCAGTACGGGTCGTTGTCGCTGACGACGAGGTAGTCGAGGCGACCGGCGAACTGCTCGGAGAAGTGCCCGAGGCCGGAGCCGACCTCCAGCATCGACCGTCCGACGTGCGGCGCGACGGTGTCGAACTCGTACTTGCGGTAGTTGCGGGCCTCGTCCCCGCCCAGATGGTTCTCCAGCGACCCCTCCCCGGCGGCCGGCTGGACGACGTCGCCGTCCGGCGCGGGCCCCTGCGCGGGCCCCGCCTTCTTCGGACGGCTCCCGACGAGGTTGAGGAGGGTTGCTGCGATGGACTTCTTCTGACCAGGTGACTGCATACTTCCCGCTCGCTGGGTGCGTTGGCGTTCGGCTCTCGTTCGCCGGACCGAATGACCTGATCCGCTAAGGACGGTTCGATCTCCGGCGCGAAGGTCGCGCCAGTCTACCCCCGCGTAGATCCCTCCGCCGGACGGCACGCAAGCCGCGCGGCGCGGACGCGAACCGCGCGCGGGGCCCGGTCAGGGGATGGTGCGGTGGACGTCGTCCTTCTGGCTCGGGCCGGGGTCGGAGGGGGCTATCCAGGGACCGGGGATGGACGGGTCCAGGACGCCCTCCTCCACCCAGGCGAAGTCGCCCGCCAGCACGGAGCGGGCGAGCTTCACGTCCATGGCGTCGGTGTTGCGCCACAGGCCGTCGAACAGTTCCTCGACGCGGACGCGCGACTGGCGGCAGAAGGCGTCCGCCAGCCGGACGGCCGACATCCCGGGGACGGCGCCGCCAGAAATGAAGGGCCGCTCGGCGGACGAGTCGGCTTGGGCGCGGACGCAGACCGCGCTCATCGCGTACAGTTCGGCGCCGATGTCGACCATCCGGCCCAGGAAGCCTTGCCGGTATTCGAGGCCGCCCTGCCAGCGTCCGGCCGCGTAGAAGATCGACCTGGCGAGCTTGCGGGACGCGCGCTCGACGTAGCGGAGATGTTTGGCCAGCGGCCCGAACTCGCCGTAGGAGGACGGGCGGTGCCCGGCCCCGGTGACCAGCGTCGGGAGCCAGCGCGCGTAGAAGCCGCCGGCCTTGGCCGCCGCCCGCGCCTTCTGGCCGGTGGACGCGTCCGGGTCGATGATGTCGCCGGCGACCGACAGGTGCGCGTCCACGGCCTCCCGCGCGATCAGCAGGTGCATGATCTCGGTGGAGCCCTCGAAGATCCGGTTGATGCGCAGGTCGCGGAGCAGCTGCTCGGCGGGCACGCCGCGCTCGCCGCGCGCCGCGAGGGACTCGGCGGTCTCGTAGCCGCGGCCGCCGCGAAGCTGGATCAGCTCGTCCGCGGCGCGGCAGGCCATCTCCGACGTCCACAGCTTGGCGAGGGCCGCCTCGATCCGGATGTCGTTGCGCTCGTCGTCCGCGAGCTGACCGGACAGGTCGAGCATCGCCTCCATCGCGTACGCGGTCGCCGCGATGAACGCGACCTTCCTGGACACGGCCTCGTGCTCTCCGATCGGACGGCCCCACTGCACCCGCTCCCGCGACCACTCCCGCGCGATCTTGGCGGCCCACTTGCCGCTCGCCGCGCAGATCGCGGGCAGGGAGAGGCGCCCGGTGTTGAGCGTGGTCAGGGCGATCTTGAGGCCCGCGCCCTCGGCGCCGATCAGATTGGCCTTCGGGACGCGGACGTCGTGGAAGCGCGTGACGCCGTTCTCGATGCCGCGCAGCCCCATGAACGCGTTGCGGTTCTCCACGGTGATGCCGGGCGTGGCCATGTCCACGACGAACGCGGAGATGCCGCCGCGGCGCCCGTCCGACTTCGGGACGCGGGCCATGACGACGACGAGGTCGGCGACGACGCCGTTGGTCGTCCACAGCTTGACGCCGTTGAGGACGTAGTCGTCCCCGTCGGGGACGGCGGTGGCGCGCAGCCGGGCCGGGTCGGAGCCGACGTCGGGCTCGGTGAGCAGGAACGCGCTGACCTGCCGGGCGCAGCGGGGGAGCCACTCGTCCTTCTGCTCGCGCGTCCCGAACAACTTGACCGGCTGCGGGACGCCGATGGACTGGTGCGCCGACAGCAGCGCGGCGAGCGCCGGGCTGACGGAGCCGACGACCATCAGCGCGCGGCCGTAGTAGAGCTGGCTGAGCCCGAGCCCGCCGTGCTTCTCCGGGATCTTCATGCCGAGCGCGCCGAGGTCCCGCAGGCCCGCGACGACGTCGTCCGGGATGCGCGACTCCCGCTCGATCGCCGCCGGGTCGATCCTGGACGCGCAGAACCCGGTGAGCGCGGCCAGGAACTCCTCGCCCTTGCGCCGCGCCTCCGCGTCCGGGCGGGGATGCGGATGGACGAGGTCGAGCCGGAAGTCGCCGAGGAAGAGCTGCTTGCCGAAGCTCGGCAGCCGCCATTCGGCCTCGCGCGCCTCTTCGGCGACCTTCCGGGCCGTCCGCTCGTCGACGTGCCCGCGGCTCCGCTGCGTCTGGCTCATGCGTGCTCCCTGTGGAGACGTGCCCGTGTCCCGGAGTGACGCTCCACGGTCGTCCCGCGGAGCGGTCCTTACATGAGCACGGCCTTTCCCGTGGCGGGATCGGGAAACACTGCCCCGCCGGACAGCAGAAGTGATCCAATGGGCTGGACTGTCGCCGAAGCCCTTGACCGGACCAGGGCTGAAGGGTTCGCTGTGCGTGATGAGTGAGACACGCAAGCCGACACTCATAGCCTCGGTGCAGCGTGCTCTGCATCTGATGGAGGCTGTGGCGTCGCATCCGAGCGGAGCGCCCGCGAAGCTGCTGGCCCGCGAGGCCCGGCTCCCGCTCGCGACCACCTACCACCTGCTGCGCACGCTCGCGCACGAGGGCTATGCGATCCGGCTGTCGGACGGCGCCTGGGTGCTCGGCGACCGCGTCGGGGCCCTGCACGGGCGGAGCCGGACGCAGCGGCTGCTCGCCCACGTCCGCCCGTCCCTGATGGCGCTGCGGGACGAGCTCGGCGCCGCCGCCTACTTCAGCATGCACGTGGACGCCGAGATCCAGCTCATCGACGTCGCCGACGGCCCGCGCGCCCCGCGCGTCGACCTGTGGGTCGGGTTCGAGGACGCCGCGCACGCCACCGCCCTCGGCAAGTGCGTGCTGAGCCAGTTCGACGACGACCGCCGCCGCGACTACCTGTCCCGGCATCCGCTCGTCGACCTGACCCCGCACACCATCACCGAGCCCGGACGGCTGATCCGCTCGCTCGACTCGTCCGCCGGGCTGCTGTTCGACCGCGAGGAGTACGCCCTCGGCACCGGCTGCGCCGCCGTGCCGGTCGCGGACGCGTCCGGGGCCGTCCTCGGCGCCCTGGCCATCTCCTGCCGTCCCGGCAGGCTCGCCAGGATCGAGAGGCTGGCGCACCGGATGCGCGCGAGCGCCGACCGCCTCCAGCGCGCCCTGACCCTCTCGTCCTGACCCCCGTCCCGTAGGCGGGACGGGGGTCACGACGGGCGGCTAGAAGTTGCGGCGGCGCGTCCAGTAGAAGCAGAACCCCGTCAACCCCAGGGCGAGGACGGCGAACAGCCCGGTCTCGGCCCACTGCAGCCGCCAGAAGTGATCAGCGGGATGGTAGACGACCTTCTGCCGGAACCCCTGCTGCTTGATGTAGTCGAAGCACGCCTGAGGCGGGCCCTCGGGCGGCTCGCCGTTCGCGTCCGGCGGTGGCGGCGCGCACGGCGCCCCGGCGGCGGCAGAGATGGACATCTCGTCCACCTTGCGGCCGGACGAGTTGACCGTGTCGTTCACCATCGTCCAGGCTCCTTGTTCCGGTTCCACCTCCACCTGGAGGATCGCCGTCTTGCCGTTGTGGTTCAGCGACATCTCCCCGTGGTTCTGCGCCGTGATCTCAACGATCTTGGTCTCGGAGGGAACGAGGTGGGGCCGGACCCACTGCGGTACCGCGATCTGGACGGCGACGAAGACGAGCAGCGTGACCGCGATGGCCGGCAGGGTGCGGCGCAGGATGACCCCGACGGTGACGCCGAGCGCGAAGGCGAAGGCCGCGTAGCCCATCGGAACGACGCCGCGCGCCACGAAGACCAGGGGCGTGATGCGCGCGAACTCGTTGCTCGCCGCCTTGTCGAGAGGGTCGGTCCACCAGTCCACGGCGAGCACCGCGAGCCCCGCGGCGGCGACGGCGGCGAGGCCGATCAGGCCGAGCTTGACGCTCAGCCAGCGGGTCCGGGTGATGCTCTGGTTCCACACGAGCCGGTGCGTGCCGTGCTCGAGCTCGCGGGTGATGAGCGGCGCGCCCCAGAAGATCCCGATGAGGCCGGGGAGCGCCACGACGGCGGCGGCCAGCATGCTGAAGTAGCCCTGATGGTCCCCGAAGAAGAGCTGGGAGAACTGCGAGCAGTTGTCCGGCGAGCCGCAGGACGCGATTCCGGTGTCGTAGTCGTCCGCCAGGCCGGGGCCGGTGATCAGGAGGGCGGCGGCGAGGACGGCGAGCCCGCCGAACACCACCGCGGCCTGGGTGCGGAACTGCCGCAACGTCAGCCAGATCATCGGACGGCCTCCAAGGCGGGACGCGCCTCCTGGGCGCTCATGTAGGCGAGGACGAGGTCTTCCATCCCGACCTGTCCGACCGTCCACGCGGGGTCGTGGATCGGGGCGTCCGTGCGGACGATCAGGGTGCTCTGCCGGTCGGTGTGGCTCTCGGACACGACGTGCTGGTCCGCGGGCAGGCTGGACGAGTCGCGGCGCGGCCCCGTCAGCCGGTGGTGGGTGGCGAGCAGGTCGTCGACGTCCCCGGCCACCCGGACCCTGGACTCGACGAGGACGATCAGGTAGTCGCACGTCCGTTCCAGGTCGGACACCAGGTGGGACGACAGCACGACGCTGAGCGAGTGTTCCACGGCGGCCTCCATGAGGCCCTGGAGGAACTCGCGGCGGGCGAGCGGGTCGAGCGCGGCGACGGGCTCGTCCAGGATCAGCAGCTCGGGGCGCTTCGCGATGCCGAGCGTGAGGGCGAGCTGGGCGCGCTGCCCGCCCGACAGTTTCCCGGCCTTGTGCGCGGGGTCGAGGCGGAGGCGCGAGATGCGCTCGCGGGCGAGGGCGTCGTCCCATGTGGCGTTCAGCCGCGCGCCGAGCTTGAGGTGGTCGGCGACGCTCAATCCGGCGTAGGTGGGGGTGTCCTGGGCGACGTACCCGACCTTGGCGAGCTGCGCGGGACCCTCAGCCGGGCGGCCCCCGAGCACCCGGATGCTGCCCGCGCTCGGCCGGATCTGCCCGACGGCCAGGTTCAGCAGCGTCGTCTTCCCGGCCCCGTTCGGCCCGACGAGGCCGACGACCCGCCCGGCCGGGATATCGAGCGTGCAGTCGGACAGCGCCCACCGCTGCCCGTACTTCTTGCCCAGTCCCTGGGCCTCAAGCGCGGTCATGCTATGTCCTCCTGACGGGCGGACCGAAAGGTCGTCATGAACAACGCCTCGATGCTCTCGTCGTCCATCCCGGCGAGCCGGGCCTTGGCGAGCCAGCGCTCCAGGTCCTTGCGGAGCGGGCCGTGGGCGGCGAGGGACTCGCCCGCCAGCGTGCGCGTCACGAACGTCCCGAGGCCGGGGCGCGGCGCGACGAGCCCCTCGCGCTCCAGCTCCCGGTACGCCTTGAGCACGGTGTTCGGGTTGATCGCGAGCTGGGCGACCACGTCCTTGACGGTGGGGAGCTGCTCGCCCTCCTGGAGCAGGTCGAGCCGCAGCGCGTGCTTCACCTGCTGGACGAGCTGCATGTACGGCGATACCCCCGAGCCGGAGTCCAGATGGAACTCGATCACCGCAACCTCCATTGAACTATCATGTTAGTACTTTAGCTGTATGGCACTGGCGGCTGTCAACGGACATCCGTTTTGTGCAGGGGACCTCGTTCGGCGATGCTGGGAGCGTGTCAACGGAGACCGCGTCGATGACGACGCCGAACGCCGCCGCTGAGCTGCGCGCGTTCCTGCAGGGCCTGCCGGGCGTCGACCAGGTGGGGGCCGAGGAGCGGGCCGCCCGGCTGGCGACCCGGTCGATCAAGACGACGGCGAAGGCCGAGGCCATCGACCTGGCCATCTCGATGGTGGACCTGACCACGCTGGAGGGCGCGGACACGCCGGGCAAGGTGCGGGCGCTGTGCGCGAAGGCGGCCCGTCCCGATCCGTCCGACGGGTCGGTGCCGCGGGTGGCGGCCGTGTGCGTGTACTCGGACCTGGTGGACGTCGCCGTCCGGTCTCTTGAGGGGACGGGCATCGGGGTGGCGAGCGTCGCGACGTCGTTCCCGTCCGGGCGGGCGCCGCTGGAGGCCAAGCTGGCCGACACCCGGGCGGCGGTCGCCGCCGGCGCGGCCGAGATCGACATGGTGATCGACCGGGGCGCCTTCCTGGCCGGCGACGTCGGGAAGGTGTTCGACGAGATCACGGCGGTCAAGCAGGCGTGCGGCTCGGCGCATCTGAAGGTGATCCTGGAGACGGGCGAGCTGGCCACGCTCGACAACGTCCGGCGGGCGTCGTGGCTGGCGATGCGGGCCGGGGCCGACTTCATCAAGACCTCGACGGGCAAGGTGTCCCCAGCGGCGACGCTGCCGGTCACTCTGGTGATGCTGGAGGCCGTCCGCGACTACCGGGCCCGGACGGGACGCCAGGTCGGCGTCAAACCGGCGGGCGGCATCCGCACCACCAAGGACGCGATCCGGTACCTGGTGCTGGTCAACGAGACCGCCGGGCCGGACTGGCTGACGCCCGAATGGTTCAGGCTCGGCGCGTCGAGCCTGCTCAACGACCTGCTCATGCAGCGCCGCAAGCTCGCCACCGGCGTGTATTCCGGTCCCGACTACTTCACGCTGGACTGATCATGGTTTTCGAGTACGCGCCCGCCCCGGAGTCACGGTCGGTCGTCGACATCCGCGCCTCCTACGGGCTGTTCGTCGACGGCGAGTTCGTGGACGGCCGCGGCGAGCCCTTCAAGTCGATCAACCCGGCGGACGAGACCGTCCTGGCCGACATCGCCTGCGCCGACGAGACGGACGTCGACCGCGCCGTAGCCGCCGCCCGGACCGCCTACGACACGGTCTGGGGCCCGATGCCCGGACGGGAACGCGCCAAATACCTGTACCGCATCGCCCGGATCGTCCAGGAGCGGTCGCGGGAGCTGGCCGTGCTGGAGTCCATCGACAACGGCAAGCCGATCCGCGAGTCACGGGACGTGGACGTCCCGCTGGTCGCCGCGTGGTTCTTCTACTACGCCGGATGGGCCGACAAGCTCCCGTACGCCGGGTTCGGGCCCGACCCCAAGCCGGTGGGCGTTGCGGCGCAGGTCATCCCGTGGAACTTCCCGCTGCTGATGCTGGCGTGGAAGATCGCGCCAGCGCTGGCCTGCGGCAACACGGTGGTGTTGAAGCCCGCAGAGACGACGCCGCTGACCGCGCTGCTGTTCGCCGACATCTGCCGCCAGGCGGAGCTGCCGCCGGGCGTCGTCAACATCATCACCGGCGCGGGGGAGACCGGCCGCGCGCTCGTCGCGCACGGCGGCGTCGACAAGGTCGCGTTCACCGGGTCCACCGAGGTCGGACGGCAGATCGCCCGCGTCCTGGCGGGCCGTGACACCAGGCTGACGCTGGAGCTGGGCGGGAAGGCCGCCAACATCGTCTACGCGGACGCCGCGCTCGACCAGGCCGTCGAGGGCATCGTCAACGGGATCTTCTTCAACCAGGGGCACGTGTGCTGCGCGGGGTCGCGGCTGCTCGTCCAGGAATCGGTCGCCGAGGAGGTCCTGGAGCGGCTGAAGACGCGGATGGCGACGCTGCGGGTCGGCGACCCGCTCGACAAGAACACCGACATCGGGGCGATCAACTCGGCCGAGCAGCTCGCCAGGATCCGCGAGCTGTCGGCCGCCGGGGAGGCCGAGGGCGCCACCGGCTGGTCGCCGCCGTGCGAGCTGCCCGCGCAGGGGTTCTGGTTCGCGCCGACCGTCTTCACGGGCGTGGCACAGTCGCACCGGATCGCCCGGGAGGAGATCTTCGGGCCCGTCCTGTCGGTGCTGACATTCCGGACGCCCGACGAGGCCGTCACCAAGGCCAACAACACCCCGTACGGGCTGTCGGCCGGAGTCTGGACGGAGAAGGGCTCGCAGATCCTGTGGACGGCGCAGCGGCTGCGCGCCGGGGTCGTGTGGGCCAACACGTTCAACAAGTTCGACCCCGCCTCCCCGTTCGGCGGCTACAAGGAATCGGGGTTCGGCCGCGAGGGCGGACGCCACGGGCTGGAGGGCTACCTCAATGTCTGAGCGGCTGGCCGTGCGCAAAACGTACAAGCTGTTCATCGGGGGCGCGTTCCCCCGATCGGAATCCGGCAGGTCGTACGCGGTGACGGACGCGAAGGGACGATTCGTTGCCAACGCCTCGCAGGCGTCGCGCAAGGACGCCCGCGACGCCGTCACCGCCGCCCGCAAGGCGTTCCCCGGCTGGTCCCGGCGCACCGCCTACAACCGCGGCCAGATCCTCTACCGCGTCGCGGAGATGCTGGAGGGCCGCCGCGACCAGTTCGCGGACGAGCTCCGGCGTGCGGGCGCGTCCAAGAGCGGCGCGGCGGCGGAGGTGGACGCGGCCGTCGACCGGTGGGTCTGGTACGCCGGATGGGCCGACAAGCTCTCGGCCGTGGCGGGCGCGTCGAACCCGGTGTCGGGGCCGTTCTTCAACTTCTCGACGCCCGAGCCGTCCGGTGTCGTCGCCGTCATCGCGCCGGACTCGCCGCTGCTCGGGCTCGTCTCCGTGGTGGCCCCGGTGATCGTGTCGGGGAACACGTGCGTCGCCGTCGCGTCCGAGCCGGCGCCGCTGCCGTCCATCACGCTGGCCGAGGTGCTGGCGACGTCCGATCTGCCGGGCGGGGTCGTCAACGTCCTCACCGGGCGGCGGGCCGAGGTCGCGCCGTGGCTCGCCTCGCACATGGACGTCAACGGCATCGACCTCACCGGAGCGACGGGCGACCTCGTCCCCGATCTGGAGGGCAAGGCGGCCGAGAACCTGAAGCGCGTCCTGCGGCCCGCGGACGGCGCGTGGGCCGGCGACCCCGGAACCGCCCGCATGACCGCGTTCCTGGAGACCAAGACCGTCTGGCATCCCGTGGGCCTCTGAGCTGATATGACTCCGCGTGTGTAGAGCGTCACAAACCGTGGAATAGATCTCCCCGTAACTGATCATCACTGGGGGGAGATCAGTGCCTACCAAGACAGCTTCACGTACGAAGAGCACATCAGCGACCAAGTCCACCACGACCCGGAAGCCGGCGGCCAAGCGCACGTCGGCCGCGAAGTCGTCCACGCGGGCGACCACGAGCCGGACCACCGCGGCGAAGCGCGGCGGCAGCAAGAGCAGCGCCGCCAAGTCCGGGACGGCGCGCAAGTCGACGTCGGCGGCGTCCAGCCGGACGTCGTCGGCGGCCGCGACCCGGGTCACCAAGGCCGCGAGCCAGGCCAAGACCGCCGCGACGCAGATGAAGTCGGTGGCGACCAAGGCGTCCACGTCGGCGAAGGCCATGACGGCGATGACCAAGGCCATGACCAGCGCCACCAAGGCGATGTCCGACGCCGCCAAGGCGATGGACGCCGCCGCGAAGGTCATCACCACGACGGCGAAGTCGACGACCGCCAGGTCCTCGGGGACCAGGAGCGCGGCGGCGAAGAAGAGCACGGCGTCCAGGTCCGGGACGGCGCGCAAGTCGACGGCGGCGTCCGGCCGGTCCCGGTCGACGGCCTCGGCGCGGACGGGCTCCACGGCGCGCAAGTCGACCGCGTCGAAGAGCACCGCCGGCAAGAGCGGCACGGCCAGGAGCGGCACGGCGAAGAAGACCGCGCCCAAGTCGCGGACGGCCGCGGCCCGCAAGCCGGCGTCGCGCACGACCGCGAGCGCCAGGACCGGCACCGCGAAGCGGTCCGGCGGGCGGACGGCCGCCAAGTCCGGCACGTCCCGGACGGCGGCCCGCAAGTCGCCCGCGGGACGAGCCGTGGACGCGGCCCGCAGCGCCGCCGCGACCGCGCCTTCCGCGTCGCCCATGGTCGAGCCGAAGACCGGCTCGCTCCAGCACTCGACGCGGACGGACGGCGGGTTCCTGAGCGGGCTCACCGGCTCCGGCCGCGGGCGCTGAGGCCGATCCGCGATGCCGATGGATGAGAACGACATCCTGGCGCGCATCAACGAGTACGTCGGCGAGGAGCAGCGGCTCCGCGAGCGCTACCAGCGCCGCGAGCTGAGCCGCGAGGAGGAGCACCGGCGGCTGGAGCGGCTGGAGGTCGCGCTCGACCAGTGCTGGGACCTGCTGCGCCGCCGCCGGGCCCGGCTGGAGGCGGGCGCGGACCCGGGCGCCGAGGAGGACGTCAGGCCGCCGGACGAGGTCGAAGGCTACCTGCAGTGACGCCCGCGAGCGGGCGCGGGCCGCTGCGGTTCGGCGTGTCCCTCGCACCGGACGCGTCGGTCCCGCTGCTGCGCACCGCCCAGGAGGCGGACCGGTTCGGGCTCGACCTCCTCGGCGTCCGCGACCGGCCGTACCGGCGCGACACCGCCGACGCGCTCACGCTGGTGGCGGCCGCGCTGGCCGCCACGTCCCGGATCCGGGTGCTGCCCGCGGTGGCGTGCCTGCCGCTGCGGCCGCCCGCCGTCCTGGCGAAGGCGGTCGCGACGATGGACCGGCTCAGCGGCGGCCGCGTCGAGCTCGGCCTCGGCGCGGGCACGTCCTGGGACGGCGTCGAGGCGTACGGCGGGACGTCGTTCCGGAGCGCGGCGGCGGCGCGGCGTGCGCTCGAAGAGGCGGTGCAGATCATCCGGCTGCACTGGAGCGACCAGAGCGGGCTCCGGTTCCAGGGCGAGCACTACGGGTTCACCGCGCTGCAGGCCGGTCCGGCGCCCGTCCACCAGATCGGCGTCTGGCTGGGCGTCACCGGGCCGCGCGGCCTCGACCTGGCCGGACGCGTCGCCGACGGCTGGATCGCGCCGTCGTCCCTCGTCCCGCCGAAACGGCTCGCGGACGGGCAGCAGCGCCTCGACGACGCCGCCGCCCGCGCGGGCCGCGACCCCGATGAGATCCGCCGCGTCTACGTCCTCGAAGGGTCCATCGTGGAGGGCGCCGCCGCGTCGGGGGAATCGCGGGGCTTCCTGCACGGGCCGCCGCGCCAGTGGATCTACGAGCTGACCGAGCTGGCGATCGGCCACCGCGTCGACTCGTTCCTGTTCGGCGGCCGCCCGGAGCAGATGGCCGAGTTCGCCCTGGAGGTCGTCCCGGCCGTCCGCGAAGAGATCGCCCGCGAACGCGGGGTCTCGCTCAGGGCCTGACCCTCACATGCGTTCCGGGGTCGGGACGCCGAGGAGGTCGAGGCCGGTGACGAGCGTGCGCAGCGTCGCCGCGCACAGCGCCAGCCGGGATGCCTTGGTCTCCTCGTCAGGCGCCTTCAAGACCGGGCAGTTCTCGTGGAACGTCGTGTAGGCGTCCGCGACCGCGAAGACGTAGTTCGCCAGCCGGTGCGGCTCGGCCGTGTCGCCGGCCTGCTGCACGACGGTGCCGAACCGGAGCAGCTCCAGCGCCAGCGCCCGCTCGGCCGGGTGGCCGAGGACGATCGGGCCCGCCGCGTCCTGCGGGGCGACGCCGCCCTTCCGGAAGATCGACCGGATCCGCGCCGTCGCGTACTGCAGGTACGGGCCGGTCTTGCCGTGGAACGAGATCATCCGGTCGAAGTCGAAGGTGTACTCGCTGTCGCGCGCCACCGACAGGTCGGCGTACTTCACCGCGCCCATGCCCACGTCCCGGACGATCGCGACCCGGTCGGCGGCGTCGAACGAGGCGTCGTGCTGGACGTCGTCGAACGCCGCCCCGGCCCGCTCGACGGCCTCGTCCAGCAGCTCGGAGAGCTTGACGGTGCGGCCCGCCCGGGTCCGCAGGAGCTTGCCGTCGGTGCCGAGGACGCTGCCGATCTGCGCGTGCTCGGCCTGGACGTCGCCACTCAGCCAGCCGGCCTCCCGCGCGACCGCGAACACCATCTGGAAGTGCAGCGCCTGCGTCGTGCCCACCACGTAGATCATCCGGTCGACGTGCTCGGTGTCGACCCGGTACCGGATCGTCGCGAGGTCGGTGGTGGAGTAGTTGTAGCCGCCGTCGCTCTTGCGGATGATCACGGGGAGGGGCTCGCCCTCGCGTCCGGTGAACCCGGCCGGGAACGCGCACAGCGCCCCGTCGCTGATCACCGCGATGCCCTTGTCCTCCAGCTCCCGGACGGTCTGGGCGAGCAGGTCGTTGTAGAAGCTCTCGCCCTTGATGTCGTCGTCGGTGAGCGTGACGCCGAGCTGCCCGTAGACGGCGTTGAAGTACCGCTTGGACACGTCCACGAGGACGTTCCAGAGCCGCAGCGTCTCCGGGTCGCCCGCCTGGAGCGCCACGACCCGGCTCCGGGACCGGTCGGCGAACGCCTCGTCCCCGTCGAACTTCTGCCGCGCGGCCTGGTAGAACGCGGTCAGGTCGCTGACGGACGAGTCGCCCCGCGCGGCGGCGTCCTCGCCGAGGTCGAGCAGGTGCTCGATCAGCATCCCGAACGGGGTGCCCCAGTCGCCGACATGGTTGTCGCGGACGACGTCGTGCCCGAGGAACGCCAGGATGCGGGCGATCGCGTCGCCGACGATCGTGGTCCGCAGATGGCCGACGTGCATCTCCTTCGCCACGTTCGGCGAGGAGTACTCGACCACGACCTTCTGCGGCTTGTCGGCGGGCGGGACGCCGAGCCGGTCGTCGTGCAGGATCTGCTGCGCCTCGGCGGCGATCCAGCCGTCGCTGAGCGTCAGGTTGATGAAGCCCGGGCCGCTGACCTGCACGTCCGACACCACGCCGGCGGTGTCGAGGTTCGCGACGATCTCCTCGGCCACGTCTCGCGGCTTGCGGTCCAGCTTCTTGGCCAGCGGCAGCGCCACGTTGGCCTGAAGGTCGGCGAACGACGACGGCCGGATGACCGGGTCGGCGTCCGCGTACGACGGTCCGAAGGCGGCGGCCAGCGCGGCCTGGACCCGGGCGGCGAGTAGGTGTTGCGGATCGGGCATGTTCCAAGGCTATCGGCGTCGCGCCAGGACCCGGACCTGGTTTTCGCCGCGCCCGGCGCCGCGTCCGCGCCGCGCCTAAGCGCCGGCCGGGGGTTCCTTGGCCTCGGGCGCGTCCGGTTCCTTCGCGGACGCCTCGGCGCCGTCGCGGTCGGCGTGCGTCGTCCGGCGGCCGAACCTGGACGTGCGGGTCAGCGCGACCTGCTCGCGGATCCGCTCGACGATCCGCCCGGCGGCGAGCCGGTGCGCCAGCTCGCACGCCGACGTGATCGCGCGGGCCTGCGAGGCGCCGTGCGCGATCACGACCGTGCCGTTCAGGCCGAGCAGGACGCCGCCGCCGTAGGTGTCCGGGTCGAGCCGGTCCCGCAGGTCCTGGAGGCGGCGACGCTGGAGCAGCGCGCCGAGCCGGGCCGCCGCGCCGTCCGACATCACGTCGCGGACCTCGGTGAACGCCGTCCGGATCGTGCCCTCCATGGTCTTGAGCGCGACGTTGCCGGTGAACCCGTCGGCGACGACGACGTCCACCCGTCCGCTCAGCAGGTCGTGGCCCTCGACGTTCCCCGCGAACTCGATGCCGTGGCTGCCTCCGGCGAGCAGCTCATGGGCGCGTTTCGTCAGCTTGCCGCCCTTGCCCGGCTCGGCGCCGATGTTGAGGAGCCCGACCGTGGGCCGGTCCAGGCCCAGCAGGATCTGCGCGTAGGCGGTGCCGAGCGCCGCGTACTGGACGAGGCCCTCCGGCTTGACGTCCGTGGTGGCGCCCGCGTCCAGCAGGATCGTCGGGCGCGGACGCGTCGGCAGCGTCACCGCGATCGCCGGGCGCATCACGCCCTGCTGGCCCTTCAGCCGCAGCCGCGACGTCGCCACCACCCCGGCGGTGCCGCCTGCCGACACCAGCGCCGACGCCCGCCCCTGCCTGATCAGATGGCAGGCGATCGCGATGGAGGAGCGGGGCTTGCGCCAGCTCGCCAGCGCGCCCTCGCCCATGTCCAGGGCCTCGTCGGCGTGCACGATCGGGATCTTGCCCATGAAGCCGTGCCGGTCGAGTTCCCGGCGGATCCGCGGGGCCTGCCCGACGAGCACCAGCCGGACGCCGTGCTCGCGGGAGGCGTCCACCGCGCCCGCGATGATCTCCCCGGGGGCGTGGTCGCCGCCCATCGTGTCGACGGCGATCGGCAGCGGACGCACGGTCGCCCCGGGATGAGGCGGCGTCGTCCCAGTGCCGGTCATGGCCGCTCCAGGAGGGGTGAAGGGAAATGCGATGCGCCGTGACGACGCAGCTCATCGCATCGTAGGACGTTCCCTCACCCGTCTTGACGGTGCCGGGCCGGAGGTGGCGATCGTCACCCTCAGCCGTCCTGCGTGTCGCAGTCCGCGCCCAGGCACGACACGTTCTCCACGAGCGGCTGCCCGTCCACGAGGATCGTGTAGTAGCTCTTGTCCGTCTCCTGCTCGCCGCTGCCGATGACCTCGACCGGCTTCTTGTCGGACGTCGTCCCGGTGCAGGACACGCGCATCTTCGTCTTCGTCCAGCCGGGCAGGTCCTCGCATTTCAGCGGGGACGCCAGCGTCACGCCGCGCTTCTGCAGCTCGGCCGCCGCCGTCGCGGGCATCGCCTTGCGCAGCGCGGACTGCGTCTGGTACTTCAGCTCATCGCCGCCGGTCACCACGAACGCCACACCGCCGCCCACCAGGACGAGCACGAGCAGCGCGGCGGAACCCAGGATCAGGGCCTTCTTGCGGTTCGTGCCCATGACCCGGCGACTCATCTCCACGGCCTTGCGACGTATATCCACACCAGCAACGTCACCGACAGTGCGTGGGCATATGCGTTGGGTGGTTGATTTTTCCGCTCCGTATGCGGATTCGTTGCTCTGCCAGCGCTTTGTCAGCGCTTTCCGCAGCCCAGGGAGAGGCAGTTCTTGCGCAGCACTTCGCGTCCGGCGACGGTGACGACGTAGGACTCGCGTGGACGGACGGTGTCCGCGTTGTAGGCGACGCCGCGCACGATGACCGGTTCGCTGGTCTGGGTCAGGGCCGTGCAGTTCACGCGCACAACCGAGTCGGCGCTGGTCTGCGGCGTCGTGCACAGGGGACGCTCTTGCAGTTCGATGCCCTGCCGTTGCAGCTCGTTCTCGACGCCGTCGCTGACGGCGTTGCGGTACGCCCCTTCGGAAATCCGCTGCGTCACCTCGCACCCGGCGACCAGGGGCAGGGCGAGGAGCACGGCCAGGACTTTCTTCACGCTGTCTCCGACGACGCTTGGTGGATCTCGGACACCGCGTCGGCGAGCACGTCGGGCCGGTCGAGCGGGACCATGTGCAGGGCGTCCGGCAGTTCGACCTGGCGGCCGTGCGGGGTCATCGCGGCGAGCTCCGCATGGCCCTCGGCCCATTCGCGCCGCTTCTCGGGGGTGTCGAGGTCCCCGAGCGCGGTGACGACCACCAGGGGGACGGGCGGGAACGGGCGGCGGTCGCGGAGCCGCGCCAGGTCGGCGGCCATCTCCCGGTAGGCGATCTCCTCCGCGATGACCGTGCCGATCACCGTTCCGCGCCGGTAGACGGACCGGACGACCTCGTCCGGGACGGCCTCGCCGCGGCGGCTGGTGCGGCGGAGGATCTGCCGGCGTCCGAACGGCCCGGCGACCGTCGCGAGCCGGGTCGCGCCGAGCACCGCGCCGGTCGCCGCCGCCAGCGGGGTCAGCACCGCCCCGAGCCGGGGGACCGTCGCCCCAGGACGGACGCGCTCGCAGCTCGGATCGGCGAGCACCACCCCGAGGACGCGCTCGGGCGACGTCCTGGCCAGCGCCTCGGCGGGGAACGCGGCCATCGAGTGCGCGACGACGATCACCGGCCGTCCGGCCCGCTCCGCCAGCGCCTCCATGATCGCGGTGTCGCGGCGCAGCGTGGGCCGGGAGGCCGCGGCCGGGCTGAGGCCCAGGCCCGGACGGTCGAACACGGTGATCCGGTACCCGTCGCGGAGGAGCTCGACGGTCGGGTCCCAGTCGAACCAGGCGCCGCCCAGCCCGGACGTCAGCAGCAGCGGGACGCCGTCCACCGGCCCGGACTCGACGACGTGCACCTGCTCCCCGCCCGCGTTCACGATCTCGGTCACGCGCGTGCCTTGTCTCTCGCCATCGCCGCGGGCCCGGCGGCGTGCGGTGCGCCGCGCCGGTCGGCGCGCAGCGCCCAGGCGATGAGGAGGAGCCCCAGGCACAGGGCGCCGACCTGCGTGCGCTGAACGGCCCCGAGCCACTGCCCCGTGAACATCGCCGCCATCATGGCCGCCGCGAGCACCGCCTCCGCCAGCGCGAGCGGCAGGCCCCAGCGGGCGAGGGCGGGCCACCATCCGTACCGGCGGGCGGCGAGGGACAGCAGCAGCAGCGCGGCCACCCCGCAGATGACCACGCCGCTGCTCGTCACCGCGTGGAACTCGTGGGAGAACGACACGTGCGCCGAGCGTTCCCGCAGGGCGCACCAGGTCGCCCGGCTGGGGGCGCAGTCCAGCGGGAAGGAGGCGTCGCCGACGGCGCAGACGCCGAACAGGCCGAGGAGCGTCCATCCGGCGGTGGCGAGGGGCCTGCGCCGGAGCGCGCGGAGCGCCCCGGCCGCCACGATGATCGCCAGGACGCCGGTGAGGAGGTCCCCGCCGCCGAAGACGGCGCGGTACGGCTGGTCGGCGGCCGAGAGCTCGCTCACGTAGCCGTTGAAGACGTCGAGGTCGGGGCCGAGCAGGCCCTCCAGGAGGAACGTGGCGTAGGTGATCGCCGCCGCGGCCGCCAGGACGGCCACGGGGGCGGGGACGGCGCCCGGTCCATCGTCGGCGTCCACGAGCCCCTCCCGCCGTTCGGTCCTCGCCGGTCCGCCCAGTATTTCCGAAGATCGCGACGTGGCGTGACGGGAGGCGGAGATCGGGCGCGTTCCAGGCGCGTCCGGGACGCGGCCTGCGCCATCTGACGTCGCAGAGTCTCGTGACGCAGAAGTTAACGTGCCGTTGTCGTTGTACTAGGGGCGGGACGTCCACGATGATGTCGGGGCGATTTGTCGGGATCGTCCTTGACCAGCTTTTGTTCCTACCGGTCAGGGGGCATCAATTCGGCATGAACCCGTGTTGAAGGGTTGAATAGGGGGTGTCCTGAGCAGTTCCGATCACGGTCCGTGACGCCGCATCTCAGGGGTGCGCCTCCCCGCTGACAGCAAGGAGTACCAACACGTGACACTGGTGAACGACGCGGCTCCCGCAGTGCGATCCACAGGTCGCAAGTTCCGCGCCTTCACGGCGAAGCACCTCGACGAGCTCACCGCTCGCGCGGGGCTCTCGCCCGCGCAGCGGCTCGCGACCCGGGCGGTGGCGACCGTCCTGCCGTTCCGGACGAACGCCTACGTCATCGAGGAGCTCATCGACTGGTCGGCCGCGCCCGACGACCCGATCTACCGGCTGGTCTTCCCGCAGGAGGACATGCTTCCGGCCGGGGACGTCGCGCACCTGTCCGATCTCCTGCGCCGCGAGGCGCCCAAGGCCGAGATCGAGGCCGCCGCCCACGCCGTGCGGATGAAGCTGAACCCGCACCCCGCCGGGCAGATGGAGCTGAACATCCCGTCCTTCGGCGACGGCAAGATCCCCGGGATGCAGCACAAGTACGACGAGACCGTCCTGTACTTCCCCAAGCAGGGGCAGACCTGCCACGCCTACTGCACCTACTGCTTCCGGTGGGCCCAGTTCGTCGGCGAGCCCGATCTCAAGATGGCCGGGGACGACGTCACCGCCCTGCGGGACTACCTCGTCCAGCACCCCGAGGTGACGAGCGTCCTGTTCACCGGCGGCGACGCGATGATCATGGGCGAGCCGGTGCTGCGCCGCTACATCGAGCCGCTGCTGGATCTGGAACAGCTCGAGTCCATCCGGATCGGCACCAAGTCCCTCGCGTACTGGCCGCAGAAGTTCGTCACCGACCCCGACGCCGACGAGATGCTCCGGCTGTTCGAGCAGGTCGTCGAGTCGGGCAAGAACCTGGCGTTCATGGCGCACTTCACGCACCCGCGCGAGCTCGAACCGCTCATGGTCACCGAGGCGTGCCGCCGCATCCGCGACACCGGCGCGGTCATCCGCACCCAGTCTCCCGTCATCCGGACGATCAACGACGACGCCGCGGACTGGGAGACGATGTGGCGCGTCCAGACCCGGATGGGGCTCGTCCCGTACTACATGTTCGTGGAGCGCGACACCGGGCCGCAGGACTACTTCGCCGTCCCGCTCGTCCGCGCGTACGAGATCTTCCGCGACGCCTACAAGAACGTCTCCGGGCTGTCGCGGACCGTCCGGGGGCCGTCCATGTCGGCCACGCCGGGCAAGGTCTGCGTGGACGGCGTCGTCGACATCAACGGCGAAAAGGCCTTCGCGCTCCATTTCATCCAGTGCCGCGACGCCGACCTCGTCGGCAAGCCGTTCTTCGCGCAGTACGACCCCAACGCGGTCTGGCTGGACGACCTCAAACCGGCCTTCGCCGACCGTTTCCCCTGGGAGAAGTGACGCTGAACGGCGTGCCCGGACGACCGACTCCGGGCACGCCGTTCAGCGCAGATACCGGTACAGAGCCAGGCTGACCGCGATGGCCGCCGCGCCGCAGATCGCGATCACGCGTCCCGGCGCGGCGAACTCGGCCAGCGCCCCCGCCGCGGCGATCCCGAGGGCCTGGCCGGTCATGAGCCCGGTGTTGGCGAGCCCCATCGTCTGCCCCTGGATCTCCTCCGGAACCGCGTCCGCCAACCGCCGCTGGACGGTCAGCTCGTAGCTCAGCCCGCACGTGGTCGCCAACATCAGCAGGCATGCCGCAACGAGACCGGGACCGAGCACAAAGAACAACAGCGGCATCCCGGTCAGCAGCGCTAGCGGCAGCGTCAGCCGCGACCGCAGTCCGGCAGGCACAAGACGACCCACCACAAGGTTCCCCAGCCCCATCCCGACGGCCGCAGCGGCGAGGATCAACCCCGCCGACCCGGCCTGGCCGAGGCCCGTCGCGTACGGGACCAGCACGCCCTCCGCCCCCACCGACATGGCGATCGGGAGCCAGACGGCCAGCAGCAGGCCGCGCGTCGTCCGTCCGCCCAGCAGGACCCGGTTCACCCGCCACGTCTCCCGCAACATCCCGGACGAGCCGCCCCGCTTCATGATCGTGTCCGGCAGCCCGAGATGGGCGATCAGAGCCGCCAGCGCGGCCGTCCCCGCCGCGAGCCAGAGCGTCCCGGACGGCGTCAGCACCGACAGCAGCAGCCCCCCGGCGCCCTGCCCCGCCACCTGCGAGCACGCCGCCGTCATCGTGAACAGCGACCGTCCCAGCACGTACCGGTCGCCCGGCAGCAGGACGGGCAGCCTGCCCTGCACCGCCGCCGACCCGACCGGCGCGAACAGCCCGACAATGACAAGCAGCAAGATCGTCACCGAGAGCGGCACGACGTCCAGCGCGAACACGGCGATCACCGCGAACCGCAGCAGATGGAACGCGGTCAGAAGCCGCCGGCCCGGCACCCGATCCGCAAGCGACAGCAGGAACGCGCCGCCCACCACGTACGGCAGCATCCCGGCGCCGAACACGACCGCCGCCGCGAGCGACGAGCCCGTCTCTTCATAGGTCAGCACCGACAGCGCGATGATCCGGATCGCCTCGCCCCCGGCCTGCAACGTCTGCAACGCGAACAGGACCCGGAACTCAGGCACGCCGAACACGTCGCGATACCGCGCGGACGCCACGGGGGGAGCGCTCATGACCGCAACTGTGCGTCCACGCTCCCGGCACGGACAATGTTTCGGGGAGGAACGAAATGAACCGAATCGAGGTGGACCAGGCCGACCTGGCGGCCAGCCGCTTCGGCGTCGCACCGCTGCTGGAGACCCTGAACGCGCTGGGCCTCGCCGCGGGCCGGGTGCCCGCCGGTCCACTAGGCCCGTGGTCTTCTCGGAACTCGGTCTCGCGGTCGAGCAGAACTGGCCGTACACGCTGATGTACCGGGCCAGGGGAGTGGCGGCGCTCTGGGAGAGCCCGGCCCCGCGCCGCGACGACGCCCTGGCCAGGCTGCTCGGCCGCACTCGCGCCGACCTGCTGCGGCTGCTCGCCGAACCGGCCACGACGACGTGGCTGAGCGCCCGGCTCCGGATGAGCCTCGGCGGGATCGGCGACCACCTCGCGGTCCTCTACGCGTCCGGGCTCGTCACCCGGCAACGCAGCGGCAGATCCGTCCTCTACCGGCGGACCGCGGTCGGGGACATGCTGGTCGGTGCGGTCTGATGGCGGCCGGGGGTGTGGCCGTATTCCTTGGTGAAGGCCGTGATGAAGGCGGACGGGCTTGCGTAGCCGACCTGGTGGGCGACCTTGGTCACCGGGTGGGAGTTCAGGAGTACGCGGGCGGCGCTCAGGCGTAGGCGGGTGCGCCATTGGGTGTAGGGCATGCCGAATTCGCGGACGAAGTCGCGCTGCAGGGTCTTGACGCTGACGCGCAGGTGCTCCGCCCATTCGTCGAGGCGGGTCGGGTCGGCGGGGTCGTGGGAGAGGGCGCGGGCGACGGTCAGCGCGAAGCCGGTGCCGTGGACGTCCGGTGACGGCGGGACGGTGTGCGGCGCGGCGAGGCCGGTCAGGATGCGGCGGCGGGCATTGAGCGCGGTGGTCTCGTCGCAGCCGCGGCGCGCGATCGTCTCGATGAGCCGTGCGGCCTCGTCGTCGATCGTCGCCGGGCCGGCGCGCAGGGCGTCCAGCGCGGGCGGCACCTCGCGCAGGCAGATCCGGTAGACGGTCTGCCGGTCGCCCGCGCGCACCTCGTGGCTCACCGCGCGCCTCACCCAGAACGCCTCGCCGGGCCCGGTGAACCGGATGGACGAGCCGTGCAGCGTCGCGAGGACGCCGTCCGGGGACCAGTAGAGCTGGTGCAGGAAGTCGTCGCGGCTCTCGCCGAAGGTGAGCCCGCCCGACGAGCGGTACTTGAGCAGGAGGATCCCGCCGGGCGCGCCGAGGCCGTAGCCGTACTCCTCGCAGGACTCGGGATCGTGACCGAGCTGACGTGTGACCGGCACAGGATGTCCTCTCAGCGATATGGGCACGGGGTAAGTAAGGCTAACCTAACCAGGCATCGGGCCATGTCAACGGGGGTGCCGACCCCCCGACCCCCTGGAACTAGGAACGCGACCATGCACTCTCGTAAGCCCTGGAGGCTCGCCGGCGCGGTGGCCGCCGCGCTCGTCCTCGCGACCGCCTGCGGGTCCGGCTCGGACTCCGGGTCCGGCGGCGACGCCGCGACACGGGCGTTCGAGGCCGACAACGGCAAGGTCACGATCCCTGTCGCGCCGCAGCGGGTCGTCGCGACCGGGTACGCGGTGCCGGTCCTCATCGAGGCGGACGCGAAGCTGGTCGGGATCTCGTCCTGGAAGCGCGGCCTGGCGATGATGACCCCGGAGGACCGCACGAGGTACGACGGGCTGACCAAGATCGCCGATGAGACGGCCGCGTCGACCAACTATGAGGCCATCGCCAAGGTCGAGCCGGACCTGATCGTGATCGGCGTCCCGAAGCCCGTCCTGGGCGACCTGGACCTGAAGCGCCTCGAATCCATCGCGCCGGTCGTGGCGATCGGACCGACCGTGCCGTCCGCGTGGCGCGAGTTGTCGCAGCGGCAGGCCGACGCCGCCGGCCAGGCGGGGCGGCTCGCGGAGTCGAAGTCCGCGTACGAGAAGAAGGCCGCCGCCCTCAAGGCCAAGTACAAGGACGCCCTCGCCGGGCTGGAGTTCGGGCACGTCGGCGAGTACGGCGACGTCTCGGCCGGGACGTTCATGCGCGAGTTCGCCGGCTCGTGGGGGACCAACATCGCCCAGGACATCGGCGTGACCTACTACGGCCAGGTCAAGAAGAAGGGCGGCGGCTCGAAGGACGTCAGCGAGACCTCGTCCATCGAGGAGCTGCCGCAGAGTCTCGGCGAGGCCGCCGCGATCACCTACACGCTGGAGCCCGACGGCAAGCAAGGCGAATCGGTGCGGTACGTCCTCGCCTCCAAGCTGTGGAAGAACCTGCCCGCGGTCAAGGACGGCCAGACCTTCGGGCTCCGCTACACCGAGGCGGCGACGTACGAGTCGGCCACGCGGGCCCTGGACGAGATCGACAAGGCGCTCGCGCCGCTGCTGAAGAAGTGAGCGGGATCCATATGGAACGCCACGAGCCGCGCCGCCGCGTCCTGGAGCACCACCGGACCGGCACGGAGGTGCGCCGCATCGGGTATCCGATCGGCATCCGGACGCTCCAGGTGCTGCGCCGCGAGCGGCTCACGCCGAACATGCTGCGGCTGACCTTCGGCGGCCCGGAGCTGGAGGGATTCCACACCTACCAGGCCGACGACCACATCAAGCTCGTCTTCCCCGACGCGGACGGCGCCCTCCGCCTCCCCGTGCCCACCCACGACCTGGACCTGGACTGGCCGAAGCCGTCGCCGCCCAGCCGCCGGTACACGATCCGCCGCTACGACGCGGACGCGGGCGAACTCGACATGGACTTCGTCCTGCACCCGGGCGGGCTGGCCGCGGAGTGGGCGGCGGACGTCAAGCCGGGGGAGGACGTCGCGGTCGCGGGCCCGCCCGGCGCCAAGGCGTTCCCGCACAACTACGACCACTACGTGTTCGCCGTTGATGCCACCGCGCTGCCCGCGGCGGCTCGGTGGCTGGAGGAGTCCCCGCCGGACGTGTCCGCCCGGCTGGTGATCGAGACCGCCGACGCCGCCGACCACGCCTATCCCCTCGCCGCCCGCGACGGGGTGGAGGTCACCTGGCTCGTCCGCGACGGGCGGGAGTCGTCGCTGGCCGACACCGTGCGGTCGCTCGACCTTCCCGGAGGGCGGACGTTCCTGTTCGCCGCCGGGGAAACGGGCGCGATCAGGCCGCTGCGCGCCTGGGCACGCGACCGCAAGAGCGCGAACGACAGCGCGGACGGGCTGGATGCGCTTTTCACGGGTTACTGGAAACTCGGAGTGGCCGGGCTTGAGGACGACGACTGACCCCGCCCGGCCGGCGCGGACCGTTCTGGGCGTCGTCCCCCGGGACGGCCTGGCGCGGCGGGCGGCGGTCCTGCTGGGGGCCGTCCTGCTCCTGGCCGTGCTCGCGGGCGTGAGCCTGGCCGTCGGGGCGGGCAGCGCCCCGCCGCACGAGATCTGGCGGGCCCTGACCGACTACGCGGGCACGGACGAGCAGGTGGTCGTCCGCGACGTCCGGCTGCCGCGGACGGTCCTCGCCGTCTGCGTGGGCGCCGCCCTCGGCACCGCGGGCACCCTCGTCCAGACGCTGACCCGCAACCCGCTCGCCGAGCCCGGCATCCTCGGGGTGACCGCGGGCGCCGGGCTGGCGATCACGGTCGGCACCGTGCTCGGGATCAGCGGGTCGCAGGCGGGACGGCTGGGGCTCGCGCTGTCCGGGGCGGTGCTCACGTCGCTCATCGTGTACGGCATCGGGCGGGCCGTGCCGCTGCGGCTCGTCCTCGCCGGTGTCGCCTTCACCTTCGTGCTGTCGGGGATATCCCTCGGGCTGCGCATGGTGTACCCCGACGTCCTGGACCGGTACCGGTTCTGGTCGGTCGGGTCGCTCGCCGGCCGCGAGCAGACGCCGTTCGATCTGCCGCTGCTGGCGATCGTCCTCGCCCTCGCCGGCGCGATGCTGGTCACCCGCCCCCTCGCGGGCCTCGCCCTCGGCGAGGACGTCGCGCACGCGCTCGGCGCCCGCGTCGCGCGGATCAGGGTGGCGGTGCTCGCGCTCGTGACCGTCCTCGCCGGCGCCGCCACCGCCATCGCGGGGCCGATCGTGTTCGTCGGGCTGATCGTCCCGCATCTGGCGCGGCGGGCGGCCCGCGGGTCGGTGCCGTGGCTGATGGCCTACACGATGCTGCTCGGCCCCATCCTGCTGCTCGTCTCCGACATCGGGTCGCGGGTGCTGCTGCCGACGGGCGAGGTGCCGGTGGCGGTCGTCACCGCGTTCCTCGGCGGACCGGCGCTGATCTGGGTGGTCCGGAGGTACGGGGCGGTGGAGGCATGAGCGAAGCGAACCGGGGGGCGTGGGGGGTCGACCCCCCACAACGAGCAGGCGTGAGCGTGCTGGTGATCCGCGCGGGACGGGTGTCCGCGCTGATCGAGCGGCGGACCGCGGTGACGTCGATCGCGCTGGCCGGCGTCACCCTGGCGCTGGCCTTCGTCGCACTGTGCCGCGGGAACTCCTGGGATCCGCCCGGCGAGGTCCTCGCCGGGCTCGCCGGGTACGGGGACGCGGCGCTGGTCGTCCAGGAGTGGCGGCTGCCCCGGGTGGCCGGGGCGCTGGTCTTCGGCGCGGCTCTCGGCACCGCCGGGGCGATCTTCCAGAACGTGACCCGGAACGCGCTCGGCAGCCCGGACGTGATCGGCCTGGACGCCGGCGCCTACACCGGCGTGCTGATCGCGATCACCGTTTTCGGCGGGACGGCGGCCGGGCTCGCCGCCGGTTCGCTGGCGGGCGGGCTCGCCTCGGCCGCCGCCGTCTACGCGCTGTCGCTGCGGTCCGGGCTCAGCGGCCTGCGGCTCGTCGTCATCGGGATCGCGGTGAACGCCATGCTGACCGCGCTCAACTCGTGGATCGTGCTGCTCGCCCAGCTGGAGGTGGCGACCGCCGCGACCGCGTGGAGCGCCGGCTCCCTGAACGGCCTGGACTGGGACGAGGTCCGCCTCCCGTTCCTCATCCTCGCGGCGCTGGGGCTGCTGGCGGCGGCCCTGTCCCGGACCACGGGGCAGGCCGCGCTCGGGGACGACGTCGCCGCGGCGTCGGGGGTGGCGCTGAACCGGTACCGGCTGTTGATCATCCTGGCGGGCGTGGGCCTCACCGCGACCGTCACGTCCGCGACCGGGCCGATCGTGTTCGTCGCGCTCGCCGCGCCGCAGATCGGCCGCCGGGTCGCGGGCGCCGCCGGGACGCCGGCGCTGCCCGCCGCGCTGACCGGGGCGCTGCTGCTCCTCGCCGCCGACCTCGCCGCCCAGACGGTCGTGGCCCCCGTCCAGCTGCCCGTCGGGGTCGTCACCACGGTGATCGGCGGCGTCTACCTCAGCTGGCTCCTGATCATGGAGATGAGAAGGCCGTGAACGGACGCCTGACCGCCGCCGACGTCACCCTCGCCTACGGCGACCGGGTCGTGTCGGCGAACCTGACCGTCGACGTCCCGGACGGCGCGTTCACCGCCGTCGTCGGCGCCAACGCGTGCGGCAAGTCGACGCTGCTGCGCTCGTTCGCGCGGCTGCTGGCGCCGTCGTCGGGCCGGGTGAGCTTCGACGGCCGGGACGTACGCGACTACCGGCCGAAGGCCATCGCCCGCGAGGTCGGGTTCCTGCCGCAGGGCCTCGTCGCGCCGGAGAACATCGCGGTGCGGCAGCTCGTCGCGCGGGGCCGGTACCCGCACCAGACGCTGCTGTCCACCTGGTCGCGCGAGGACGAGCGGGCCGTGACCGCGGCGATGGCGGCGGCCGGCGTCACCGACATCGCCGAACGGCCGGTGGAGAGCCTGTCCGGCGGGCAGCGGCAGCGGGCGTGGATCGCGATGGTCCTCGCCCAGGAGACGTCCTACCTGCTGCTGGACGAGCCCACCACGTTCCTCGACATCACGCACCAGTACCAGCTGCTCGCGCTGCTGGCCCGGCTCCGCGACGAGGGCCGGACGATCATCGCGGTGCTGCACGACATCAACCAGGCGTGCCGGTTCGCCGACCACCTCGTCGCCATGCGGGACGGGCGGATCGTCGCCGAGGGCGCGCCCGCCGACATCGTCGACGCCGCCCTGATCAAGGAGGTGTTCGACCTGTCGTGCGTCATCGTGCCCGACCCGGTCACCGGCACCCCGATGATCGTCCCGGACGCCTGATCAGGTCCCGTAGACGGGGATGATCGAGGCGCGGGCCAGGGTGTGGGCGGTGATGTTGAACCCGGCCACGGCGGGGGAGACGTCGGAGTCGATGCCGAGCGTCTCCACGTCCAGCGCGTGGACGGTGAACACGTAGCGGTGCGGGTCACCGGGCGGCGGGGCCGCGCCGCCGAACGCCTTCGTCCCGTAGTCGTTGCGGGCCTGGATCCCGACCTTGGCGTCCTCCGTGCCGGCGCCGGTCGGCAGTTCCGTCACGTCCGCGGGGATGTCGAACAGCGACCAGTGCCAGAAGCCGCTGCCGGTCGGCGCGTCCGGGTCGTAGCAGGTCACCGCGAAGCTCTTCGTCTCGGCGGGGAACCCCGACCAGCTCAGGTGCGGGGACTCGTCGCCGCCGCCGAAGCCCCAGTCGCTGAACACGTGCTTGTCGGGGAGGCGCTCGCCCTCGGTGACATCGTCGCTGGTCACGGTGAACGACGGGACCTCGGGCAGGAACTCGTGCGGAAGCGGCGGCTTGCCGGGCATGGCGGCCCTCCTAGGACGGGGATCGGCTGTGTGCTCCTCCATCTCTATCAGGGGCCGGTCAGGTCTTGACGGCCCCCATCGTGAACCCGGTGACGAAACGGTCCAGGAACAGGTTGAACAGGAACGCGATCGGCACCGCCGTGATCACCGTGGACGCCTGCAGCGACTGCCAGAAGAACACGTCCCCGCGGATCAGCTGCGTCGGGACGCCGGTGCTGACCACCATCTCCGGGCTCGCCGACACGAACGCCAGCGCGTACACGAACTCGCTGGCCGTGAGCGTGAAGCTGAACACGACGACCGCGACGATCCCCGGGAACACCAGCGGCAGGACGGCCCGCAGGAACGCGCCGAGGCGGCTGTGGCCGTCCACCATCGCCTGCTCCTCGATGTCCTTCGGGACGGCCTTCAGGAACCCGATCAGCAGCCACACCGACACCGGCACTGTGATCGTCGGATACACGACGATCATCGACCAGAGCGTGTCCTCCAGGCGCAGCCACACCACGACGCGGGTCAGCGACAGGAACAGCAGCGACGGCGGCACCAGGTACACCAGGAAGATCGCGATGCCCATCGGGGTGCCCCACGGACGGTCCAGCCGCGCGAGCGAGTACGCCGCCGGGAGCGACAGCGCCAGCGTGATCGCCACCACCACCGCCCCGACGATCAGCGTGTTCACCACGAACGTCAGGAACGGCGTGTCGGTGAACAGGAACGTCACATGGTCGGGCGTCGCGGGCTTGTTGTAGAAGAACGGGTTGCTCTCGGGGTTGTAGAGGTCCTGGTTCTGCTTGAACGCGCTGATCACGCTCCACAGGAACGGCATCGCGCACACCAGCGCCGCCAGGACCGCCGCCCCGTACACCCCGCACCGCGCAGCCACATGACGCCGCGCATACCGCTTCCGCAGGCCCTCGACGTCGATCGCGGTCGTCATCGGGCCTCCAGCCGTCGGACGGCGCGCAGGATCGCTATCGCGCCCGCGAACAGCAGCGGGAACAGGAACAGCGCGATCGCCGCGCCCTGCCCGACGTCCCCGCCCTCGATGCCGCGGAAGTACGCCCACGAGGCCAGCACGTCCGTCGAATGCGTCGGGCCGCCGCGTGTCAGCACGTACGGGACGGTCATGTCCGTGAACGTCATGATCGCGCCGAACAGCCCGGCGACGGCGATCACCGGCAGCGTCAGCGGGATCGTCACCTCGAACATCCGCCGCCAGAACCCGGCGCCGTCGATCCGCGCCGCCTCGTCGATGTCGCGGGGGATCGCGACCAGCCCCGCCATCACGATCACCGCGGCCAGCGGCGTCAGCCGCCACACCTGCACCATGATCACCGACGCCATCGCCGTGCCCGGACGGCCCAGCCACACGACGTTCGCGTCGATCAGCCCGAGGTTGCGGAGCACCCAGTCGACCGGCGAGAAGATCGAGTCCAGGAACCACAGCCACGACACCGTCGACAGCGCCACCGGCGTCGTCCACGGCAGCAGCACCAGGAACCGGACGAACCACTTGCCGTGGAAGTCCGCGACCAGGATGTTCGCGAGGATCTTCCCGAACACCACGATCAGCACCATGCTGACCACCGTGAAGAACAGCGTGTTCCGGAGCGAGCGCCAGAACACGCCGTCGTCGAACACCTCGGAGAAGTTGCTGAAACCGACGAAGTCGAACGACGGGTCGCCGGTGGTGACGTCGGAGAACGCGAACGCGATGGCCAGCAGGAACGGGACGCCGACCAGCGCGATGATGTAGACCACCGACGGCAGCAGCATCACCCACGCGAGGAACCCGTCCCGGTCGGCGAGCCCCGCCTTCGACCGCTTGGGCTTCGTCGGCCGCTTGAGCTCCGTGGACGGCTTGAGCCCGGTCGTCACGGCGATTCCCCGATCGGCACGGGCGCGGCGCGTTTCCCCTCGTCCGCGTCGAAGAATCGCAGCCGCTCGGACGGGACGGCGAACTCGTGCGTCTCCCCGGCCTCCAGCGGCGTGCCGACGGTCGCGGGCAGCCGCGCGATCACGCGGGTCTCCTCACCGATGCCGGTCACCGTCCCGTACACGTGCCGGTCGCCCGACAGGTACTCCATCCGCTCGACCTGGAACGGCATCGTCACCCGCGCCTTCGCCTGGACGTTCTCCACCGGCAGCAGATGCTCGGGACGGAACCCCACCAGCCGCCCGTCCCGCCTGACCAGGTTCATCGGCGGTGACCCGATGAACGTCGCCACGAACGTGTCGGCCGGGTCGTCGTACACCTCCTGCGGCGTCCCGACCTGCCGGACGCGGCCGTGCTCCAGCACCGCGATCCGGTCGCCGAGCCCCATCGCCTCCGCCTGGTCGTGCGTGACGTAGATCGTGGTGGTGCCGACGCGCTCTTGGAAGCGTTTCAGCTCGTCGCGGGCCGTCGCGCGCATCTTCGCGTCGAGGTTGGAGAGCGGCTCGTCCAGCAGGAACACCGCCGGGTCGCGGACGAGCGCCCGTGCCAGCGCCACCCGCTGCCGCTCACCGCCCGACAGCTGGCGCGGCTTGCGGCGCAGCAGCGGCTGGATGTCCAGCAGCTCGGCGGCCCATTTCGCCTTGCGGTCGCGTTCGTCCTTGGGCATCCCCTCCGCGCGGAGCGGGAAGACGATGTTGTCCATCACCGTCTTGTGCGGGTACAGCGCGTACGACTGGAACACCATCGCGATCTGCCGGACCCGCGGCGGGAGCCCGTTCACGACGTTCCCGCCGATCAGCACCTCGCCCTCGGTCGGCTGCTCCAGGCCCGCGATCGTGCGCAGCAGCGTCGTCTTCCCGCACCCGGACGGCCCGAGCAGCACCAGGTACTCCCCGGGCTCGGCCGCCAGATCGACGCCGTCCAGCGCCCGGACTTGGTCAGAGCGCCCCCGCCGCCGGGCCCGCACATGCCCGTCGAAGGTCTTGACCAGCCCCTTCACCTCTACGGTGTTCATCCGCGCCTCAGCCGCCGACGAGACCGCGGGAACGCCAGTTCTTGAAGATCGCGTTGGCGCGTCCCTCGGCCTCCGCGACCGCCTGCCGCGGGGACGTCTGGCCGCGGGCGGCGCGGCCGAACATCGTCGGCAGCACGTTGGTGTTGAAGATCTCGCCGATCGCCGGGTTGGACGGGCCCGGATAGCCGATGTTCGCGCTCCACGACGTCGCCGTCTTCAGCAGGCTCAGCTTGTTGGCGGGCTTCGCGCCCCACGGGTCGTTGTCCAGCCAGCCGTGCAGCTGCGGGACGAGCGACGGCCACCCCGGCAGGTCGTACAGCTCGGAGTGGTACGTCACGGCCGGGAAGTTCGCCGTGTAGTGCAGCAGGAACTCCTTCGCCGCGTCCGGGTTCCCCGCGTACTTCGGCACGATCCACTGCTGGATGACGTGCTGCGCCGCCAGCGCCGCCTTCGGCCCGCGCAGCGCGGGCACGAAGAAGATGTCGTCGCCGATCTTCCGGTTGGTGCCCATCGCGGTGCGCCACGCCGAGATCGAGTTCAGGATGTACGACGACTTGCCCGCGATGAGGGCCTGGTTGTTGGACGCCGGCGTCCACGAGAACACCTCGCTGGTCTCCGCGTCCTTGAACAGCCGCGCCATGTACTCGACGGCCGCGACGGTCGCGTCGGAGTTGAGGACGACCCGCTCGTTCTCGTCCTGGACGGAGCCGCCGAACGACCACAGCAGCGCCCGCGCCGCCATGTTCGAGTCGGTCTCCGGCGACAGCCCGATCCCGCACGGCACGCCGGTCTGCTTCTTGATCTCGGTGGCGCCGCGGAGCAGATCGTCCCAGGTCACCGGGCCGTTCGGCATCCCGGCCTTCTCCCACATCGACTTGCGGAAGTCGCCGGGGTCGGGCGACCAGCCGGGGCAGTAGCAGTAGAACCGCTTAGTGTTGGGGTTGTAGCTCGACTTGCGGCACAGCTCGAGTTGCTGCCCCCACCGCCGGTTCGCCTCCTGGACGAGGTCGGACAGGTCCAGGACGGACGGCTCGTACTGCGAGAACGGCGCGATGTGCTGGATGAGGTCGTGGCCTCGTCCCGCCTGGATCTCGGACGCGGCGCGGCGCGGGACGTCCACCGTGTTGATGTGGTCGACCCGGACGTCCACCCCGACCTTCTTGCCCCACTCGGCGACGAACTTGTCGAACCACTTGTCGTGCCGGGGCACGAAGTGGCTCCACATCAGGATGCTGAGGGAGCCGCTCAGCTTCTTCGCCGGGGAGGTGAACACCTCCTTCGGAGCGTTCCCGGAGTTCTTCGCCTGTGGGCCGCTGGTCTCGCTGGCGCACCCCGCCAGGACACCGTAAGCGCCTGCCGCGAGCGCCGTGGAGGATAGGAAGCCTCGTCTATTGAGCCCGACGGAGTCGGACCGGGGGGTGTGGGGGGTCGTCCCCCCTCGGGGAGTACTGAACCGGTCGGCCATGGGAGCCTCCGTCGCCGTGGGTCTCCCTTGAAGGTAGATCGGCGAGGCCGTCTCATCCAGAGACGATCCGGTAACTCCGCGTCACTGTGACCTCTCCAGTCACACGCGTCGCTCTACTTGCCGGTGGCCCGCTTTACTTGCCGTGGCCCGCTATTTGCCGGTGGCCTCGGTGTAGGCGGCGACGACCTCTTCGGGGTCGCCGTCCATGCGCATCCGGCCCTCTTCGATCCAGATGACGCGGTCGCACATGTCCTTGACCGTGTCGAGCTGGTGCGCGACCAGGAACACCGCGCCCGCCTCGTTGCGCAGCTCCTCGATCCGGCGCTTGCTCTTGACCCTGAACTTGGCGTCGCCGGTGGCGAGGGCCTCGTCGATCAGCAGCACGTCGTGGGTCTTGGCCGCGGCGATCGCGAACCGGAGCCGGGCGCCCATGCCGGACGAGTACGTCCGCATGGGGTACTGGATGAAGCCCTCCTTGAGCCCGGCGAAGTCGACGATCTTCCCGTACCGGTCCTTGACCTCCGACGGGGACATGCCCATCGCGAGGCAGCCGAGGACGATGTTGCGCTCGCCGGTGAGGTCCTTCATCAGGGCCGCGTTCACGCCGAGCAGGGACGGCTGGCCGTCGGTGTAGACGCCGCCGCGGTGCGGCGGGAGGAGCCCGGCGATGGCCTTGAGCAGCGTCGACTTGCCGGAGCCGTTGCTGCCGATGATCCCGACGGCCTCGCCCCGGTAGACGACGAACGACAGGCCCTTGATCGCGTGGACCTCCGTCATGGACGGGCGGTGCTGGCGGCGCAGCATGCGGGAGAACGCCGTCGCCGCGTTGCCCTTGCCGCCCGCGCCGTACACCCGGTACACGATGTGCAGGTCGTCGACGACGACGATCGGCTCCCGGTGCGGGTCGATCTCGAGGGCGCCGCGGACCTTCGTGTCAGTGTCAACCACGGCCGTACCGCTCCTCGGCTCTGTAGAAGTAGATGAACCCGCCTACCAGCATGACCACCGACCAGATGCCGGCGGAGAGCCACAACTGCCCCGCCTCGTTCATTTTCAGGTCGTGCGTCACATGGTCGCGGTATTCGCCCAGGAGCACGTACCGGCTGAGCTCGACGTACACGTACGCCGGGTTGAGCTGGAGCAGCTCGCCGAGGACGGGGTACTTGGCCAGCTTGGAGCCCGGCTCCATCAGCGACGGCAGGCTGAAGATCACGCCGGACATGTAGAGCCACGTGCGCATGACGAACGGCAGGAGCTGGGTGATGTCGCGGTTGAACGCGCCGAGCCGGGCCATCACCATGCCGATGCCGACGTTGAACATGAGCTGCAGCGACACCACCGGCACGAACAGGAGCATGTTGAAGCTCCACGGCTCGCCGAACGCCACGATGATCGCGAACAGGATGACCAGGGCCATCAGCAGCTGCTGGAGCTCGACGACCGCGATCGCCAGCGGCAGGGTGGCGCGCGGGAAGTGCAGCGCCCGGATCAGCGAAAGGTTGTCCCCGACGGACTTCGCGCCCGCGGTGACCGACCGCTGCGTGAAGCCGAACAGGAAGACGCCGGTCACCAGGAACGGGATGAAGTCCGGAACGCCGCGGCTCGTGTCCAGCAGCAGCCCGAAGATCAGGTAGTAGACCGCCGCGTTCAGCAGCGGCGTCAGCAGCTGCCACACCTGACCCAGCCGCGAGTCGGTGTACATCGAGATGTTCTTGGCGGACGCGAACGCCCAGATGAAGTTCCGGCGCGCCCACACGCTCTGGAGGTATTTGCGCAGCGGGGGGCGCGCGGCGCTCTGCCTCAGCCCATGGCGGGCGGCGTAGTCGGCCAGCGTCTCGTTCACGTGAGGAGGCTCCGCGATCGTTCCGACCGACTCGCCACCCGGGGAACCGAGCCGTTCCGGGTGACTCATGCCGGGAAGCCTATTGCAGTCGCTGACTCGAGCGTGACGTTCGCCCGCATGTGACCCCCGATTTGAGATCTTTACGGAATCATGTCGCCGTCCATGGGGATACCCGGGGCATGCGCGTCAACCATGCACGGCATAGGTCCGTGCCGTCACGGACCGTGATACCGCGACGTCGCCAGAGGGTTCCGGAACCACGATACGGCCTGCTGCGCAGGCTCGGGCGGGCGGACCGGTGGGCGTTCGACCGGGTGGCGGCCGCGCGGCTGCCCGGGCTGGAGTACGTCCTGCCGCGGCTGTCGCGGTTCGCCGACCACGGGGTGCTGTGGTTCACGACGGCGGGCGTCCTGGGCGCGACCGGACGGCCCCGGTTGCGGCGCGCGGCGCTGCGCGGGTCGATCGCGATCGCGGTGGCGAGCCCGGCGGTGAACGTCCTCGGCAAGCACGCGTTCCGCCGGAAGCGTCCCGTGGTGGATCTGGTGCCGCCGATCCGGATCAGATGGAAGCTGCCCACATCGCATGCGTTCCCGTCGGGGCATTCGGCGTCGGCGGCGGCGTTCGCGGCCGGGGTAGCGCTGGAGGCGCCGCGCCGGGTGGCGGTGCCGGTCGCGGTCACGGCGTCGGCGGTCGCGTTCTCCCGCGTCTACACCGGTGCCCACTACCCGGGTGACGTCCTGGCCGGGGTCGGGATCGGGGCCGCCGCCGCGCTCGGGACGCGCCTGGTCTGGCCCGCCCGTCCTCCGGTGGCCCGCGTCGCCCCCGCCGAGGACGCGGCGGAACCGGTCGCCGAGGACGGGACCGGCCTGGTCGCGGTCGTCAACCCCGGGTCGGGCGCCACCGGCGGGGCGACGGCGGCGATCCTGCCCGGCCGCCCGGAGCTGGCGATCGAGCTGCTCGAACGGGAGCTGCCCGCGGCGGAGATCGTCCGGCTGGGACCGGACGAGGACGCCGACAAGGTGCTCGGCGAGGCCGCCGGACGGGCCGCGGTGCTCGCCGTCATCGGCGGGGACGGCACCGTGAACGCGGGCGCGCGGGCCGCGCTGGAGCACGGCGTGCCGCTGCTCGTCGTCCCGACCGGGACGTTCGACCATTTCGCGCGGGCGATCGGCGTGGAGTCGGCGGCGGAGGCGATCGCGGCCTACCGGGGCGGGCGGATCGGCCGCGTGGACGTGTCCTACGTCACCCCGGTCTCCGGTGATCCGGCGGGCGAGGAGGAGCGGCTGTTCCTGAACACCGCGAGCCTCGGCGCCTACACCGAGCTGGTCGTCCGGCGGGAGCGGCTGGAGAAGCGGATCGGGAAGTGGCCCGCGCTCGCGGTCGCCGCCGTCCGGACGCTGCGGCACTCCGAACCGGTCGCGCTGACCGTGGACGGCCGGGAGCGGCGCGTCTGGCTGGCTTTCGTCGGCAACTGCGTCTACGGCTCGCGCGGCGCCGCGCCCACGTGGCGCGACCGGCTCGACGACGGGCGGCTCGACGTCCGGATGATCGCGACCGGGCGCCGCGTTCCGCGCGTCCGCGCGGTCGCCGCCGTCCTGGCCGGGCACCTGCACGTCATCCCCGGGTACCGGGCGTGGCGGGCGACCGGGGTGGAGGTGGTGTCGCGCTCCGGGGATCTGCGGCTGGCGCGCGACGGCGAGGTGTCGTCCTTGCCCGCCGCGGTGCGGTTCGGCAAGCACGCGGGGGCCCTCGCGGTGTTCACGCCGGACGACGCCGGGTAGGGGACGGGCGCCCACGGAGATCCACGAAGGCCGCCCGGAGGCCGGCGGAGGCCCGCGGAGGAGGGAGCGGACATGACGAGTGACGACACCATTCTGGGAGTCGACCCTGGCGACCTCGCCGACGACGACCTGTTCCGTGAGCTCGGCCATCTCTACGCGACGAGGCTCGACGCGCTCAGGCACGCCGCCGACCAGGCGTACGGGGAGCACACGCGGCGGATGAACCAGCTTGAGGCCGAGTACCTGCGGAGGTTCCCGGGCCGCGAGATCGACCCCGAACGGCTGCGCGAGGGCGCCCGGGCCCGCTGACGTCCGGCCGCGCTGACGTCCGGGCGCGCTGACCTCCCCGGCCTGCCGACGGGGCCCCGCCCGCTGACGGGCCCGGCTTCGTTCTTGTTCGGGTCTTCTTCGGGTAAAGCCACGGGCGTCGGCGGTGGGGCCGGGGCAGGGTCCGTTGCAGGATCCCGTTCGGGGATCTTCGGGGGGTGTGATCTGTGGGGCGGACCCGGCCCGGCCGGAAAGGACCCGGCCGGAGGAGACCCGGTGCCAGGCGCGCCGGAGGGAGGCGAGCCGGCCGCAGGCGGCGGTGCCAGGGGCGCCGCCAGTCGGAGCTGCGCGAGTACGTCCGGCGGTGGTGGCCGTTCGCCGCGGGCGCGCTGGCGACGACCGGGCTCCTGCTCGGCGCCTACCTGGGCGTTCCCCGGGACCCCGGCGCGTCCGCGAGCCTGGCCGTGCTCGGCGCGTCCCCACCGGACCGCTCCTTACCGAAGAACATCGTGCCGTACCGGCCGCCGTCCGTGCGGCCGATGAGCACCTACACCACCCGGTTCAAGCCGGGCGAGCCCCGGGTGCGCAACATCGAGCTCGCCGCCCACATCCTGGACGGCCACACCGTCGCCCCCGGCACGACGTTCTCCTTCAACGCCGTCGTCGGCCCGCGCACCGAGAGCCGCGGCTACGTGCCCGCGCCCGCCATCGTCGGGCCGCGCCTGGTGAACGACGTGGGCGGCGGCATCTGCCAGGTGTCGGCGACCTTGTTCAACGCGGTGTTCCGGGCGGGCCTGGACATCCGGAAGGCGCGCGCGCACAGCATGCACATGCCGGAGTACCCGGCGGGGCGGGAGGCCGCCGTGTCGTACCCGGCCCTCGACTTCACCTGGCGGAACGACACCGGACGTCCTGTCCGGCTCCAGGTCTCGTCCACGGCGTCGTCGCTGACCGTCAGCCTGTACGGCGAACGCAGATACCAGGTGCGGTCGAAGACGTCCGAGCGGTACGGGTTCGTCCCGTACACGAGAGGTGCGGGACGGGGACCGGAATGCGTGCCCACAGCCGGCCGCAGGGGCTTCGAGATCGACGTGTGGCGGACGCTGCTGCAGCACGGCCGCAAGGTCCGCCGGGAGAGGTTCCACACCGAATACCGTCCGCAGCCGCAGGTGCGATGCGTCTGAGCGTGCGATGGTGAAGGCATGGCGGTACGAGAGGGAACCTACGAGCTGGGGCCGGACGACGGAACGCTGCTGGTCAGGACGGGCCGCAGCGGGCTCGGACGCCGCGCCGGCCACGACCTGACCATCGCGGCCACGCGCTGGACGGCGGCGGTCGAGGCCCGCGAGCCGCTGGACGCGTCGTCCGTCAGGGTCACCGTCGAGGTGGACGGCCTGGAGGTCCGGGAGGGCACCGGAGGCGTCAAGCCGCTCACCGACCAGGACCGCGCCGAGATCAAGAAGACGCTGCGCGAGGTGCTCGACGCCCGCCGCTACCCGGAGATCACCTTCACGTCGTCGGCGATCGGCGCGGACGCGATCGAGGGCGACCTGACGATCATGGGCCGGGTGAAGCCGGTCCGGGTGGGGGCCGTCCTGGAGGACGGACGGGTGCGGGGCGGCGTCACCGTGACGCAGAGCCGGTGGGGGATCAAGCCGTACTCGGCGTTCTTCGGCGCGCTGAGGCTCGCCGACGACGTCGAGATCGCCGTCGACATCGCCCTCCCCGCCTAGCGCGCTGCCTGATCAGCCGCCGAGGGCGTGCTTGCGCGGGCGGTGCGGGCGGCGCGGGTGAATTGGTCGTCGAGGGTGCGGGGGAACGGTAGTACGCGGTGCCGGTCCCGCCAGGGTGCGAACTGCCGGACGGCGTTGAAACCGGCGGCGGTCACGATGCGTTCGACGTTCGGGCCCGGCGGGCACGCGGGATAGGCGTCCAGGTGCGCGACGCCTGGGGGCAGACCGTCCGGCTTCTGGGGCGACACCAGGGTCATCGGCGGACGGACGCCTTCGACGGACGCCATGTCACGCGCGTATGCGACGAGTTCGAGTGTCTCTGGGGCGGGCCCGCTGTGGACGATGAGCCAGCCGTCCACGTCTAGCGGCTCCGAAGGAGGATCGGTGAGCGCTAGAGGGGTGACCTCGTCGGAGACCGTGTGCAGGTAGGCGTGGTGCGGCTGGGCAAGCGGTTCGAGGACGAATGTGCGGTCGAAGTGTGGCGGGTCGGCGGGGAGGAGCGGCTCGTAGGCGTCCCAGCGCAGGAGGCGCGCCAGGTGGGTGACCCTGGGGGCTGAGGGGATGCGCGTCAGGTCGCCTTTCAGCCCGGCGGGGAAGGCGTCGATGATCACCTCGTCCGCCTCCGTGTCGGCGGCATCGATGGACGGGACGATGCGCCAGCCGCCGGTGACGCGCGGGTCGTTCGCGAATGGCGAGGCCGTCACCACGGTCACGGGGCCGTCCAAGCGCAGGGTGTGCAGGACGGACCGGAGGCGGGTCAGGTGCCCTAGGCCGTCACCGGCCGCGTAGCAGACGATCAACGGACGGCGTCGAGGACGTCGAGGTAACCGGCGGTCTCGGCGGCGGGCGTGAAGTCGCGGCGGATGCGTTCCGCGCCCGCGGCGCCGAGTTTCGCGAGCTGCTCGTCCCCGGCGCGGGCCGCGCGGTCGATCGCGGCGCGGCAGGCGTGCGCGTCGCCCGCCGGGAACGTGAAGCCGATCTCGTCGTCGGCCACGTCCGCGAGCCCGCCGCCGTCCGACGCGATGAGCGGCACGCCAAGCGCCGCCGCCTCCAGCGCCACATTCGGCATCCCGTCGTAGAACGACGGCAGGGCGACCAGGTCGCAGCTCGCGTAGACGGCCGGAAGGTCGTAGCGCTCAAGGAACGGCAGGAACGAGTGCGGGACGGAATCCTCGCGTTCGGCCAGCCATTCCGTCACCGGCTCCTCGACCTCGCCGACCAGCAGCAGGTGGAACGCGTCCGCGTGCCCGGACGCGGCCAGCGCGTCCAGGAAGAACCCGACGCCTTTCTTGACCTTGAGCTGCCCGATGAGGCCGATCGTGCGGCGTCCCGCCCGGACGTTCGCGTCCCGCCACGCCCGGCCCCGCTCCCGCTCGGACGGCAGGACCCGCCACTGCGAGGTGTCGACGCTGTTGGCCACGAACGTCACCGCCGCGTCCGGGGCCAGCGCGGACACCAGCGGCGCGTGCGAGCGGGCGACGACGCACACGCGGGACGAGGCGCGCAGCGCGTCCGCCAGCACCCCGCGCCGCCGCATCGAGAACACGCCGACGTCGATGTCGTTGCCGCGCAGCAGCGTGACCAGCGGCGCGTCCAGCAGCGCGGACAGGACGGGCGCGGCGAGCGTCGCGTACACGCCGCCGAACGCGACGACATGGGTGTAGCCGGTGAGGTCCTCGGCTGTGATCGTCGTCCACAGCCGCCGCAGCGCGTGCTCGGAATCGTCGCCGAGCGGCGCCGAGATGAGCCGTCCGCCGTGCTCGCGGGTGACGCCCCAGGGGCGGGCAGGACGGGCGCGGCGCGTCAGATGCGCGACGTCGACCTCGACCCCGGCCGCGCGCAGGCCCCGCACGATCCGGTCGCACGACTGCGACATGCCGCCCCGGCTGGGCGGATAGTGCTCGGTGATCCACAGGACGCGATGCATCAGCTGTCCACGAAACCGGTGTCGTCGTCGCCGCTCCAGTCGCCTCCGTGCGAGTAGTCGTCGCCCGGGTTGAACGCGCCGCGGTCGTAGTCGTCGAACGACGAATACCAGTAGGCATCGCCGTAGACATGGGAACTGCCCTGGTAGTAGCGGCGCCGGAAACCGCCCGTCCAGGCGGGGTGATGCGGGTCGTGCGTGCCGTAGCCCTGGGCCGTCGCGCATTCGCTGCAGAGCCCGCCCGGCCCGGCGTGCGCGGCGCAGACGGGCCGCGCGCACTGCGGGCACGACGCGACCGCCTGCTGCCCGCAGCGTCCGAGGACGAAGAAGCCGGTGGTCACGGTGCAGCGGTTCATGAATTCCTCCCCGCGGCCCGGCCGGGCGGCGTCCAGCGGAACGGCTCCGTCGACACGTGCAGGATCCGGTCGGTCAGCTCCGCCTCGCCGAGCGGGCCGGGAAGCTTGCCGCTCGCGCGGAACAGCATCCGGCTCCCCTGCCTGATCCGCACCCTGATCCAGGGCGGCGGCGGTGTGCCCGGACGCTGGACGGCCGCGCCCTTCGCCAGCCGCCGGGTGACCCGCACCAGATGCGTCGTCTTCGTCTTCGTCTTGATTTTGACCTTGCCGCGCGGGTTGCGCTTCCGGCGGCGGCGGTACCGCACCCGGTCGGTGACCGACAGCTCCAGGACGCTGCCGTCCCGCAGCTCCGCCCGCAGGCGCAGCCACGGGTCCATCGCGTACCACTGCCTCATCGACAGGACCGGGCGCTGGACCGGCAACTCGTACTGCGGCCCGGTCTTCTCCGGGAGCTGCGGGCCGCGCATGTCCGCCGCGACGGACAGCACCCCGTCCGGCCGCATGTCGGACGCCAGCACCCGCAGCATCGGCACGAGCACGCCCGGGACCCGGTCCGGCAGCAGCCACTTGCGCCGCCGGATCTCGGCGCGGTGCCGCGCGAGGCTCTGGATCACCGGCTCCCACTCGTCCCGCCGCAGCGAGACCGCGAAGCCCTTCTCCAGGGTCAGCGCCCGGTGCAGCGGGTGGAACCGCTCGATGGCGGCCTTCTGCTTACGCCAGAACATGACGAACCACCTATCGATCAGACGGCGCGATCGTACGGTAGACATCGGCCAGCAGCGCGCGTGAACGTGTCCAGGTCAGGTCCCGCTCGATGCGCCGCCGGGCCCTGCGGCCCATCGCGGCGGCCTCGTCCGGGTACTCCAGCAGGATCCGGACCGCCCTGGCCAGCTCCGCCGGACGGTCGGCCGGGACGAGCCGTCCGTGCTCCCCGTCCGTCATCAGCTCCCGCACCGCCGGCAGGTCGGAGGCGACCACCGGCACGCCCGCCGCCATGGACTCGATCACCTTCAGCGGCGCGCAGCCCTGGTCGAGGTTGCGGGCGCAGCCGGTCAGCGGCGCCACCGAGACCTCGGCGTGTGCGAGCCAGGCCGCGATCTCCCGGTGCGGCAGCATGAACCGCCAGTCGGTCCGCCCGGCGACGCCGAGCCGCTCGGCCAGCCGCCGCACCGGCTTCGCCCGCCGTTCCGGGACGGACGCGCAGATCACCAGCCGCAGCTCGGGCAGATCGGCGAGCCGCGCGAACGCACGCGTCAGGACGTCCAGGCCCTGCCAGGGCTGCAGCGCGCCGACGTACACGATGTAGCGCTCGGGCGCGTCCACCGGCCGCTGCGGCTGCTGTTCCGGGATCTCGGCCCCGTTCGGGACGAGATGGATCCTGCCTTCCGGGACGCCGAACCGGGCGACGGCCGCACCGATCACCCGCGACGGCACGACGACGGCGTCGCTGCGCTCCAGGCAGTACCGCTCCAGCTCGCGGATCTTGTCGAGCGTCCTGGGCGCGGCCCACGGCCACGTGTGCGCCATCTCGATCGACGGCAGGCCGTTGACCTCGTACACCACCTTGTGGCGGCGGCCGTCCGCGATCGCCGGCAGCGCGCTCCACGGGTCCCGGACGTGGCAGACCTCCAGGGTGTCCCAGTGCGGCTCCAGATGCCCCGCGACCCAGCGCGAGAACGCCTCGGCCCGGTCGATCAGGTTCGGCACCTGCGCGTCGAACCGGGCGATCTCCCGCGTCCCCTCCCGCTGGTAGCGCGGCAGGTCACCGCCGCCGATCACGCCGAGCAGCCCGCCGCCGAACCGCGTGAACAGCTCGTCGGCCATCTGCGCGATGTGCACCGCCGACCCCTTGCTGGACGGGAACCGGTCGAACGCGACATAGGCCGCCCGGTGCCTCATCATCGGACCCGCATCAATCATCCGACCCGCACCTCCTCCGACCGACCCGTTTGTGGGGGGCGACCCCCCACACCCCCCGGAAGGGCCCTTAGCTCGCGGTGCCAGGCGATCTGGTCGGCGAGGCCCTCCGCGAGCCCGGTCGTGGCCGTCCACCCGAGGAGCCGCCGGGCGCGGCCCGTGTCGGCCCACGTGCGCTCGGCGTCGCCCGCCACCGGCGCCTCCCGCCGGATCTCCGCCCGGACGCCCAGGACGCCGGTCAGCAGCCCGATCGCGTCCGTGACCGCCACCGGCTCGGCATGGCCGACGTTGACGGCGATCCCCGGCGGAAGCTCCTCGGCCGCCGCGGCCAGCGTGGCCGCCACCACGTCCTGGACGTGCGTGAAGCTCCGCGTGCGGCGGCCGTCGCCGAACACGGGCAGCGGGCGTCCGTCCAGCGCCGCCTCCGCGAACCGGTGGAACGCCATGTCGGGCCGCTGCCGGGGCCCGTACACCGAGAAGTACCTGAGCAGGACGGTGCGCAGCCCGTCCCGCGCCGCCAGGCCCGCGAGCCGCTCCACCTCGACCTTGCTGACCGCGTACGGGCTCGCCGGGCTCAGCGGGTCGTCCTCCCGGTTCGGCCGCCGCCCGGCCGACCCGTACACCGACGAGCTCGACGCGATGATCACCCGGGGTCTGCGCCGCGCCGGGCGTCCCATGCAGGACGCGAGCAGCCGCCGTGTCGCCAGCACGTTGTCCCGTTCCGCTACGGCCCGTCCGGCGCCCCACGAGTCGCGGACGCCGGGCCGTCCCGCGAGGTGGACGACGACGTCCGCGGCGGCCACCGTGCCCAGATCGTGCGCCGCGAGGTCGATCTCCGCCGCGACGACCCCTGGGCGGGCCGCCACCCGGGCCCACGTCCGCCGCGCCACGTCCGGGGTCGGCGACCGCCCGGGCGCGTCGACGGCGAGCACCTCATGCCCGGCGGCCGAGAACGCATCGACCACATGGCTCCCGATGAACCCCGCCGCACCCGTGACAACCACCCGCACCCGGGCACCCTACCCACCGCCGTACCAATGTGGACAGCATCTCCCGTCCCTGGTCACACGGGACACAGGCCGGGTGCGGTCATCTCCGGCGCTTGGCCGCGGCGGCGGTCCGTGCGAAGGCGTCCTCGATGTCGCCCTGCCCGATCTGGGGGCCCGGAACGTCGAGCGGGCCGTCACCGGCCAGGGCGTTCAGGAAGTGCGTGATCTGGCGCCGCGCCAGCCGCGGCCAGTCCGGCCCGTAGGAGAGGGGCTGGGTGATGAGCGCGGCGAAGACGATGACGTCGGTCGCGTTGGCGTCCGCGCGGACGCTGCCGTCCTTGCGGCCTCGTTCGAGGAGGCCGTCGAGGCGGCGATCGATCGTCCGGCGGGCGTGGACCGCCTCCGGGGTCATCAGCGGAGGCGCGCCGTGCAGCGGCAGGACGAGCTGGTCCCCGACGGCGAAGCAGCGGGTCAGGTATTCGCCGATCGCCTCAAGGCCGGTGCCCGGCAGCTCGCCGATCTCCTCCAGGATGCCGACGAGCAGGTCGTAGGCGCGGTGTTCGAGGGCGTGCAGGAGGGCCTGCCGGTCGGCGTACCTCCGGTACAGCGTCCCGATGCCGACCCCGGCCTCGGCGGCGATGGCGGCGAGCGGGACGTCGCGTCCCTCCCTCAGCATCACGGTGACGGCGGCGGCGAGCAGCCGCTCCCGGTTGGCCTCGGCGTCGCGGCGCGGCCGCCGCCGCGCCTGCCCCTCGTCGCTCATGGGACGCGCCCTCCCTTCCCGATCAACGGTAGCCCCGGCCGCCGGGAATCAGACCGCACCGCCGCACGTTGAAGCGGACGAAATGTTCCGCTTATCTCGGAGGAAGAACGATGTCCATCCCCTATCTGGCGCAGCCCGAACAGCAGCAGAAGCTCGAATGGCTGGACGGCGGCACCTTCTCCGTCCTGCTGGACTCCGCCGCGACGGACGGCCAGCTCACCGTGGGCCGTTTCGACGTCGGCAAGGGCGAGGCGCCGCCGTTCCACATGCACACCCGCGAAGACGAGATCTTCATGCTCATCAAGGGCACCGCGCTGCTGTGGGCCGGTGACGACGAGATGGAGCTGTCCGAGGGCGGGATCGTCTACCTGCCGCGCAACATCCCGCACGGCTACCGCATCACGTCCGACCGGGCCGACCTGCTCATGATCGCCACGCCCGGCGGGATCGAGGGGATGTTCCGCCAGGCCGGGCGCGACCTGTCCACGCCCAGGCCGGACGGCTTCGAGATCTCCAAGGAGGCCCTGTCCGCCGCAGCCGACGCCTACGGCCAGGTCGTCGTCGGCCCGCCGCGCTGACCCCCGCCGCGCTGAGCCTTCCGGGTCACGGTTTGCGCGCGACGGCGCCGTACCCGTGGACGTGTTCGGGCTCGGCCTCGCCTTCGGCCTGGTCGGGCCGCCACCGCGAGATCGTGACCAGGCCCGGCTCGACCATCTCCAGACCGTCGAAGTAGGCGCCGAGCTGCTCGACGCTGCGCAGGTTGTAGGGGACGGTGCCCGACTCCGCGTACTTCTCGGTGCTGCGCCTGGCCTCCTCAGAGGTATCGGTGCAGTCCCACAGGACCAGGAAACTGCCCGAGGGCACGCCCGCCATGGTGTCGGCCACGATCTGCCTCGCGGTCGGGTAGTCCTGGCAGAACCCGAGCACGCCCATGAACATCACCGCGATCGGCTCCGTGAAGTTCAGGACGTTGGCGGCCTCGTCGAGGATCCGCCCCGGATTGTGGAAGTCGGCGTCCAAGTAGCCGGTGACGCCCTCGGGCGTCGTGCCCCGCATCAGGGCACGTGCGTGCACGAGCACCATCGGGTCGTTGTCGACATAGACGATGCGGGCGTCGGGCGCGGTCTGCTGCGCGATCTGGTGGGTGTTGGACTCGGTGGGCAGCCCGGCCCCGATGTCCAGGAAATTGCGGATCTTCTCCTCGGCCGCCAGGTAGCGCACCGCGCGGATCAGGAACTTGCGGCCCTCCCGGGCCTGCCGGATGAGCTCCGGGTTCACCGCCGCGGTCGCGTCACCGACCACCCGGTCGACCTCGTAGTTGTCCTTGCCGCCGAGCCAGTAATTCCACGTCCGTGCGGGGGACGGGACGTCCGTCCGGAACCGGGCCTGGGCGTCGTCGGGCAGGCGGGGAGGCTGATCCGCCGGTGGGGTGCCGCCGGGGGGTCGGGGCATCGTCGACTCCTCGCCTCGTCGTAGCCGCCTTCGAGGATCCTACGACGGGCGGGTGACGCGGGCCTCATCCCATATTGGTTCAGAGGATTCGTAGACGGAGCCGTCGGCACCGAAGACCAAGAAGCGATCGAACGAACGGGCGAACCAGCGGTCGTGCGTCACGGAGACGACGGTGCCCTCGTAGGTCTCCAGACCCTCCTGGAGGGCCTCGGCGCTGGCCAGGTCGAGGTTGTCGGTGGGCTCGTCCAGGAGGAGCAGCGTGGCGCCGCCCAGTTCCAGCAGGAGGATCTGCAGGCGGGCCTGCTGGCCGCCGGAAAGGGTTTCGAAGGGCTGCTCCGCGCATCGGTTGAGCTCGTAGCGGGCCAGGGCGTTCATCGCGTCGTTGCGGAGGCGGGCGTGCTCGGTCATGACGATCTCGCAGGGAGTGCGTCCGGCCAGGTCGGGACGGGCGTGCGTCTGCGCGAACAGGCCGGGGACGACGCGTGCCCCCAGCCGGGCCCGGCCGGTGTGGGCGACGGGGGCGGCCGGGGTCGCGCCGCGCGGAAGGGTCTCCGCGACGGCGGAGAGCAGGCGCAGGAAATGTGATTTGCCCGAGCCGTTGGAGCCCAGAACGGCGACGCGCTCGCCGTACCAGATCTCGGTGTCGAACGGCCTCATGAGGCCCGTCAGTTCCACGCGCTCGCAGATCACCGAGCGTTTTCCGGTGCGTCCGCCACGCAGGCGCATCTTGATGTTCTGGTCGCGGGGCGGGATCTCGGGCGGGCCCGCTTCCTCGAACTTGCGAAGGCGTGTCAGGGCCGCGCGGTAGCGGGCTCCGGCCGCCATCGAGTCATAGACCGACGCCCTGTTGCGGAGGGTGCTGACCAATTCTTTGAGTTTCGCGTGCTCCTCGTCCCAGCGGCGGCGCACCTCCTCCAGGCGTTCGTTGCGGTCGCGGCGGGCGGCGGCATAGGTCGAGAAACGGCCGCCGTGGATCCAGACCTGGGCGGCTTCGACGGTGACGATCCGGTCGGCGGAACGGTCGAGCAACTCACGGTCGTGCGACACCAGCAGGACTGTTTTGGACGTTTCCCGCAATCTTTCTTCGAGCCACCGCTTGGCGGGGACGTCCAGATAGTTGTCGGGCTCGTCCAAAAGAAGAACCTCGTCGGGGCCGCGCAGCAGAGCTTCCAGCGCCAGGCGTTTCTGCTCGCCGCCGGAAAGGGTGCGGACCTCGCGCCAACGGCACGAATCGTACGGGTGACCGAGGGCTGCGACGCAGCATGCGTCCCAGAGCACCTCGATCTCGTAGCCGCCCGCGTCGCCCCAGCCGGCGAGGGCCGTGGCGTAGCGGAGCTGGGTCGGCTCGTCCTCGCGCTCCATCATCGCCAGCTCGGCCGCCTCGACCGCCGCCGCGGCCTCCCGGACCCTCGGCGGCGCGATCGACAGGAGCAGATCGTGGACGGACGAATCGTCCCGGATCCCCCCGATGAACTGCCGCATCACGCCCAGCCCGCCGCTGTGCGCGACGGTCCCCTCCTGCGGCGCGACGTCCCCGGCGATGAGTCGCAGCAGCGTCGTCTTCCCAGCGCCGTTCGGCCCGATCAGCGCGGCGACCACACCGTCCCCGACCCGGAACGACACGTCATCGAGCAAGACGCGCCCGTCCGGCAGGGTATGGCGGACGTGCCCCACCTCGACGTGGCCCACGGCGATCCCCCCTTCGATACGTGCCGAGTCTGGGAAATCCCCGGGTGCCCGTCAAACGGTTTTCGGCTCACATGCGCCGGAGAACGGCCTGCTTCGCGGCGGTGAATTCCTCCTCGGTGAGGATGCCTTCCTTGTGCAGATCGCCCAGTTCCCGGAGCCGCCGCAAGAGCGCGTCGTGGTCGTCCGCGGGGGCAGCTTGGAGTTCGGGCGGCGATGGCGGGGCGTCCACCGCGTCCGGCGGCGGATCGTCGACCGCGTTCGGATGCGGGAGCCGCGCCACCACGGCCGCGGCCAGCGCGATCGCGGCCGCCGCCTCCTTCTTGAAACCCCACAGCATCACGCAGCGGGGATCGAGGATGGGCTCCGGCCGCTCGGCGCCGTCGTCCACCCGGAAACGCAGGTGGCCGTTGTCCAGGCCGATCGCGGGATGCAGTTCCACGCTGGCGATATTCCGCAGCGGCAAATGCTGGGGCCCGGCCTCTTTCTTGACGGCCTCGGCCATCCAGTTCCACTCCAGCCGGACGGATTCGCCGTCGAACGCCGCCGATCCGTCGCCCCCGGACGCGCGAATCGGTACATCCGGCCCGGGAAGCAGATAGCGGTCCACCGGGCCGCCGCCGATCTCCTCGATCAGCAGCGCGTTCCGCACCTCGTCCACGAGGTACTCGGCCACCGACGTCCGGCGGCCTTCCACGTTCAGGCGGTACGGGTCGGACACGTCGTTCAGCGCGCCCGCGGCGGCCTGCAGCAGCGGGTCGGCGCCCTGCCTCAGCCGCACCCGCAGCACACCGCCCTTGGACCCCGGCTCCACCGCGATCCCGGCGACGGCCGCCAGCGGGACGGTCAGCTCGCCGAGCAGGCGCCGCAGCCGGTGCACGCCGCGCCCGTGGCCGGGCACGATGCGCAGCACCTCGCCGTCGAACGTCCAGGTCCCGTCGGACCCGATGATCTCTGCCATGGCCTCTTCCCGATGGATCGACCCAGGTGCGGTCCCACCATTGTCAACGACCGGCGAGGGACCGGACGTGGGAGGCGACGGCGTCCAGCGGCAGCTTCTCCGTCTCGCCGGTGGCGCGGGACGTGACCTCGGCGACGCCCTCGGCCAGGCCGCGGCGGCCGATCGTGACGCGGAACGGGATGCCGGTCAGTTCCACGTCGCGGAACTTCACGCCCGCGCGCTCGGGACGGTCGTCGATCACGACCTCGACCCCGGCGGACGACAGCGCCGCGTAGACGTCCTCGGCGGCCTTGGCCACGTCGGCGTCGTCCGACTGCGCGGCGACTACGGCGACCTGGAACGGGGCCACCGCCAGCGGCCAGACGATGCCGCGGTCGTCGTGGTGCGTCTCGACGATCGCGGCCATCGCGCGCTCGATCCCGATGCCGTAGCTGCCCATGATCACCGGGACGCGGCGGCCGTCCGGGGCCAGCACCTCGACGCCGAGGGCGCGAGCGTAGCGGTCGCCGAGCTTGAAGATGTGCCCGATCTCGATGGCGCGGCGGGTCTCCAGCGGCCCGCCGCAGCGGACGCAGGGCTGGCCCGCCTCGACCTCGCGCAGGTCCGCCCACAGGCCGGCGTCGATGTCGCGGCCGACGTCGACGCCGCGCAGGTGGACGTCGTCGGTGTTGGCGCCGGTGAACATGTCGCGGCGGCCGCGCAGTGCATGATCTGCGATCACCGGCAGGGACGCGCCGACCGCGCCGAGGCTGCCGGGCAGCGCGCCGAGCGCGTCCTGGATCTCGGCCGGCCCGGCGGCGCGGATCTCGGCGGCGCCCGTCGCGTCCATGAGCTTCTGCTCGTTGAGCGGGTGGTCGCCGCGCAGCAGGACGAGCGTGAGGGTGCCGTCCAGAATGTAGACGAGCGTCTTGATCTGGCGGTCGGCCGGCGCGTCATAGGCCAGCAGGTCTTCGATGGTGCGGACGCCGGGGGTGTCGAAGCGTTCGGGGGAGGGGAGGCCGGGGCCGTCGGACGCGGCGGGCAGGACGGACGTCGCGCGTTCGATGTTGGCGGCGTAACCGCAGGCCGGGCAGTGGACGACGACGTCCTCGCCGACGTCGGACGGGCACATGAACTCGGTCGAGCCCGACCCGCCCATCGTCCCGCTGGACGCCTCGCACGGCAGCGCCGGGATCCCGAGCCGCTCGAAGATCCGCGTGTAGGCGCCGTGGTAGGCCTCGAACGAGGCGTCCAGTCCCGGACGGTCGATGTCGAAGCTGTAGGCGTCCTTCATGGTGAACTCGCGGGTCCGCATGAGGCCGCCCTTGGGGCGCGGCTCGTCCCGGAACTTCGTCTGGAACTGGTACCACTGCTGCGGGAGCTGCCGGTAGGAGTTCAGCTCGCGGGCGACCGTCGCGAAGATCTCCTCGTGCGTCATGCCGAGCGCGTGGTCGGCGCCGCGCCGGTCCTGGAGGCGGAACATCTCCTGACCCATCAGCTCCCAGCGGCCGGAGCGCTTCCACGGCTCGGCCGGGTGCAGGGCGGGCAGCAGCATCTCCTGCGCGCCGATCGCGGCCATCTCCTCCCGCACGATCCCGATGATCTTTGCCCGGACGCGGACCGCCAGTGGCAGCAGGGAGTAGTGACCTGCGGTGAGCTGCCGGACGTAACCCGCCCGCAGCAGCAGCCGGTGGCTCGGCGCGTCCGCCTCGGCGGGATCGTCGCGGAGCGTGGGCGCGAACATCTGGGACCAGCGCATCACGCGAGAGTAGCGAAGCGCCCGTGAGCGGGTGGCGAAGCGGCCATGAGCGGGTGAAAGCGTTCGTGCCCCGTCGCGGCAGTCAGTACCCTGATGGCCGTGAGTCGAGAAGGTGTGACGCCGCAGAGCGAGGATTTCTCCGCCTGGTACAACGAGCTGGTCGTGCAGGCTCAGCTCGTCGACCGCGGACCGGTTCGCGGCACGATGGTCATCCGGCCGTACGGCTACCGGGTGTGGGAGCTGCTCCAGGCCGACCTGGACCGGCGCATCAAGGACGCGGGGCACGACAACGCCTGCTTCCCGATGCTCATCCCGGAGTCCTACCTCAAGCGCGAGGCCGAGCACGTCGAGGGCTTCTCCCCGGAGCTGGCGGTCGTGACGCACGCGGGCGGCAAGGAGCTGGACGAGCCGCTGGTCATGCGGCCGACGTCCGAGACCGTCATCGGCGAGTACATGGCCAAGTGGATCGACTCCCACCGTGACCTGCCGCTGCTGCTGAACCAGTGGGCGAACGTCGTCCGCTGGGAGATGCGGCCCCGGCTGTTCCTGCGGACGACCGAGTTCCTCTGGCAGGAGGGCCACACCGCGCACATCGACGAGGACGACGCGATGCGCGAGACCATGTGGGCGCTGGACGCCTACGCGGGCGTCTCGCAGGAGCTCGCGGCGATGCCGGTCGTGGCGGGGGAGAAGACGCCCGGCGAGCGGTTCGCGGGCGCCGTCCGCACGTACACGATCGAGGTCATGATGCGGGACGGCCGGGCCCTGCAGTCCGGGACGTCGCACTACCTCGGCACCAACTTCGCCAAGGCGTTCGAGATCCAGTATCAGGACGAGGCGGGCAAGCTGACGCTCGCGCACACCACGTCCTGGGGGATGAGCACCCGCATGATCGGCGGCGTGATCATGACGCACGGGGACGACAAGGGGCTCGTCCTGCCGCCGCGGCTCGCGCCGTACCAGGTCGTGATCGTCCCGATCGGGCGCAAGGAGCAGGGCGAGGAGGCCGCGGCGGAGGCCCGCAGGCTCGGCGCGGCGATCAAGTCGATGGGCATCCGCGTGCACGTGGACGACAACCGTCCGCAGCTCTCGCCCGGGTTCAAGTACAACGAGTGGGAGATGCGCGGCGTCCCCGTCCGCATCGAGCTGGGCAAGCGCGACATCGAGGCCGGGGTGGGCACCCTCGTCCGGCGGCTGCCGACCGTCGAGGGGCAGGGCAAGGAGCAGATCCCGCTGGAGAAGCTGCCCGAGCTGCTGCCCGGCATCCTCGCCGACTTCCAGTCGTTCCTGCTGGCCAGGGCCGAGAAGTTCCGCGACGACCACACCGCCGCCGTGGACGGCTGGGACGCGTTCACCGCGCAGGTCGCGACCGGCTGGGCGCGGGCGTTCCACTGCGGCGACACGGCCTGCGAGGACGACATCAAGGCCGAGACCGCCGCGACGCCCCGGGTCATCCCGGCCGACGCGCCCGAGGAGACGGGCGAGTGCGTGAAGTGCGGGCGCCCGTCCGAGTACGGCAAGCGAGTCATCTTCGGCCGCGCCTACTGAGCACGGCCGCGCCTACTGAGAGCAGCTACGCCAGGGCCCTGGCCGCGCGGGGCGCGGTCAGGGCCCTAGCGGGCTCATAGGCCGGGCATCAGGAATCGTCGTCGTCGCCGTCCGACCGGTTGTTCGCGGTCAGCCGCGTCAGATAGGGCTGGACGAACCACGCCCACCCGCACAGCATCAGGACGATCACGGCCGTGACGACCGTCAGCGCCGCCTCCTCCTCCAGCGTCTCGACGATCAGTGTCGTCGCGGCGGTGATCGAGACGCCGAGCGCGAACGCGCCGAGGATCCCGAACCGGTTCGCGCGCTTGATCAGCAGCGGCTTCTGCCCGAGCTGGAACAGGATCCGGTGCTGGAACACCGGCGCGATGAAGCAGATGGACGCGAGCGCCGCACCGAACAGCGAGATGTAGAACAGCGGCAGGCCGTGGCCGTCCACCTTGTCGAATCCGGCCGCGAACGGCACCGTCAGCAGGAACGCGAACAGGACCTGCACGCCGGTGACCGCGACGCGGAACCCCTGGAGGAGCTCCATCAGCTGCCGGTCCAGCCGTTCGTGCCGGGTCTCGTTGCGAGGCTTGTCCGAAGGGTCGACGCTCATGAACCCCGACTTACCCCACAAAACGGTCATCAGTCCGGCAAGGGGCCTGATCAGGCGGGACCGGGGCCAGGCGAGGGGGTCAGACGAGGGACGGGGGCTCCACGCGCAGCGCGAGCATCGACACGTCGTCGCGCAGGTCGCCGTCGCAGTACTCCAGCAGCGCCTGCTCCACCCCGGCGAGCATCCCCTGCGGCGTGTCGCCCGCGTGCGCGGCGAGCGCCTCCATCAGGCGTTCCTGGCCGAACTCCTGCCGCATCATGTCGCACGCCTCCAGGACGCCGTCCGAGTGCAGGAAGAGCGTGTCGCCGACGGTGAGGTCGACCGCGTCCAGACCGGGCTCGAAGTCCTCGAACAGGCCGAGCGGGACGCCGCCGCGCGCCGCCGACCTGATCACCCCGTCGGCGCGGACCACGATCGCCGGGGGATGGCCCGCCGTGCCCAGCGACACGATGACCTTCTCGGTCTCCATCGTCAGCCCGGCCATCACGGCGGTGACGAACCGGTCCTCGTCCAGCAGCGCCTCGTTCACGATCCCGAGCACGTCGCCCGGACGCGCCTTCCACCGCGACGCCAGCCGCACGCAGTGCCGGGCCGTCGCGGTCACGGCCGCCGCGTCCTCGCCCTTGCCGCACACGTCGCCGAGGATCATGCCCCAGCCGTTCTCGGTGCGGAACACGTCGTAGAAGTCGCCGCCGACCTCAGAGCCGTGCGTGGCCGTCAGGTACTTGGCCGCCACGCTCACGCCCGGGATGGACGGCAGCGACTTCGGCAGCAGCCCGGCCTGGAGCGTCTCCGCGACCTCGGCGCGGCGCCGGTACAGCCGCGCCGCCCTGATCACCAGCGCCAGGTACCGGCCGAGCCGCTGGACGACCCCGAGGTCCATCAGGTCGAACGGGCCGTACTCGCCGCTCGCCGTCAGCGTGATCGTCCCGATGGCGCGGTCGCCGTCCTCGATCGGGACGCTCAGCACCGACGTCGCGCCGATCTTGCCGCAGACGGGAATGCCGTCCGGGCAGACGCCGAGCACGTCGAGGTTCTCGACGTGCGGCCGCAGCGCGCTCTGCCGGGTGACGAACACCGTGTGGGGCAGCGTGCCCTCGGCCGGGTCGACCTCCTCCAGCGTCCGGGCGGCCTCGATGGAATGCTCGTCCTCCGGGCCCATCACGACCTGCCGGCGCAGCAGCGGAGCCGCGCGCGACGCCGTCCCCGCCACGTGGGCGCCGCCCAGCGGGGTCGATCCCGGGCCGCCGTTGGCCGGTCCGGTCAGGTCGATGAACGCCCAGTCGGCCAGCTCGGCGGCCAGCAGCCGGGCGCACCTGCGGACCGCGACCGTCTCGTTGAAGACGGGCTCGTCCAGCAGCAGCTCGCTCGCGGTGGCGAGGACGTCCATCCGGTGGACGATCGTCGCGACGGCCTCGTCGTCGGGCGGCGCGCCCTGGCCCGCCTTCGCCTGGGCCGAGCCCCGCTTCGCTTTGGCGCGTTCCGCCCCGGCGGTGCCGTCGGCGGGGGCCTCGTCGGTCGGGGTGTCCGTCGAACCGGCGGCCACCACGACCATCGGGTCGGGTTCGCCGCGGATCCACACGCGGGCCAGGGTCACCACGGCGTCGACCGGATGATCCCGGCCGAGGAACCTGACCTGGACGCGGCGGCGCCGTCCCGTCCGGACGACCGCCGCGAGCTGCGACCGCACCGCCGCGCGGGTCGCCATGTCGCAGAACGCCGTGAACTGCTTGCCCGACACGTACCCGGACGACGTGCCGAGCAGCGTCGCCGCCTGCCGGTTCACCCGCCGGACGCTCGTGTTGCGGTCCAGCAGGAACAGCGGGACGGGGGCGTCCTGGAACACCGTGCGCAGCACCCGCCGCTCGGTCTCGGCCGCGGCCGACCCGCCCTGCCCGCCGGTGTGCTCGGTGCCCATCGTCCGCAGCGCCGTCAGCGCCAGCTCCAGCTCGACCAGCGCCGCGTCCAGGGTCGCCCGCAGGTCGGGCTCCGGCAGGCCGGCGGCCTGGCGCAGCTCGCCGATGCGCCCTTCGAGATCCGAGATCTCGCGCATCAGGGACTCGGGTTCGAGCTGGTCGGGCTGATCGTGCATCTGGTCTGCCTCTCGTCCGCTTCACACGGTGGAACCAGGCGGGGTCCCGATCACCCGGGGCCGGTCCACGATCGCCGGGGGCCGCACCGCGCGGCCCGGCTGTGCGCAGCTTATGCGCCTCACCCGCATGCGCCTAGATTCCTACCCGTGCCCAGACCCATGACCTAGGGAAGGCCCTGATGACCGACGATACGCTGGGCCAGCGCGGTGAGCTTCACGTGACGCGTCTGTGAGATGCGCCGCAGCTCGGCGAACGCCTCGTCGGCGTCGCAGCCGAGCGCGTGCATCAGGATGCCCTTCGCCTGGTCGACGACGGCCCGCGCCTCCACCGCCTCCTGCAGCTGGACGGCGGTGCGGTGCACGTCGTCGTACTGCCGGGTGTTCGACACCGCCGCGCTGCCCTGGGCGATCAGCATGGACGCGAGCGCCTGCCGCTCAAGGGAGATCGCCTTCGGCGACACCCCGTACAGGGTCAGCGTGACGAGGACGGGCGGGTTCATATGCGGCGTGGTGGTGAAGCAGCGCACCCCGCGCCACAGCATGTCGGCCATCGCCTCCGGCCAGCGGGTCTCGCCGAGGATGTCCTCCGACGTCAGCGCCCGGCGGTCCATGACCACGTCGAAGATCGGCCCGTGGCCGCGCGACAGCTGCCGGTCGGTCACCTCGGCGAGGTCCGGATGGCTGGCCGCGGCGGCCAGCGGCTCCGGCCTGCTCTCCTCCGGCGCCGGGACCTGCGGCGGGGCGGCGTCGGGCCCCGGGTCCGGCGGCGGCACGCGCGGGACGTCCCGGGCGGCGTCCGGCGGCAGCCCGAGAGCCGAACCCGGATCGTTCCCCGGCATCTCCGGCAGGGCCCAGCGCACGCTGGCCGCGCCCGCGCAGCCGGGCACCGCGCGCGAGGCCAGGTCCGTCACCCGGTGCAGCGTGCCGATGTCGGACGACTCGCCGACCATCCCCAGCCGGGCGATCTCCAGCGCGAGCTGGTCCGTCAGGACCGTTTCGGTGGGCGTCACCCCTCCGACACTATCCTCTGCCCGCTCAATTGTTCGGGGGCGCCTTGCTGATCTCCGCCAGCGGGCCGACCTGACCGTCGGCCACGGCCAGGTCGCCGATGCAGACGATGCCCACGGGGCGCTGCTCGTCGTCCACCACGGGCAGGCGCCGGACCGCCTGCTCCGACATCAGCCGCGCCGCCGTCCCGGTGTCGTCATAGGGGCGGACGGTCGTCAGCTCCGCCGTGCACACGTCACCGAGGGGGGTGAGGGAGGTGTCCCGGCTCTCCGCGACGGCCCGGACCACGATGTCCCGGTCGGTGATCACACCGCACAGCCGCCCGGCATAGGTGACCAGGACGTCCCCGATCCCCTCGTCCCGCATGATCCGAGCGGCTTCGTACAGCGTCGCGTCCAACGGCAACGTCAGCGGCTCCACCGTCATGACGTCGCTGACCCTAGGTGGCATCGCGCAGCACATCCTTCCAACAACCGACGGCTCGCGTGGCCCGGTGTGCGCGCTCTACCCACGGCCGAAGATTTTATTGCGAAGAGATGCTTACGGGCGGCGCCCGGTCGTGCGGAGGTAACGGGCGATCCCGCAGCCACGGGGTAGCTGCGGGATCGGATAATGCCACGTGGCCGTGGCGGGCCCAGGGCTATGCGGCGAGCACGTGGGCGGCGCGGTGGTCGGCCAGGGATTCGCGGAGCTGCTTGCGGCCGCGGTGCAGGCGGGACATGACCGTGCCGATGGGGGTGCCCATCATTTCCGCGATCTCCTTGTACGGGTAGCCCTCGACGTCGGCGAGGTAGACGGCGTCCCGGAAGTCCTTGGGGAGGGCGCGCAGGGCGGCGACGACCTCGGAGTCGGGGATGCGGTCGAGCGCCTCCGACTCGGCGGACCGGAACCCGGACGAGCGCGCCTCGGTCTGGGCGAGCTGCCACTCCTCCAGCTCCTCGGAGCCGGCGCGCTGGGGCTCGCGCTGCTTCTTGCGGTAGGTGTTGATGAAGTTGTTGGTGAGGATGCGGTGCAGCCACGCCTTGAGGTTCGTGCCTTCCTGGAACTGGTGGAAGTTCACGTACGCCTTGGCCAGGGTCTCCTGGACGAGGTCTTCGGCGTCGGCGGAATTGCGGGTCATGCGGACGGCGCTGGCGTACAGCGGGTCGGCGAGCGGCAGGACGTCGCGCTCGTAGCGCTGCGTGCTCTCGCTGCGGCGGACAGGTGTGGTGACAGCGGTCATCGTCGCTCCCCGTGGATAGCGGCCCGTGGCGGGCCGGTTGCTGGCGCGTGTTCGGGGGCACGCGCGGACCGGGCGGACGAACCGCCCACCGTCAGGTAATACGTGCCACCGTTCCCGGCGGGTTCGCTCGTCCCTCATGGGTGGGACGGGGCGTTTGCGTCGCGATCGGCGATGCCAGGGCGACCCCGTTCTGCGGGACGTCGCGGGCTGTGCTCGATCAGGGGGTTCCACCCGCCGGTGGTCTTCCTGCTCTGTAAGACGCCTGGGAGGGCTCGGATGGTTGCACGTGGCCGCGTGTCGTTCGTCACATGGAGCTGCGACTTCTCTGATCTTGCGGTATAGGGCCCCGGGAGCCCGGAGAGGGTGGGCTCCCGGGGCCATCGCGGGGTCAGTCGATCAGGTGCCGGAGCGCCCTGATCATGAGTACCCGCTGGTCGGCGGCCTGCTCGATGCCGAATCCGAGCAGGACGGTGTCCCTGGTCGCGACCGCCGAGACGGAGTCGATCTGGGCCTGGGAACGGGTGAACTCGGCGCCGTTTCCGGGGCTTCCGGTCGGGGCGCCCTGGACGGTCCAGGCGCCGAGGCCGGTCTCGAAGCCCTCGGCGTCGGGCTGGCCACCGGACATGGTGAGCCGGGTGTCGTCGATGAACAGTCCGGTTCCTCCGGAGCCGGGGTCGCTGACGTAGGAGATGGACACCTCGACCTTCTTGCCCGCGTACGCGGACAGGTCGTACGCGACCGGAACCCAGCCGTTGGAGTTGCCGGTGATGGCGTTCCAGCTGCCGGACGATCCGGTGTTGCCGCAGGGGTTGCCCCTGGTCAGGTAGTGGCCGAGGAATGGGTGCATGTCGAGGAGGTAACCCTGCTCGCACTGCTCAGGGACGGTCGTGGTCGACCGGCCGTTCTTGTCGGGCAGCGTGGTCCAGTCCTCCGTACCGGCGGTGTGCGCCTCGACGATGATGTTGTCGAAGCCCGTCTCGGTGCTGTAGGAGAGCTGGGCCTGCAGGGCCGGCGCCTGCGCGGCGGTGACCGTGGACAGGTCGATCGTCCTGGTCAGGCGCCGGTAGAGGCCGTCCTGGTGCGGCCCGGCGACGTACCACTGGCCCTCGACGGGCTCGGTCGGCGCCGCCGCGCCGGTGTAGTCGCCGGCCTTCCAGCTGTTGAACTGCGGGAAGTCCGCCTTGGGCAGGACGGTCGAGGTCACCTGGAAGCCGCCCGCCTCGTTCAGCGGGTTGGACGCGGGGCCCGCAAGCTTCGACGTGACGCCGCCGTACGGCGATCCCGTCCCCGTGAACGCGGTCGGTGCGCCGACGCGCTGCCGGTCGTACGCGCCCAGGTAGTACTGGAAGAAGTCGTCCGACAGCAGTTCGCAGTCGTCGCGGAAATTGCTGGTGACGACGCAGGGACGTTCCGGGTGGCCCTTCAGCCCGTAGTAGATGCCGCCGCCGTTGAGGCGGCTGACGGGCCCGTAGTACCCGGTCGTCTCACCGGTGTGCAAGAGTTTCCCGCCCTCGTTCAGGTAGGAGCGGACGGACAGGAGCAGGTCCTTCGCCCGGTCCGCGACCTGCGAGTCGGGCTGGTCGCCGAGGTAGGTCTTGATCGGGTCGTCTGCGGCGTCCTGGGTGAGCCGGTTGTCGCCGAGGTACCAGACGACGGCGTCGAAGTGCTTCAGCACGCCGAGGTCGTGCGGGACGCCGTCCTTGTCGATGTCCCAGATGAGCGGCTTGTGCTTGGCGGACTTGACGAGGTCGGCGTACTGCTGGGCGTAGCGGGGCTTGTTCGTCCCCGGCGGGTAGGTCGGGTTGACTCCGGTGTAGTCCTCGTCCGCGATGACCAGGACGTCTGCCTTTTGCTGGTCACGGACGGTGTAGGTGAAGTGCTTGCTCTCGACCCGTTTCCAGCCCTTCCAACCGGTGAACCACACCTCGACCTTGTCGCCGGGCCGTTGCCTGATCTTGCCGCGGTACTCGGCGTAATAGGTGTCGTTCTCGTCCCCGAACCGTTCGCCGCCCCGCCATTCGCGCAGGTCGGCGCTGCGCTCGCGGCCGCCGTTGATCCGGTAGCGGAGCTCCTTGTGGCGCAGCGACCGGCGGATCACCGAGGCGACCTCCTGCGAGGTGCCGTAGGACGTGGTGAACCCGTCGGTCTCGAAGTCGGGTGCGGTGCGTCCGACGGCGGACACGGGCTCGTCCGGGGTCTTCGCGGACTTGGCGACCGAGAGCGCGAACGGGATGTTCTTCTGGAACTCCTTCTGGATGAGCGTCTCGTCGTCCGGGAACTCGAAGCCGCTGCCGCAGTCGCCCGGCTCCCACTCGTCGTCCGGGTCGGACCGCGCGGCCGACTCGCAGGTCGCCATCTCCGGCGTGATCGACAGGGCGCCGTAGACGTTGTCGGCCTGGCCGTCGGTGTCGCCGTTGGTGGTGTAGAGCTGGGCGCCCAGCTGGGGCGTGTAGCCGGGCACGGCCGGGTGGTCGATGTCGCCGAGCAGCGCGTTGTGGATCGCGTCGTCCGGGCTGCGGGTCAGGGTCTGCCAGCCCACGCCGTGCAGCAGCAGCTCCGCCGCCGAGTGGTAGTTGACCAGGTAGGCGGGACGGACCTTCTTGTAGAGGCCCATCTGCGCCTGGGTCTCGGGCTCGGAGCCCGGCGCCGTCCCGCGGTAGGTCTGGCTGGTGCGCAGGTTGGACGAGCCCTCGTTGTCGTAGCCCCACTTGTAGGGGAAGTTGCGGTTGAGGTCGATGCCGTCCTGGCCGGTGATCTGGCCGTCGCCGTCGTTGTCGCGGACGTTCTTGCGCCAGAGCCGGAAACCGTCCTGGAACGTCAGGTCGTAGCCGTCGACGTTGACGACCGGGACGAACCACATCTCGGTCGTGTCGACCAGCTTGGTGATCTCGGCGTTCTTGCCGTAGCCGTCCACGTAGTGGTGCAGCAGCCGGCGCACCATCTCCGGCGTGATCCACTCACGGGCGTGCTGGGCCGCCTGGTACACGACCACGGGCCGCTTGTGGGGCCGCAGGCTGTTCACGTCCTTGGTGACGCGGACGGCGGTGATCGGCCGGCCCTGGACGGACTTCCCGATGTCCACGGCCTTCGCGATGGACGCGTTGGCGGCGGCGACGTTCAGCAGCTCCTCGCGGATGTTGCCGGGGCCGCTGTAGGGGCGGAACACCTTCGGGGCGGCGGCCTTCGCGCGCTGGCGGGCGTCCTTGCCGCCGACCTTCTTCACGGTGAGGCCGAGGCCCTGCCGGTTGAGCGCGGCGGCCTGCGCGGCGCTCATCACGGCTTCGACGTGGACGCTGCCCTTCTCCTTGCTCGTGGAGAACCGAATGTCCTCGTGGTCGAGGCCGAAGCCGTTCAGCAGCTTCACCTGGTCGGGGCTCAGCTCGGCCGCGTAGAGGTCCACGGCGGCGCCGGCGGACGCGGGTTTCGGTGCGGCGTTCGCGGGTGTCGCCACCAGCGTTCCGATCAGGAGCGCGGCGGCAGCGAGGACGGGGGTGAGTCTTCGCATGCGCTTTCGAAGCGGTGGCCGGAACTGTGTGCGCGGCATTGCGCCTCCTGGCAGGGATCACGATTGGGGGTTGCGTGATCTTCTGCCGGGGAACGAAGGGTGTCAATGGGGCATTAGTGCGCTATGCCGCTTTCGGCCAATTAGAGGGCGGACAGGGTGGCCGGGCAGGGCCTTCAGGCGCCCGCCGGAGGCACCTGGCCCGCCAGGACGGTGCTGACGAGCCGCGCCGCGAACTCCTTCGCCGCGGCGGGCGGTGGACGGTGGGCGCCACCGCGTCGGTACGAGCCGACCGCGTCAGGAAGCCGTGCCGGTGGCAGCCTCCTAGCAGGGCCGCCGCGATGGACGGCAGCGGAGCGTCCTCGGCCGGCCGTCCGGCGCGCCGCCACGCCTCGGGCATCCGAACAGGGCGGCACGGCCCGGCACCGGACCGCTCCTCGGGCCCCCTGGAACACCGGCCGGAGGACCGCCGGGAACGTCGGCCGGGGCGTCCTGCAGCCCTGGCCACTCCTGGCCCGCAGCCGCATCTTGGCGAACGGCTTCCATCTGTGCATCGGCTGACGTGGTCGTAGAGGCCGCCCCCTGGAGACGTCCGCGCGGCGCGCGCTCCCTTTGGCGGTTGCGGCGGTGAGCGCTCTCGCGTGCAAGTTTCACGGACTCCCAGCGCGATCTTCTTACAGGGGGTAACGTCTCCTTTACCAGGAGTTGCCGGGAGCGTCGTGCATCCTTCGCTCCGGGAGGGGGGACCGCATGGTCATCGCCGACCTGCTGGGTGTGGCGCGGATGACCGCCATCACCCTCAACGGTCGCGGACGCATCAGCAACTGGGACGACACCGCGGCCGACCTGTTCGGCGTCGAACGGCTCCAGGCCATGGGCCGGACGCCGGGCTCGCTGCTGCGGCTCCCGCCGGAGCACCGCGGCGTCTTCGAGCCCGGGATCTTCGGCCACGTCTGGTGCGGCGCCTGCACCGTGCCGCGCGTCGACAACGGCGAGCTCGCCGAGATCGGCTGGTGGATCTACCCGATCGAGGCGGGCCCGGGCGACCACGACGTCGGGGTGCTCGCGCTGGCCGCCGACCTGCGCCGGCTCCGCCAGGACGGCCCCGGCGTCACCATCGGCGACCTGCCCGTCCAGCCGCCCGACGACGCCTGCCGCGCGTCCGGGACGCGGCTGCTCCGCGTCGAGCCCGCGCTGGCGACGCCCTCGTCCGGGCCGGACGACGCCCCGTACGCCGCGCCGTTCGCCGCGCGGCTGGCCGAGCTGCTGCCCGCGATCGGCCCGGACGCGTCCGAGCGGATCGCCTCGCGGGTGCTCGGCCTCGGCTGCCCGGCCGTCTCGCTCGGACTGACCGTCCGGCTGCCGATCGTCCCGTGCACGAGAGGCGCCCGATCCGCCTCGGCCTCCAGCTCGGCGTCCAGCCCCGCTTCGGCGTCCAGCCCCGTATCCGGGCCCAGAACCGCCCTGCCCCAGCCC
>NZ_SMKT01000319.1 GCF_004348735.1 Actinomadura sp. KC06
CCACCCCACCCCACCACAGCACCGGCGCGAATATCGCCCCCAGATACGCGCCAGACTGCACCGCGCGCAACGATGGCGAGGGAGGCGACGCAGGATCCGATGAACCGCGGGCGGACCGGTCGGCCAATGCGAACGTCCCGGCACCCAAGCCATGCCGGAGGGTCTGGTTGGTGGCTCAGGTCGCGAATGAGCCTGGAGTTGACCGGCGATTGTGTTGGACCTGATTGACCAAGCAGGTGCTGGAGCAGTTCCCCGGAAAGTGGCCCACCGATCACCTCGAATACGGCCAGTGTTTGAAGGCTGTTAAGAACGATGAATCCTCCACAAGGGGCCTCGGTGCAAGGCATGGTTTCATCGCGGTTTTGATCGCCTGATCGGAACGGTGGAACGGGAGGGGATTTGTCTTGGGTTGTGTGCGGTGTCTGCGGGCGAGTGCCTTGGGGTGGGCTGAACGGATGGGTTGCTGGGTAGATAGTCGAACGTGTCTGGAGGGCTGGTTGATCGACGGGCTGGGGCGCCGGGTTGGCTGGTATGGGCAGCGAAGAACGCGCGCTTCCGCTGAAGGCGCGCGGGAGTCGGCGGACGACCGGTGTCCGCGGCGGTGAGCTGCCGGACGGTCCCGCGGAGCGCAGGCGTGAGACCGAGGATTACGCGCGACAGGCGATGGTCTCCTCGGCGCAAGCGCATGACCGGGCAGCGATTCTGCTTGAGCAGATGGCCGCGGTCGACCCGGACGAGGCCGAGTTGCATTTGCAGTCGGCGGCCCGGCATCGCAGGTGGGCGGAGAACGACCGGAAACTGGCGGAGCAGTACGCGGCCCGGAGCAGGGAACCGGACAGTGTGTGATTGTCTGGGCGACGCGAGCGCGACCTAGCGAAGGACGGAGCATGGACGTCGATCGGCAAACGTTGGAAACAGCCCGTCGTTCGTTGCACGGAGTGGCGGAGCTGGTGCTCGCCGGGCCGCAGTACAGGCAGAGCGGAACAATCCGGTTGAGGATCGCCCGGGGCGGGTTCGGCACTGTCCAAGACCCCGACCTGCGGGTGAACGGGACGGAGCTCGTGGCGGGTGACCGAGAAATCCCGTTGAACGGCACCACCTGCAGAGAACTCGCGGCGGCGGTGGGCATCGATGCGGGTGGCGCGGAAGACCTCTACAAGAACGGCAGCGGCGTCGGACTCGACGAAGTCCTCGGTGTTGACGCCCAGGCGGTGCACTACATCGCAGAATGTTTCGTCCGAGGTCATGAGGCTCTCACCAGGCTTGCACCGGATTCCACGCCAGTGCTTTGGCCTGAACACTTCGACGTGGGGGTAACTCTCGACGAGGTCAACTACGGGGTAAGCCTGGGCGACGATTACTTGGACGAGCCATATGCGTACGCCGGCCCGTGGAATACGCGTCAAGGCTCGTTCTGGAACGCCCCGTTCGGAGCTGCGCGACCGATGCAGCAGCTGCCCGACGTCGCCGACCTACATGACTTCTTCGTGCAGGCCAGGGACCGAGCCGCAGCCGATGACCCGCGCCACCCCTGAACAGCGGCTCCGTCCGTCCACGTCAGCAACGCCTCGCAGGCCATCCCAGCGACCGGCGTGACGACAGTGGGTGCGACAACAAGGCCGAGGCAATATGAGTGAGGGCTGTGTCGGCCAGAGCAATGGCACCCGAAGTCTCTGTCCTTGGTGAGTTCGTCGCTCTATGCAAGCCAGGGGCCGGGGCGCAACGGGCCACGCATGCCGCCCTCAACGGGCGGGCCAGTGGTCGTGGCGGGGCGGGCCAAGGGTGGTGGCGGCGGTTGTGCCACGCGGGGAAGGCAGCCGAGGTGATGGCGCCCTGAGGCAATGGTGCCTGAGCCGAGACCATCACTGCCTGCCGCAAGCGCCGCCCCGACCGCAAGCGCGGCGGCTGCGGCGGGGTGCGGCGACGGTGTAGCGGCGTGGTGCCGGTGCCCAACGGCGGCGGAATGCGTGGTGGGAACTCGGATCCACGGGACAGGACGGGTGATCCGCGTCGCGTCTGACGGCGGGCGGGCGCACGAATCGGGGTCGCCTGCGTGCATCACCGTGCCGATCCTGCTGGGCCAGCTCGGCCGTCGCCGCCGCGTCCGTCCTCGAAGGGACGGACCGGCGCGCGGCTGAGGGCTCTGCGCTACATGCTCGGGACTCCCCGGGTTCCGCGCTGGCCGGATCATGCGTCTGCGAGACGGCGGGCTTCGCGGTGCGAGTTGTGCGGGAACGGGCGGAGTGCGTTTTCGGTCGTACGGGTGGGAAGTGAACTATCCCGCTACGAGCAGGGCAGATTCGGATTCGGTGGCTGATACCGTTACGGTGCTGCGCGCCAGGAGCGAAGTCCGGTGTGAACCCGGCGCTGTCCCGCAACTGTGGTGCCCCCGAAAGGGCCGAGCCAGGTCGCCTCCTCGCGCGCCGACGATTTTCGACCTCGTGGAAGGGCGATCCGTCCTGAGCGGGCCGCGGCTTCCCTGCAGCCAGGAGGCTTCAGTGAGACCCGTACGTTCCCTCGTCGCGGTGATGGCGCTCGGCGTCGTCGCGTTCGCCGGCGCATGTGGCGGCGACGACGGCAACACCAAGGACAGCACGTCGGGCGCGAAGACCGTCACCGTCCAGGCCGGAAACGGCGCGGTGAAGGTCCCGGCAGATCCGAAGCGGATCGTGTCGCTCTCCCCCACGCACACCGAGACCCTGTTCGCGATCGGCGCCGGGCCGCAGGTGGTGGCGGTGGACGACTACTCGAACGTCCCGGCGAACGCGCCCCGCACGAAGCTGTCCGGCTTCAAGCCGAACGCCGAGGCGGTCATCGCCTACAAGCCCGACCTCGTCGTCTTGTCCGACGACCTGAACGGCATCGTGAAGGCGCTGGAGAAGGTCAAGGTCCCCGTCCTGCTGGAACCCGCGGCGAGCAGTCTGGACGAGGCGTACGACGAGATCAGCGACCTCGGGCAGGCGACCGGGCACACCGAGGAGGCGAAGAAGGTCGTCGACGGCATGCGGGCGGAGATCCAGAAGACCATCGCCGCGTCGTCCAAGGGGAAGGGGCTCACCTATTACCACGAGCTCGACAACCAGCTTCACTCCGTGACGTCCAAGACGTTCGTCGGCCAGGTGTACGGGCTGTTCGGCCTCCGCAACATCGCGGACGCGGCGGACAAGGCGAGCGGCGGATACCCGCAACTGTCCCGTGAATACCTGCTCAAGCAGGACCCGGACCTGATCTTCCTGGCCGACACCAAGTGCTGCGGGCAGAACGCCGGCACGCTCGGGAAGCGGCCAGGCTGGTCGGATCTGGACGCGGTCAAGAACAACGGCGTGGTCGAGCTCGATGACGACGTCGCCTCCCGGTGGGGTCCGCGCCTGCCCGAGTTCGTGAAGTCGATCGGCGACGCGGTGCAGAAGGTCCAGTGATCACTGCCCCTGTCCTGATGGACGTCCGCCCGTGAGTCCTCAGCGCCGCCGCTCCGTCGGGGACGTCCCAGCTGGCCGACATCCGGCCGGGCCGTCCCCGGACGTCCGTGCATACGACGATGAGGCCCCTGCGAGCGATGAGACCGTCCTTGCAGGTGATGAGGCCGTCCGCGGAGGTGACAAGGACATCTCGGTGGACGCTGGGGACGGGCGCGCGCGGGACGAGGACGTCCTCGGACGTGAGGAGGACGTCTCCGCAGGTGACGAGGACGTCCGTGTGGACGATGAGGACGTCTGCACAGGTGACGACGATGTCCCCGCAGATGACCAGGACGTCCGCGGACGTGAGGAGGACGTCCGCCCAGGCGATGAGGACGTCTGCGCAGGTGACCAGGACGTTCGCGGACGTGGTGAAGACGTCTCGGCTGGTGCTGCGGACGTCTGTGCGGGCGGTGGAGACGTCCATGGGACGGCCGGTGGTGGGCTTTCTGGGGCGCGCGGCGGCGCCTCGCCCGCCATGTCCGTCACGCGTGGGGGCTCGCGTGGGGCCTGGCGTCGGGGCTCGCGTGACAGCTCGCGTCGGGGCTTGCGTAGGCGGGGCAAAGGTGTGTTCCGGAGTGTGGTGTCGCGGAAGGACGTGCGGGAGTCTGTGGGGCAGGCGCGGCTGCGACCGGTGCCGCTTGGGGTGGCGG
>NZ_SMKT01000320.1 GCF_004348735.1 Actinomadura sp. KC06
ACAACCGCCGACGCCGCCACAGTGCCCTGGGGATGCTCACCCCGATCGAGTACGAGAGGATCTACCCCACCCGACAGCCGGCATGAGATTCCGGTAAACCGACACCACGTAACTCGGGGCACATCACCGGGCTAAGCGGTGGGGACGATGTCCGGAGCGCCTCGGCGATGGGCGTCGGCTTCCTGATCGTCTTCCTGGGTTTGGGAGGCGCGTTCGGCCTCCACGCGCTTGCGGTAGTACTCGATCTCGCGGTCGCGCTGCTTCTTCGACCAGCCGAGGACGGGGGCGAGGAGGTCGGCGGCCTCCTGAGCGACGCCGACGCCGCGGTCCCAGGTCTCGATGGAGATGCGGGTGCGGCGGGCTAGAACGTCGTTGAGATGGCGGGCGCCCTCGTGGCTGGCGGCGTAGACGATCTCGGCGCGGAGGTAGTCGTCGGCGCCGGCGAGGGGCTTGCCGAGGTCGGGCTTCTCGGAGATCAGTTCGAGGAGGTCGTCCAGGAGCGTCCCGTGGCGGTGCAGGAGGTGCTCGATGCGGGCGACGTGGAGGCCGGAGCGGGACGCGAGGCGGTGGCGGGCGTTCCACATGGCCTGGAAACCGTCGCCGCCGACGAGCGGAACGCGGTCGGTGCAGGACTCGGGGATCTTCCCGTCGAGCCCGTGCGCGACGGCGTCGATCGCGTCCTTGGCCATGACGCGGTAGGTGGTGTACTTGCCGCCCGCGACGAGGACCAGGCCCGGAACAGGGTGTGCGACGACGTGCTCGCGGGACAGCTTCGACGTCTCCTCCGTCTCGCCGGTGAGGAGAGGGCGCAGGCCCGCGTAGACGCCTTCGACGTCGTCGTGGGTGAGGGGCGTGTTCAGCACGGTGTTGACGTGGTCGAGGACGTAGTCGATGTCGGCCTTGGACGCGGCGGGATGGGCCTTGTCGAGGTCCCAGGCGGTGTCGGTGGTGCCGATGATCCAGTGGCGCCCCCACGGGATCACGAACAGGACCGACTTCTCGGTGCGGAGGAGGATGCCGGTCGCGGAGTGGATGCGGTCCTTCGGGACGACGAGGTGGATGCCCTTCGAGGCTTTGACGTGGATCTGCCCGCGGCCGCCGACGAGTTCCTGGATGTCGTCCGTCCAGACGCCGGTGGCGTTCACGACCTGCTTGGCGCGGACCTCGCTGGTCGTATTGCCCTCAAGGTCCCGGATGCGCAGGCCCGTGACGCGCTCGCCCTCGCGCAGGAACCCGAGACACTGGGTGCGGGACGCGATCTGCGCGCCGTACTCGGCGGCGGTCCGGAGCGCCATCATCACGAAGCGGGCGTCGTCCACCTGGGCGTCCCAGAGCTGGATCGCTCCGACGAACGAGTCCTTGCGCAGGGACGGGGCGAGCCGCAGCGCGCCGCGCCGGGTCAGGTGCCGGTGATGCGGGACGCCGCGCGTGCTGCCCATCTGGAACGCGAGCGCGTCGTACAGCGCCACCCCGGCGCCGAAATACGCGCGCTCCCACACGCGGTGCGTCGTGGGCAGAAGGAACGGAACGGGCCGCACCAGGTGCGGTGCGATCTGCTGGAGGAGGAGCCCGCGTTCGGTGAGGGCTTCCCGGACGAGGTCGAAGTTGTACTGCTCCAGGTAGCGCAGCCCGCCGTGGATCAGCTTGGACGAGCGGGAGGACGTCCCCGACGCGAAGTCCCGCGCCTCGACCACCGCGACGGACAGCCCCCGGGTCGCCGCGTCGAGCGCCGCGCCCGCACCGACGATGCCGCCGCCCACGACGACCACGTCGAACTCCTCGCGCGCCATGCGATCGAGCGCCGCCGCCCGTTCGGCCGGACCCAACCTGGAGCTCCCCAGGCCCGTCACAGGTGATCCCGTCATCGCGATTCCCCCCACAGCCGTTCGGTTTCCGAGCGTTTCCTACCCCAGAGTAGGGACGCGTCCACCCCGCAAACGCCCGATTCCACGTGTGCTCGGTCTCAACCGATCACCCCCAAGCGCCCCACCACTCCGCAACGACTTCCCCTCCTGAGCCCGGCAACCGCTCCCGAGCGATCGCCCAAGTGCCGCCGCCCCCATCCTTGGGGACGCGGACCCAAGGGCGCCGCCACCAAGGAACGCCGCCCCTGAGGTCCGCCGTTCCCAAGCGACACCGCCCCTGACCGCCGCCGCTCCTGAAAGCGCCGTCCCCAACCCCAAAGGAGGCGCACCCAAGGTCCGCCGCCGAGGAACGCCGCTCCGAAAACCGCCACTACGCAAGACTGCCGTTTCCCAAGGACCACCGCCCCGTCAGACGCCGCTCCTGACCGACGCCACTCCTGAGACCGCCCTCCCCAGAGACGCTGCTCCCGAGGACCTCCGCTCGACATAGACCACCGCACCGCGCAGACCACCGCACCGCGCAGACCACCGCACCGCGCGCAGACCACCGCACCGCGCGCAGACCACCGCAAACGTGCGGGCCACCGCAAACGTGCGGGCCACCGCAAACGTGCGGGCCACCGCAAACGTGCGGGTCACTGCTCTGCAAAGGGTCCCGAGAAGTACCGCTCGCTTCGCGAGAGGGGCCGATCCTGAGGGGCGTGGGGACGTGATCAGTCGTTGGATCGGCGGGGCGCGACAACGACCTGGACGCGCTGGAACTCCTTCAGTTCCGTGTATCCGGACGTCGCCATCGCGCGGCGTAGCGCTCCGATCAGGTTCATCGAGCCGTCCGCGACGTGGGACGGGCCGTGCAGGATCTGCTCCATCGTCCCGATCGTCCCGAGTTCGAGCCGGGTGCCGCGCGGGACGTCGCCGTGGTGGGCCTCACTGCCCCAGTGGTAGCCGCGTCCCGGCGCCTCGGTGGCCCGGGCGAACGGCGAGCCGACCATCACGGCGTCGGAGCCGCACGCGAACGCCTTGGCGATGTCGCCGCTGTTGACCATGCCTCCGTCGGCGATCACGTGGACGTAGCGTCCGCCGGACTCGTCCATGTAGTCGCGGCGGGCCGCGGCGACGTCCGCGACGGCCGTGGCCATGGGGACGGCGACGCCGAGGACGGTCCGCGTGGTGTGCCCGGAGCCGCCGCCGAACCCGACGAGCACCCCGGCCGCGCCCGTGCGCATCAGGTGCAGCGCCGCCGTGTACGTGGAGCAGCCGCCGACGATGACGGGGACGTCCAGGTCGTAGATGAACTGCTTGAGGTTCAACGGCTCGGCGCGTCCCGACACGTGCTCGGCGGACACGGTCGTGCCGCGGATCACGAACAGGTCGACACCCGCGTCGATCACGGCCTTGTGGAACTGCGCGGTGCGCTGCGGCGACAGGCGCGCCGCCACGGTCACGCCGGCCTCGCGGATTTCCTGGATCCGGCGGCCGATCAGCTCCTCCTTGATCGGCTCGGAGTAGATCTCCTGGAGCCGCTGGGTGGCGCGCACGTCGTCCAGCGAGGCGATCTCGGCGAGCAGCGGCTCGGGGTTCTCGTATCGCGTCCACAGTCCTTCGAGGTCGAGGACGGCGAGGCCGCCGAACCGCCCGAGCGCGATCGCGGTGGCGGGGCTGACGACGCTGTCCATCGGCGCGACGACCAGCGGCATCTCGAACCGGTAGGCGTCGATCTGCCAGGCGACGCTGACCTCCTCGGGATCGCGCGTCCGGCGGGACGGCACGATGCCGATGTCGTCGAAGGCGTACGCCCGGCGGCCGCTCTTGCCCCGGCCGATCTCCACCTCAGCAGCCACTGCGCCCCTCTTCCTCACCCGGCGCCGTGGCCGGTCCTCGTCCTGCTCGGTGTCCCCGGTCCTGCTCGGCGTTCCCGCCGACCGCGGGAACAAGCCCCGGAAGAGCTTACGTCAGCGTCCACCCACGGCCAGCACCCGCAGCGCACCCAGCAGGGCGCCCACCGCCAGGCGCACCACGCCCCAACAAGCGCAACAGACACAAGCAGCAGTGACAGGCACGGCGAGCATGGCGGCACAGCTACAGACCCGGAGACGCAGCAGGCGCGACGCACGCAACAAACGTGGCGCGCGCATCCGCGTGGCGCGCACAGCAAGCAGGGCAGGTGCGGCGGCGGAGCAGACGCGGCAGGCGTGGTGGCGCAGCGTTGCGGTGGGGTGGGTGG
>NZ_SMKT01000321.1 GCF_004348735.1 Actinomadura sp. KC06
CGACAGGCCCGCCCCCGCCCCCATCGACATGGACCCGCCTGCGCGGGCCATGCTCGCCCGCGTCCCGTACGGCGAGACGGTCGACTTCATCGCCGAGGTCGTCCGCGATCTTCCCGAGACCCTGCGGAACACCCTCGCCGGCGGCCTCTACGCGCTGCTCCGCCACCCCGCGCAGTACGTCCGGCTGCAGGAGGCGCGGTGGGACGAGCGGCTCCTCGACGGCGCCGTCGAGGAGATGCTGCGCTGGTGGACGCCCGTCCTCCAGGTCTGGCGCATCGTGCAGCGCGACACCGTCATCGGCGGTGTGCCGCTGCTGGCCGGCGAACGGGTCACTCTGTGGCTCGTCTCCGCGAACCACGACGAGGACGTGTTCCCCGACCCGGGGCAGTTCCTGCCGGACCGGTTCGTCCGGGGCGCCCGGTCCCATCTCTGCTTCGGTTTCGGGTTCCGCGCCTGCCTGGGCGCGCGGCTCGCCCGCGTCCAGTTGCGGGCGCTGCTCGACGCGCTGCTGGAACGTCCCGGGCTGCCGCAGATCGTGGGCGAGCCGGTGATGCTGCCGTCCAACGCCCGGCACGGCTTCGAGCGCCTCCCCGTCCGATGGACGCGCTGATCCCGCTCGTGGACGCGCCGCCCCGTTCGCGCGGGTACGTCCCGAGGAGTACGGACGCTGACTCCCCACGGCCGACGTGTGCCCTGACCTCGATGACTTAACGTGCAGACATGAGCACTTCGCCGCCGCACGGCCCGGGCAGGCCGCACTGGCCGAGTCCGGCCGCCTGGCCGGTGTGGATCGTCCCGGCCCTCCTGGCGTTCGTCCAGGTGTTCGGGTCGATGGGCGCGCAGCACGGCGGGGGGCGGGAGGGGTCCGGACCGCCGTGGGCGGACGGCGGCGGTTCCGGCGGCGGTTCCGGCGTCGGCCACGCCGACCTCGACCCCCTCGGATTCGGCCTCCTGCTCGCCGGCCCGGCGCTGCTCCTGCTGCGCCGCCGGAATCCGGTGTTCACGCTGGCCGCGGTCGGGGCGGTGACCGCGCTGTACCTGCTGCGCGCCTACCCCTACGGACCCGCGCCGTTCTCCCTCGGCGTCGCGATGATGGCCGCGGTCGTCGCCGGGCACCGGCTGGCCGCCTGGGCCGGGACGGGCGCGGGCCTGGCCGCCTTCTTCGGCCTGTCCGCGCTGATCGGCGTCCCGGAGGAGGAGCGCGGCAGCGGATGGTTCGCGCCCCAGGAGCCCAGCGCCGTCGCCGCGACGTTCGTGACCGGCTGGGCGCTGGTCGTGCTCGTCACGTCCGAGCTGCTCCGGATGCGCGCCCAGCGGGCCGCCGAGACGGCCCGCACCCGCGCCGAGGAGGAGCGCCGCCAGGCCAGCGAGGAACGGCTGCGGATGGCCCGCGAGCTGCACGACGTCCTCGCCCACAACATCTCGATGATCAACGTGCAGGCGGGGGTGGCGCTGCACCTGATGGACGAGAACCCCGAGCAGGCCCGGACGGCGCTCGCCGCCATCAAGGAGGCCAGCAAGGAGGCCCTCACCGAGATGCGCGGGGTGATCGGCGCGCTGCGGTCGCAGGGCGAGACCGCGCCCCGCACCCCCACCGCGGGCCTCGGCGGGCTGGACGATCTGCTCGCCCGCGCCCGCGCCGCCGGGCTCCGCGTCGACGCCGAGACCACCGGGGACCGCCGTCCGCTGCACGCGGGCACCGACCTCGCCGCGTTCCGGATCGTGCAGGAGTCGCTGACGAACGTGAGCCGCCATGCCGGTCCCGGCCCGGTGACGGCGCGGGTCCGGATCGCCTACGGTAAGCACGAGATCGTGGTGCAGGTCGACGACGACGGCCGGGGGGTGTCCCTCCTGGACGACCCGGGCGGCAGCGGCAGCGGGATCCGCGGCATGCGGGAGCGGGCCGCCGCGCTCGGCGGCTCGTTCGACGCGGGGCCGCGGCCGGGCGGCGGGTTCCGAGTCCGCGCGACGCTCCCCCTCGAAGCCGGACCTGGGCCGGACCAACCGGAACCGGACGGCGCGTCCGCCCTGAGAGAGGACTGACCGGACATGCAGGTCTCTGGTGGCTCGCCGGACGCGCGGGACTCGATGGTCAAGGTGCTGCTGGCCGACGACCAGGTGCTGGTCCGGGCCGGTTTCCGGGCGCTGCTGGACGCGCAGCCCGACATCGAGGTCGTCGGCGAGGCGAGCGACGGCGAGGAGGCCGTGGCGCAGGCGAAGCGGCTGCGCCCGAGCGTCATCCTGATGGACATCCGCATGCCGGGCCTGGACGGCCTGGAGGCCACCCGGCGGATCGCGTCCGACGACCGGCTCGACGGCGTGAAGATCGTGATTCTCACCACATTCGAGCTGGACGAGTACGTGTTCGAGGCGCTGCGCGGCGGCGCGAGCGGGTTCCTCGTCAAGGACACCGAGCCGGTCGAGCTGATCCACGCCGTCCGGGCGGTCGCGGACGGGGACGCGCTGCTGTCGCCGTCCGTGACCCGCAGGCTGATCGCCGAGTTCGCCGCGCGGGCCAAGGAACCCGCGCCCTCGCCGCGCCTCAACGCCCTGACCGAAAGGGAGCGGGAGGTCATGGCGCTGGTCGGCGAGGGCCTGTCGAACGAGGAGATCGCCGCCCGGCTGGTGGTCAGCCCGGCGACCGCGAAAACCCATGTCAGCCGGACGATGGTCAAGCTCAACGCCCGCGACCGGGCCCAACTCGTCGTGTTCGCCTACGAGTCCGGGCTGGTCAAACCCGGCTGGCTGCCCTAGAAATTCTTAATGAACAATTTTCATCCTCGGTGGTCGCACAGGTCACGGTCGTTGCGCACCGGCCGGATGAAAAATGTTCACCCTGGGACGATTCACTGTTGTCGTCCGATCGGTCATGGCAGGGTGGACGGCAGAGGCCGTCGTTTGACGTAAGGGAGTCCGGTGCCGAGCGACACGAGGATCCTGGCCGTCGACGACCGCGAGGAGAACCTGACCGCCCTAGCCGCCGTGCTCGACGCGCTGCCGGTGGAGGTCGTGCCCGTCACGTCCGGGCAGGCCGCGCTGAAGGAACTGCTGAACGACGATTTCGCGCTGATCCTGCTCGACGTCGTCATGCCCGAGATGGACGGGTTCGAGACCGCGGGCCACATCAAGGCCCGGCCCCGCACCCGCGACATCCCGATCATCTTCCTCACCGCGGGCGGCGAGGCGGGCGAGCAGGCGTTCCGCGGCTACGCGGCCGGCGCGGTCGACTACCTGACCAAGCCGTTCGACCCGTGGCTGCTGCGCGCGAAGGTGTCGGTGTTCGTGGAGCTGCACCGCCGCAACCTGCAGCTCAGGCGGCAGGCGCAGCTGCTGCGCCAGACCCTCGCCGAGGGCGACGGGGAGGCCGTGCTGGCGGGCGGCGAGCGGCTGCTGGCGGCCCTCGACGAGCGCGTCAAGCTGATCGAGGAGGACGTGGCCCGGCTCCAGGCCGGCGAGCCCGCCGCCGACCTCGACGCGCACGTCGCCGACCTCCGCCTCGCCCTGGACGCCCTCTCCGCCGGCGGCTGATCCCCTCAGCGGGCGCCGAGCACGGCGGCCTGGACGCGGATCACCGGGCTCGGCGGCGCCGCCGCCGGGGCTTCGGCGCCCGTCCGCAGCTTGCCGCGCAGGATGAACGCGCCCACCAGAATCGCCGCCACGACCAGGACCACCGCGACCGTGACGACCACCAGCGTCTTGCGGCGCTCCGCACGCCCGGCGGGACCGGCGCCCCGCAGGGACGGCGGAGGCGGCTGCTGCCAGTTCGCGTACTGCTGCGGCTGCTCCCACGGCGGAGGCGTCTGCGGCGGAAGGCCCGGGTGCGGCCCCTGCGAAGGCGGCTGAGCCTGCGGCTGAGCGTGTGGCTGGGACGGCGGCGGCGCCCACTCGGTCTCCACGAACGTCCGCGCCTCGGGATCGTGCCCGGGACGGGGCCGCTGGTGATGCGACCCGTTCTGCTGCGACCCCTGACTCGGATTCGGGCTCCGGCTCTGCTGCCGGTCCTGGTTCGGAGGCGGGCTCGTGGGCCGGAACTGGCCGGGGT
>NZ_SMKT01000322.1 GCF_004348735.1 Actinomadura sp. KC06
CCCCGGCCCCGGCCCGTCCAGGCCGTCTTCCTCGACATCGGCGAGACGCTGATCAACGAGGGCGAGATCTACGGGCGCTGGGCCGACTGGCTGGGCGTGCCGCGGCACACGTTCCTCGCCAAGCTGGGCGCGCTGCTCGCCACGGGCGGCACCCACATGGACCTGTTCGAGTACTTCCGGCCCGGCTTCGACCTGGACGAGGAGCAGCGCCGCCGCGTGGCGGCCGGCGTCCCCAACGGGTTCGGGCCCGACGACCTGTACCCGGACGCGCGGGCCTGCCTGTCCGGGCTCCGCGACCAGGGCCTCTACGTCGGGATCGCGGGCAACCAGCCGGTGGAGGCCGCGGAGCAGCTGGCCGCGCTCGGGCTGGACGCCGACGTCGTCGGGATCTCCGACGTGTGGGGCGTCCAGAAGCCGTCGCACGAATTCTTCGAGCGCTGCGCGCAGATCGCGGACGTGCTGCCCGACCGCGTCCTCTACGTCGGGGACCGCCTCGACAACGACGTCCGGCCCGCGATCGCGTTCGGAATGCAGGCCGCCTTTCTGAGGCGCGGCCCCTGGGGCCACATCCAGCAGGATGACGACCTACTGCGCGACTGCCTGTTCGTCCTGGACGACCTGGCCGCCCTCCCGAAACTCGTCTTCGACCACAACGCGGCCTGACCCCTAGCGACGCGGCCTGAGAGTGACCCCTAGGGGACGTCCCCTAATTCCGCAGTATGGCGCAGAACAGGACGAACGGGCGATGTGGTGTCGGCTGTCCGGTTCGTAGCGTGGAGAACGTGGCCGCGAAACCCGCGACCGCGTTCCGTTCACAGCTCGACGAATCGGGGAGAGAAGAACACATGAACGGCCTTTATCGTCCACGCCACGGCCGGGTCATCGCCGGTGTCTGCGCCGGGCTCGGGCGGCGGTTCGGGATGTCGCCCACGACCGTCCGGGTGCTGTTCCTGCTGTCGTGCCTGCTGCCTGGCCCGCAGTTCGTGGTCTACCTCGTCCTCTGGGTGATGATGCCGAACGAGGACCGCTACCTGGCCCGCACTCACTGATCACCGATAGCGCTTGGCCGGGCCCGCCCGGAGGTGTTAGATCGTGGCACCACCGTTCCCGTGGGAGGGAGGAGCCGCGGTGCCTGGTGAGGACGGCCGCCCGGGCCCGGGCCCATTCCCTGGAGGGGGGACGGCCCCGCGCACGCCCCCGCGACCGCCGTCCGGCGCGAGCGGGCCGGTGCCGGAAGGCGGCGAGGCCGCGCGCGAAGCCGAGCACGCGGCCCGCCTGCTGCGCTACCTGCGCGATCTGGCGCGGGCACGGCGCCGTCCCGCGCGGGACGTGACCGGCCACGACCAGGTCCACTGGCTGTGCGAGCTGCCCGGCGACGTCTACGTCGAGACGGACGCGGGGCCCGGCGACGTCCTGTTCAGCGTGCCGGTCATTCCGCTGACGCCCCCGGTCGTCCTGGACGAGTTCGACGGCTGGCTCGCGCTCCGCAACTGGTACCGGATCCTGCGCGAGCTGGCCGGGCGGGAGGCGGTGCTCGGCACGGGGTTGCTGACCTGGCGTCCGGCCGTCCGCGACCACCTGCTGAACACGCCCGTCCGCATCGTCGTGGACGACCGCACGGAACGGATCGACGTCGTCCTGGCCGGGCACACGACGCTGCGCGACCGGGAACTGCTGTCCGGCCACCCCGGCTACCGGCCCGCCGACTGGGTGTCGGACGCCGTGCAGGCCGGGCAGGGCTTCGGGTTGTCCGGCTCCGTCGGGGACGTCCTGCGCAAATGGTGCTCCGTCGCGATCTCCGGTCCCGCCGAGTATCGCGAGGACTGGACCCCGGACCCGGCCCCGGACGCAGTCCCCGGCGGAAGCCCCAGCGCAGTCCCCGGCGCGGGCCCCGGTGGGGGCGCGGCCTCGGCCGTTCCGCGGGTGCGGCTCGCTCCGGCGCTGGTCGTCCGCCCGCCGGGTCGCACAGCCGTCGCCGACTACCACTCCAAGCTGCTCGAACTCCTGCCCCGCGGCGTCCCGGACGGTCTCGTGCGGCTGGCGTCCCCGGCGAAGCGGCCGCACGTCATGCACGTGCCGGAACGCGCGCCGGACACCGTCCCCGACCTGCTCACCGGCCTGCTCGCCCGCGGCCACCGCGTCGTCGTCGCCACCTCGGGCGCCGCCGCGTCGGCCGCGCTGCGCGCCGCCCTCCCGCCCGGCCTCGCCGACCTCACGGTCACCGACCCGACGACGGCCGGACGGGTCGCCGACGCGATCCTCACCCGCGGCGTCCCCGACCTGGACGCGCTCGCCGCCGAAGAGAAGGCCGCGTCCGCCCAGGTCGCCGGGCTCCGCGACCGCCTGCGCGACGGCGTCGCCGAGGAGTCGGGCGAGGGCCGTCCCGACGACCGGCTCCGCGCCGAGGCCCCCGACCTCGCCTGGATGCCGCTCCTGCCCGACATGCCGCCCGGCCCGCCGATCTCCCGCTCCGAGGCCGCCGAACTCGTCGTCCTGCTGGCGGAGGAGACCCCCGAGCGCAAGGCCCGCACCGCGCAGCGGGACGTCGACCCCGGCGCGCTGCCCAGCGCCGCCTACGTCCGGACGCTGATCGAGGCCGAGTCCGCCGCGGCCGAACGCGCAGAACGCTCCAAGACCGACCTGTCCCGGCGGCTGCGGGACACCGACGTCACCCTCCTCGCCCGCCTCGACGGCAATGCCTCCGTCGTCGCCGCCGCCCTCCGCGACCTCGGCCTGGACGGTCACCCCGGCGGCTGGAACCCGGCCGACCTGGCCGTCGGCGCGTTCGGCGACGCCCTCGCGGGCCGCCGCCCGCTCATCTGGTCCCGGGTCGCGGAGATGACGGCCCGCGCCCAGTGGGCCGAACGCGCCCTCGGTGACCTGTACGGGCACCGCATCGACCTGCCCGCCGACGCCGACCTGCGCGGCCTCGCCGCGTCCGCCCACGACCTGCGCGCCTACCTCGCCGGCGGCGGCGCCCTCAAGCGCGGGCCCCTCCGCTCCGCCGCGCAGCGCCAGGCCGAGCCCCTCCTCGCCTCCGCGAGGGTGGACGGAGCCGCGCCCACCACGCCAGAGCTGCTCGACCTCGTCCACACCGACCTCATGGTGCGGATCACCTGCCGCGAGCTGCAGTACGTGTGGGAGGCCGCCGGGATCTCCTTCCCCGCCGACCTGCCGCCCGCCGAACGCGTCACCCGCTTCGTCCGCGCCCACGCGCGCCTCGCCCGCGTCCGGGACGCCATGCCCGCCGTGGACGAGACCAAGGCCCTCCTCGAACGCGCGGGCGTCGCCGTCCCGCTCGCCCACCCCCTCCAATGGCATGGCTACGTCGCCGCCCTCCGCAACGCGCTGGAGGGCCTCGGCGTCAACCGCGCCGCCGCCGACCTGGACGCCCTGCGCGACTCGATCGGCCCGGTCGAGAAGGGCGACCCGCCCGAACTCCGCGCCGCGCTCACCGCGGTCGGCGCCCGCGACGCCGCCGCCTACGGCCGCGCGCTCGGCGCCCTCGCCGAGGCCCGGCACGAGCGCGCCCTCCAGATCCGCTGCGAGGAGCTCATCGCCCGCGTCCGGGCCGTCCACCCCGACCTCGCCAACCTCATGATCGCCACCGACGGCGACGAGGAGTGGCACGCCCGCACCCGCCGCTGGGACGAGGCCTGGGCCTGGGCCCGCGCCGCCTCGCGCCGCCTCGCCGAGCAGACCGTCCCGGCGGAGGAACGGCTCCGCGCGGCGCTCGCCGAGGCCGAGGAGCGGCTGCGCGCCGTCCGCGCCGACCTCACGGCCGCCCACGCCTGGACGGCCGTGCGGAGGAGCCTTCCGTCCGCCCCGGCGATGCCGTCCGAGGTCGTCCCGGCGTGGATCCTGCCGTTGTGGCGCATCCCGGAGGC
>NZ_SMKT01000323.1 GCF_004348735.1 Actinomadura sp. KC06
GTGGGGCTGCTGGCGGCGACGCTGCTGGCCGGGGTGCTGGTCGGCTCGGCAGGGCTGCCCATCACGGGGGTGCTGAAGGCGCTGGCGGACAGGCTGCCGTTCGTCCACGTCGACTCCGGCCTCGCCGTGATCGACGAGAACGTGCTGTTCGAGTTGCGGGTGCCGAGGGCGTTGATGGCGGCGCTGGTGGGCGGGATGCTCGCGCTGGCGGGCGCCGGGTATCAGGGCGTGTTCCGCAATCCGCTCGCCGATCCGTACCTGCTGGGCGCGGCGGGCGGCGCCGGGGTCGGGGCGACCGTGGTGATCGCGCTGGTGCCGGGCGATCCCGGATACGGGGTGCCGCTGGCGGCGTTCGTGGGCGCGATCTTCGGGGTGTTCCTGGCGTACGCGCTGGGCAGCACGGCGGGGCGCGGCAACGGGGTGGCGACGCTGGTGCTGGCGGGGGTCGCGGTGTCGTCGTTCCTGGCGGCGGTGCAGACGTTCGTCCAGCAACTGAAGGCGGAGGAGCTGCAGCGGATCTTCTCGTGGATCCTCGGCGGGGTCGGGTCGGCGGACTGGCATCAGCTCGCGCTGATCGCCCCCTACGCGCTGGTGTCGACCGTCGTGCTGCTGGCGCACGGGCGGCTGCTGGACGTGCTGAGCGTCGGTGACGAGGAGGCGGCCGCGCTGGGCCTGTCGGCGGCGCGGGTGCGGCTGATCGTGCTGGTCGCGGCGTCGCTGGCGACGGCGTGCGCGGTGGCGGTGAGCGGGTTGATCGGGTTCGTCGGGATCGTGGTGCCGCACGCGGTGCGGCGGCTGGTGGGTGGTTCGTACCGGATCGTCCTGCCGCTGTCGCTGCTCGGCGGCGCGGCGTTCCTGGGGGTAGCGGACCTCGTGGCGCGGACGGTGATCAAGCCCGGCGAGCTTCCGCTCGGCGTCGTGACGGCGTTCGTCGGCGGGCCGTTCTTCGTCGCCGTGCTGCGCGCCAGCCGCAGGCAGGTGGACACGTGACCATCGAGATCCGGGGGCTGGACGTGGCGCTCGGCGGGCGGCCTGTGCTGAAGGGCGTGTCGCTGGACGTCCCGGCCGGGTCGTGGACGGCGGTCATCGGGCCGAACGGGGCGGGGAAGTCGACGCTGCTGCGCGCCGTCCTGGGTCTGGTGGCGTCCAAGGGCGGCATCACGCTGGCCGGTTCGGACCTGGCGGCGCTGAAGCCGAGGCAGCGGGCGCGGCTGATCGCCTACGCGCCGCAGAGCCCGAACATCCCGGTCGGGATGACCGTCTTCGACTACACGCTTCTCGGACGTTCCCCCTACATCCCGCATCTCGGACGGGAAAGCGCCCGAGACAGGGCCATCACGGCGGACGTCCTCGACCGGCTGGATCTCACCGGGTTCGCGTCCCGTCCGATGGATCAGCTCTCGGGCGGTGAGCGGCAGCGGGCGGTGCTGGCGCGGGCGCTGGCGCAGCAGACGTCGGTGCTGCTGCTGGACGAGCCGACGACCGCCCTGGACATCGGCCACCAGCAGCAGGTGATGGAGCTGGTCGACCAGCTGAGGCTCTCCGACGAGCTGACCGTGGTGACGACGATCCACGACCTGACGCTGGCGGGGCAGTACGCCGACGCCCTGGTCCTCCTCTCGGACGGACGGGTCGCCGAGGCGGGGCCGCCTTCGCAGGTCCTCACCCGCGCCGCCGTCGAGGAGCATTTCGACGCTCGGGTGCACGTCGCCTCCGGCCCCGGCGGCCGGCCGATCCTCTCGCTGGAACGTCCCCTGGAACGTCCTCTGGAGCGCCCGTGAAGGTCGAGATGACGTGGCGCGAGGAGGACGGGAAGCGGCTCGCGTCGACGGTGTGGCGGGCGGGCGGCGGGCATCGGATGATCTCGTCGGCGATGCTGGGCGGCGGGATCGGCCCGGCCCGCTGGGTGCTGAACGCGCAGGTCGCGGGCGGCTATTCGCGGACGGACCCGGTCGTCCATCTGGAGGAGCTCGCCGGGTCGCACGGCTTGACCGGCCCGGGCGTCGGCATGCTCACGGCGGCGTCGGTGTCCCGCACCATGCGGCGTGACGACGAGGGCGTGAGCGTCTCCGCGACGGTCGGGCTCCGCGTCCCGACCTGGGCCGCCGCACCCGCGAACGTGCCCGACCCCGAACTCGCGCCGATGCACCTGGACGGCACCACGCCGCCGCTGCGCACGACCGGGGAGACGTCGCCGGCGTGGACGCCCGGGACGGTCAACATCGTCGTCGCCGTTCCGGTGCCGTTGAGCGACGCGGCGCTGGTGAACGCGGTCGTCACCGCGACCGAAGCCAAGACGCAGGCGCTCCTCGAAGCGGGCTATCCGTGCACGGGCACAGCGTCCGACGCCATCTGCGTCGCCGCCACGACCACCGGCGGGGCGCTGGAGCCGTTCGCGGGGCCCCGTTCGGCGTGGGGTTCGAGGATCGCCCGCGCCGTGCACGCCGCCGTCCTTGCCGGTGCGCTCGACTACGCCGCCTACCTGGAGGCGCGCCAATAGGTACCGGCCGCCGTACCACCCCGGTGCGATACGGCGGCCGGTTTCAGGGCCAGTGCAGTGTGGGAAGGGCCTCACCTCCAACCTGTACGACGTCCCACCAGCGAAGGTCAGCCAGCGTGCGGCAGGCGATGTCCGTTACGGGTCCTGGGGTCGGTGGCGAGCGGGTCGGTGGCGCGCCGCCCGCCCGCGAGCGGGTCGGTGGCGAGCGGGGCGGCGCCGTTCAGGGGCGATCCGTTCACCGGCGGGAGGGGGTGCAGCCCGGTCGGCGGCTCCCGGTCGGCGACCGGCTGCGGGCCTCCTCCCCAGGCGTTGCGGTGGCCGTCGGTGACGGCGGTGAGGGCGTCGACGCGGCGGCGGGCGCGGTCGGCTTCGGCGCGGGCCGCGTCGCGTTCGGCGGTCAGGGCCTTCACCGCGGCCCGCAGCTCCTCGGCCGTCCGGGACAGCTGCCAGTTGTGCCGCTCGAACTCCCGCGCCCGCGCCTGGAACTGGTCGCAGTCGGCGACGGCCTGGCCGCGTTTGGCCTCGGCGTCGCGGACGGCGGAGCGCAGATCCTCGGCCGTGCGCTTCGCGGCGTCCGCCTCGACGCGCTGGCCCTCGGCGAGGGTCTCCGCCTCCGACAGCCGTCCGTGCAGGGCGACCAGTTCCGAGCGCGCGTTCTCCAGTGAGGCGAGCAGTTCGCCTTCGCGGGCGGCGACGCGGTCGCGCTCGCGTTCCGCGGCGAGACGGGCGGCGCCGGCGGCTTCGGCCTCGTCCTTGGCGTCCTGGCATTCGCGCCTGGCGGCGTCGAGTTCGGCGGTGAGGCGTCCGGCCTCGGCGCGGACGGACGCGGCGTCCCGCTCGGCGGTGTCCGCGCGGTCGCGGGCGGAGGCCGCCTCCCGCCATGCGGCCTCCGCCTGCTGCTGGGACGCGTCGCGCTCCCGCTGCGCGATCGCGATGTGACCGGCGGCGTCCGCGCGGGCGTCCGCGATCCGCCGCTCGACGCCGGCGACGCTCAGTTCGGACATCAGCGCGCCCGCGAGCCGGTCGGCGGCGCCTTCGAGCCGGTCGACCATCTCCCACGTCCAGGCGACCTGGCCGGTCAGCCCCTGGGACTCCAGCCCGCGTTCGCGGCCGTCGCGCGCGGACCGCTCGCAGGCGCCGTCGCCGTCCTGGCAGTAGCGGACGGCGCGGACGCCGGGCGCCGGCTGCGGCACGGGCCGTCCGCAGCCGGCGCACGGCCAGACCGCGACCGGGTCACCGAGGCGTGTGATCCCGCCGCGGTCGTCTCTGGGTGAAGCGGAGGCGGCGGCAACCGCGGCTTGGGGGGCGG
>NZ_SMKT01000324.1 GCF_004348735.1 Actinomadura sp. KC06
GGACGGGCGGGTCCACGGCCGCGCCGGCCGTCCGGGAGATCTGGGAGGCGATGTACGGGACGAAGGACCGCCCGCCCCTCCTCAAGGACGGCAGGCTCCCGTCCGAGCTGCCGGCGCTGCCCGGTGAGGGAACCGCCCCGTGATCACCGGTTCGGGCGTCGGGAGCGTCGAGGGGTACGCGGCGCGGCGCGGGCTGCGCAGCCGGCTCGGCGGGCTGCGGCGGCTCGATATGCCGCTGTTCCTGTCGGTGCTGGCGCTGTCGGTCATCGGTGCGCTGCTCGTCCGTTCCGCCACGTTCCAACTGCTGACCGAGCAGGGCAAGGACCCTGAGGGCTTCCTCAAGCGGCACGTCCTGAACCTGTTCATCGGGTTCGCGCTGGGCGGCCTCGTCACCGTCCTCGACTACCGGCTCCTGCGCGCGTACGTCCCGATCCTGTACGGGGTCGCGTGCGTCGGGCTGGTCGCCGTCCTGTCCCCGCTCGGCGAGACGATCAACGGGTCGCACTCGTGGATCGTGATCGGCGGCGGCTTCCAGGTGCAGCCGTCGGAGTTCGCCAAGGTCGGGCTGGTCGTGCTGCTCGCGATGATCCTGGGCGAGCCGCGCGACGGGGAGATCGGCCCCGGCCGCCGCGACGTGCTGCTGGCGCTCGTCCTCGCCGGCGTGCCCGCCGTGCTGATCATGCTGCAGCCCGACCTCGGCACCACGCTGGTGTTCATCGCGGTGGTGCTCGGCATGCTGGCGATCTCCGGCGCGCAGAAGCGGTGGCTCTTCGGCCTGGTCGGCGGCGGGCTGGCCGCGGCCGCCGCCGTGTGGTTCTTCGGCCTGCTGGAGGACTACCAGATCGACCGGTTCACCGCCTTCCTGAACCCGGAGGCCGACCCGCGCGGCGCCGGCTACAACGCCCAGCAGGCCCGGATCGCGGTCGGGTCGGGCGGCGCGTTCGGCAAGGGCCTGTTCCAGGGCGAGCAGACCGGCGGGCACTTCGTCCCCGAACAGCAGACCGACTTCATCTTCACGGTCGCGGGGGAGGAGCTCGGCTTCGTCGGCGGCGCCGTGATCGTCGCGCTGCTCGGCGTGGTGCTGTGGCGCGGCCTGCGCATCGCCACCCAGGCCGCCGACCCGTTCGGGACGCTCGTCGCCACCGGCGTCGTGTGCTGGATGGGGTTCCAGACGTTCCAGAACGTCGGGATGTCGATCGGCATCATGCCGATCACGGGGCTGCCGCTGCCGTTCGTGTCGTACGGCGGCTCCGCGACCTTCGCGAACATGATCGCGTTCGGTCTGCTGCAGGCGGTGCACATCCGGCGGCGTCCGTTCGATTAGCGCGGCGCCGGTAGAGTGGACGTCATTCCACGTCCCCTGCACGGAGGATTCCGTCATGCCGGTCGAGTCGCTCTTCCCGCGCCTGGAACCGCTGCTCCCGGGCGTGCAGAAGCCGATTCAGTACGTCGGCGGCGAGCTGAACTCCCAGATCAAGGACTGGGACGAGGCGGACGTCCGGTGGGCGCTGATGTACCCGGACGCCTACGAGGTCGGGCTGCCGAACCAGGGCGTCCAGATCCTTTACGAGATCCTGAACGAGCGCGACGGCGTCCTCGCGGAGCGGACGTACTCGGTGTGGCCCGACATGGAGGCCGTCATGCGGGAGCACGGCATCCCGCAGTTCACCGTCGACGCGCACCGCCCGGTCGCCGCGTTCGACGTCCTTGGCGTGTCGTTCTCCACCGAGCTCGGCTACACGAACCTCCTCACGGCCCTCGACCTCGCCGGTATCCCGCTGGACGCCGCCGACCGCACGAGCTCCCACCCCATCGTGATCGCAGGCGGCCACGCCGCGTTCAACCCGGAGCCGATCGCCGACTTCATCGACGCGGCCGTCCTAGGCGACGGCGAGGAGATCGCCCTCGCCATCACCGAGGTCATCCGCGAATGGAAGGCCGAAGGCGAGCCCGGCGGGCGCGACGAACTCCTCCACCGCCTGGCCGCGTCCGGCGGCGTCTACGTCCCGCGCTTCTACGACGTCACCTACCTCCCCGATGGGCGCATCCAACGCGTAGCACCGAACCGCCCCGGCGTCCCGTGGCGAGTCGAGAAGCACACCGTCATGGACCTCGACCAGTGGCCGTACCCGAAGAAGCCGCTGGTCCCGCTCGCGGAGACCGTCCACGAGCGGTTCAGCGTGGAGATCTTCCGCGGCTGCACCCGCGGCTGCCGGTTCTGCCAGGCCGGGATGATCACCCGCCCCGTCCGGGAACGGTCGATCACCACCATCGGCAACATGGTCGAGCAGGGCCTCAAGGAATCGGGCTTCCAAGAGGTCGGGCTGCTCAGCCTGTCCAGCGCCGACCACAGCGAGATCGGCGACGTCGCGAAGGGCCTCGCCGACCGCTACGAGGGCACCAACACCTCGCTCTCCCTCCCGTCCACCCGCGTGGACGCGTTCAACATCACGCTCGCCAACGAGTTCTCCCGCGGCGGCCGCCGCTCCGGCCTGACGTTCGCCCCGGAGGGCGGCTCCGAACGCATGCGCAAGGTGATCAACAAGATGGTCACCGAGGACGACCTGATCCGCACCGTCACCACCGCCTACGAGAACGGCTGGCGCCAGGTCAAGCTGTACTTCATGTGCGGCCTGCCCACCGAGGAGGACGAGGACGTCCTCGCCATCGCCGGCATGGCCAAACGCGTCATCCAGGCGGGCCGCGACGCCACCGGCCGCAAGGACATCCGCTGCACGGTCTCCATCGGCGGTTTCGTGCCCAAGCCGCACACCCCGTTCCAGTGGGCCGCGCAGTGCGACCACGAGACCGTCGACCGCCGCCTGCACGCCCTCAAGGACGTCCTGCGCGGCGACAAGGAATACAGCCGCGCCATCGGCCTGCGCTACCACGACGGACAGCCGTCCATCATCGAGGGCCTCCTCTCCCGCGGCGACCGCCGCGTCGGCAAGGTCATCCGCGCCGTCTGGGAGGACGGCGGCCGCTTCGACGGCTGGAGCGAACACTTCTCCTACGACCGCTGGACGACCGCCGCGCAGAAGGCACTCGCCACCGACCCCGTAGACCTGGCCTGGTACACCGTCCGCGAACGCGAAGAAGTAGAAGTCCTCCCGTGGGACCACCTCGACGCGGGCCTTGACCGCGAATGGCTCTGGCAAGACTGGCAGGACGCCGTAGACGAAACCGAAGTCGAAGACTGCCGCTGGACCCCCTGCTACGACTGCGGCGTCTGCCCAACGATGGGCACCGAAATCCAAATAGGCCCCACCGGCAAGAAACTCCTCCCCCTATCGGTCGTATAGACGATCACGGCCGACCCCGCGCCACCGCGGTCAACGTGACCGCGTACTCGGCCGAACACTTCAAGGTCGACCTGCCTGAGGCAAGGTCGAAAGTCGCTGTTTGCAAAACGGCGGGCAGGGGTGTGCGGAAATGCTGCGGCAACCCCAGTGGGAAGATTTTCCCGGCCCTGAGATTTATGACCCGGGGTCGGTTGAGGATGTTCTGCGGAGCGTGCGCGATAACAGCGGCTTCGGCCGTGGCCGAGGCGCCGATCTGCTGAACGCGGTGGGAAACGATCATCGCGGGACGCTCTACCCGGCCGCCGTCATGGCGGTGGAGCGGCTCCTGGAGATCGCCCGAGACGTCCCCGGCCCGCCCGGCGCCGAGCTTCCCCCGGGGGCGGCCGCTCGACCATCGCGGGGCCCAGGGGTGGCGGCGTGGGAAGGGCTGTGGGGTGGGGGATGCGGTGTGT
>NZ_SMKT01000325.1 GCF_004348735.1 Actinomadura sp. KC06
GGGGACCGGCGGGCGACGGCGGGGAACATGATCGCGCAGCGGGACATCGAGAAGGTGTTCCGGGCGGACGAGTTCTCGGCGATCGCCATCGCGGGGACGGCGGGCATCGGGATCGAGATGGTGCGGCTGTTCCAGGTGGAGCTGGAGCATTACGAGAAGCGTGAGGGACGGACGCTCTCGGTGGAGGGCAAGGCGAACCGGCTGGCGACGATGGTGCGGCAGAACCTGGGCATGGCGATGCAGGGGCTGGCCGTGGTGCCGCTGTTCGCGGGGTATGACGAGGAGCGGGACGAGGGCCGGATCTTCTCCTACGACCCGGCGGGCGGACGGTACGAGGAGCGGGAGTTCTACTCGGTCGGGTCGGGTTCGGTGTTCGCGCGGGGCGCGTTGAAGAAGCTGTACCGTGCGGATCTGTCGGCGGAGGACGCCGGGCTGGTGTGCGTGCAGGCGCTGTACGACGCGGCCGATGACGATTCGGCGACGGGCGGTCCCGATCTGACGCGCCGGATCTTCCCTGTGGTGGCGTCGGTGACGTCGGACGGGTATCGCCGGCTGGGCGAGGACGAGGTGGGCGCGCTGGCGCGGGCCGTCGTCGATGGTCGTTACGAGTCGCCGGGCGGGCCGACCGCCCCGCTGCGTTAGAAGGGATCCTGACCGGTGTCCATGCCGTTCTATGTGTCGCCCGAACAGCAGATGAAGGACAAGGCGGACTATGCGCGTAAGGGGATCGCGCGTGGCCGCAGTGTCGTCGTCCTGCAGTACGACGACGGCATCCTGTTCGTGGCGGACAATCCGTCGCGGGCGCTGCACAAGATCAGTGAGATCTATGACCGGATCGCGTTCGCGGCGGTGGGGAAGTACAACGAGTTCGAGAATCTGCGGCTGGGCGGTGTCCGGTACGCCGACATCAACGGGTACCAGTACGACCGCCGGGACGTGACGGCGCGGGGTCTGGCGAACGTGTACGCGCAGTCGCTGGGGACGATCTTCACGGAGACGAACAAGCCGTACGAGGTGGAGATCGTGGTCGCGGAGGTGGGTGATGCCGCGGAGACGGATCAGATCTACCGGTTGACGTTCGACGGTTCGGTGGCGGACGAGCACGGTTATGTGGCGATGGGCGGTCAGGCGGAGTCGGTGGCTCAGTCGCTGAAGGACGGGTACCGGGAGGGCTCGTCGCTGGCGGCGGCGTTGCGGACGGCGGTGCGGGCGCTGGAGGCGCAGGATTCGGAGCGGCGTCTGGAGGCGACGTCGCTGGAGGTCGCGGTGCTGGACCGCAATCGTGAGCACCGGTTGTTCAAGCGGTTGACGGCGGCGCGGATCGGTGACCTGCTGTCGGCGGACGAGGCCGCGCCGGGTGCGGGGGACGCCGGAGGCACCGGCGCGGACGCGGACGACGACCTTCTGGATCTCCCCGACCTCCCGGAGACCCCGAAGAGCGCCGAGAGCCCGAAGGACGCCGAGGGCTCGGCCGAGGGTTCGAAGGACGCCGGGGAGGACGAGAACTGACTGCGGTGCCGGGCTTTCCGCCGTGCGGTGGAGGGTCTGGCCCGGGGACGGCCCGTCGTCGCGGGGTGGTGGTTGCCGCCCGTGCGGCGGCGGGCTTGTCACGTGTGCGGTGGTTGTGGTGTTCGGTGGAAACGGTCGGTTGGAGAGACTGCCAAGTCGGGTCCGTGCCGCATAGGGTCAGGGTGTGGACAGGCGCATCTTCGGGCTTGAGAACGAGTACGGCGTCACTTGCACCTTCCGGGGGCAGCGGCGGTTGTCACCGGATGAGGTGGCGCGCTATCTGTTCCGGAGGGTGGTGTCGTGGGGGCGCAGCAGCAACGTGTTCCTGCGTAACGGGGCGCGGCTGTACCTGGACGTCGGGAGTCACCCGGAGTATGCGACGCCGGAGTGCGACAGCGTCGTGGATCTGGTGACGCATGACAAGGCCGGTGAGCGGATCCTGGAGGGGTTGCTCGTGGACGCTGAGCGGCGTCTGCGGGAGGAGGGCATCGCCGGGGACATCTACCTGTTCAAGAACAACACCGACTCTGCGGGCAACTCGTACGGCTGCCATGAGAACTATCTGGTGGGGCGGCACGGCGAGTTCGGGCGGCTGGCGGACGTGCTGATCCCGTATCTGGTGACGCGGCAGATCATCTGCGGTGCGGGGAAGGTGCTGCAGACGCCGCGCGGTGCGGTGTACTGCGTGTCGCAGCGGGCGGAGCACATCTGGGAGGGCGTGTCGTCGGCGACGACGCGGTCGCGTCCGATCATCAACACGCGGGACGAGCCGCACGCGGATGCGGAGCGGTTCCGCCGGCTGCATGTGATCGTCGGTGACTCGAACATGAGCGAGACGACGATGCTGCTGAAGGTCGGCGCGACGGATCTCGTCCTGCGGATGATCGAGGCCGGGGTGGTGATGCGGGATCTGACGCTGGAGAACCCGATCCGGGCGATCCGCGAGGTCAGCCATGACATGACGGGGCGGCGGAAGGTGCGGCTGGCGAACGGCCGTGAGGCGAGTTCGCTGGAGATCCAGAAGGAGTATTTCGGGAAGGCGCGGGATTTCGTCGACTCGCGCGGTGGGGACGCGACGTCGAAGCGTGTGCTGGAGTTGTGGGAGCGGACGCTGCGGGCGGTGGAGACGGGCGACCTGGATCTGGTGTCGCGTGAGATCGACTGGGTGACGAAGTACAAGCTGATCGAGCGGTACCGGCGGAAGTACGATCTGCCGTTGTCGTCGCCGCGTGTGGCGCAGCTGGACCTGACTTACCACGATGTACATCGTGACCGGGGGCTGTACTACCTGCTGGAGAAGCGGGGTTCGGTCGATCGGGTGTCGCGGGATCTGGACATCTTCGAGGCGAAGTCGGTGCCGCCGCAGACGACGCGGGCGCGGCTGCGGGGCGAGTTCATCCGGAAGGCGCAGGAGAAGCGGCGTGATTTCACGGTCGACTGGGTGCATCTGAAGTTGAACGATCAGGCGCAGCGGACGGTGTTGTGCAAGGACCCGTTCCGGTCGGTTGACGAGCGGGTCGACAAGCTGATCGCCGGTATGTGACGGCTTTCCAGGGACTTGCGCACTGGGGGCTACTGGCCGGTCACCAGGGCGGTAGGGTGAGCGCGCAGTAGCGTGGGCATCCCTCGAAGGATCTTTGTATGCGTCGTCGTGTTCGGCTGGTGTCGGTGGTCGTGGCGCTCGCGGTGCCGTTGGGGTTGTCGGCGGCGTGTTCGGGCGGCGACGACGTGGACGTGACGGTGCGCGGTGATTTCGGGAAGCTGCCCGATGTGGAGTTCCCGAAGGGCGCGCCTGCGGATTCTCTTGCGGTGAAGACGCTGACGAAGGGGAAGGGGTCGGCGGCGCGCAAGGGTGATCTCGTGGTGGCGGATTATGTGGGCTACCGGTGGAATGCGGGCGGGCGGAAGCTGCTGGCGGACAGTTACGCGAAGGGTCAGCCGGGGGCGTTCCCGACGGGTCAGCTGGTGCCGGGGTTGACGAAGGCGCTGGTGGGGGCGCGTCCGGGGGCGCGTGTGGTGGCGCGGATCCCGCCGGAGGACGGTTTCGGCGCGAAGGGCGATCCGAAGCATCGGGTGGGTTCGGACGACACGCTGGTGTACGTGCTGGACGTCCGCGCCGTGTATTCGGGTTCGGCGGGCCCGCGCGGGGTGAGGCAGGCTCCGCTGGCCGATCCGAGGCTGCCGAGGGTGAAGGAGGGGGCGG
>NZ_SMKT01000326.1 GCF_004348735.1 Actinomadura sp. KC06
GTGTGGCTGTTCGGTGGGGGTGGCCTGGTTGGGGGGCTTCAGGACGGTGGTCATTGGGTGCCGGCCAGGTCTGAGGCGCGGTAGCGGCCGCTGGGGAGTCGGTTGGTCACGAGGTGGTGGAGTGTGGCGGCGGCCTCTTCCGGTGGTGGGGCGGAGGCGGCGTCCTCGCCTGCGGCGCGGAGCATTTCGGTGTTCATCTCGCCTGGGTCCGTCCACCAGACGGCCACGTCGGGCTCCTCCGCGGCCAGGACGTTGGAGAGCTGCTCCAGCGCCGCCTTGGACGACCCGTAGCCGCCCCAGGTCTCGTAGTCCTCCACGGCCGCGTCCGACGTGATGTTGAGGATCGCGCCGTGCCGTTCCCGCAGGCTCGGCAGGACGTCCTGGATCAATGCCAGCGGCGCCAGGACGTTCGTCGCGAACGTGTCCGCCAGATCGGTGACGGGCAGGGCGGCGAGCCGGTACATGGGCGTCGGGCCCAGGGTGCTCGCGTTGTTGACGAGCAGGTCGAGCCCGCCGTCCACGGCCCGGACGAGGTCCGCGCGGTGCGCCGGGTCGGTGACGTCCCCGGCGATGGCGACGACGCTCCCGCCGATGTCGTCGGCCGCGGACGCCAGCGCGGTCGCGTCGCGGGCGTCGATGACGAGGTGCCAGCCGTCCCGGGCGAGTTCGCGGGCGAGCGCCCGGCCGAGCCCCCGGGAGGCCCCGGTGATCAATGCTGTCTTCATGCTCTCGACGCTAGGAATCAGCGCCGTTCGCGGCATCGGCCGTCGGGCCCGCTGGACGGTGGTCAGATGGTCCTAGGACCGCCGTCCCGGACCACCGGGCGGCGCCGGCGGAGACGTCGTCCCCCGGGCTGATTCGAGAAATCCCGCGCAGCGAGTACGGTCTTCACATGTGAGCGCCGCGAGGCGCTGGGCCAGCGGAGACGAGAGGCCGGGATGGAGACGGGCGAAGGCGGCGGCGGTGACCAGGGTGTGACCCTGCGCGCCGTGAGCTCCGCCGTGCTCGCGGTGACCCGGCACCTGTCCGTCCACGAGGTGCTGCAGGTGATCGTCCGGGCGGCGGCGCAGCTGCTGGACGCCCGGTACGCGGCCCTCGGCGTCCCGGACGACGAGGGCTCGTTCGCCGAGTTCGTCGTCGAGGGCGTCTCCGATGAGGAGTGGGAGCGCATCGGCCCGCTGCCCCGCCAGCACGGCATGCTCGCCGCGATGCTGCACGGCGACACGCCCAAGCGGCTCGCCGACATCCGCAGGGAGCCGGAGTTCGAGGGCTGGCCGCAGGCGCATCCCGTCCTGAAAGACTTCCTCGGCGTGCCGATCCGGGACGGCGAGGACGTCATCGGCATCATCTTCCTCGCCAACAAGCAGCGTCCCGGCGGCTTCACCGAGGACGACGAAGAACTCCTCACCCTGTTCGCCGCCCACGCCGCGATCGCTGTCACGAACGCCCGCCTGTACGAGCACAACCGCGAGCTGACGGTCGTCGCCGAACGCAACCGCATGGCCCGCGAGCTGCACGACGCCGTCGCGCAGAAGCTGTTCTCGCTGCGCCTGACCGCCCGCACCGCGTCCGCGCTGGCCGAGCGCGACCCCGTCCGGACGGTCCAGGAGCTGGAGCAGGTCGAGCGGCTCGCCGCCGAGGCCCTCGCCGAACTCCGCGCCGTGATCTTCGAGCTGCGTCCCGCGGACCTCACGGACGGCCTGGTCTCCTCACTGCGCAAGCACGTCGAGGTCCTCGACCGGGCGCACGAGACGACCGTGCGCATCGCCGCCGACGAGGCCGTCGTCCTGCCCGAAGACCAGGAGGCCGTCGCGTTCCGCATCACGCAGGAGGCGCTCTACAACGCGCTCCGCCACGCCGGCGCGCAGACCGTCGAGGTGCGGCTCGGCACGCGGGACGGGCAGGCCGTGCTGGAGGTCGCCGACGACGGGTCCGGGTTCGACGCGTCCGACACGGCGACCGAGCAGCAGAACGGGCTCGGCCTCGCGTCCATGCGCGACCGCGCCTACTCGATCGGCGGCGAGCTCACGATCGACGCCGCGCCCGGGCACGGCACGACCGTCCGGCTGGAGGTGCCGCTGTGACCGCCAACGGACGCGAGGCTGATATCCCGAGGGGGGACGACCCCCCACGCCCACCGGGAAGAGCGCCGATCAGGGTCCTCATCGCGGACGACCATCCGGTCGTCCGGCAGGGGCTGCGCACCTTCCTCGGCATCCAGGACGACATCGAGGTCGTCGGCGAGGCGGAGGACGGCACGTCGGCCGTGACACTGGCCGAATCCCTGGAGCCCGATATCGTGCTCATGGACCTCAAGATGCCGGGCGCCGACGGCCTGACCGCGCTGACGGAGCTGCGGGCACGCGGGGTGGCGGCACGGGTCCTGGTCCTGACCAGCGTCACGGAACGAGGACACGTGCTGCCGGCCGTTCAGGCGGGCGCTGCCGGGTACCTGTACAAGGACGTCGACCCGCAGGCGCTCGTCCAGGCGATCAGGGCGGTCAACGACGGGCACGTGCTGTTCGCGCCCGACGCGGCCGAGGCGATGATGGCGGACGGGCCGGACTCGCAGGACGACCGCGGCCTGGCCGCGCTGACCGAACGTGAACGGGAGGTGCTCGTGCACATCGCGCGGGGCAGATCCAACCGGGAGATCGCCCGCGCGCTCGTGGTGTCCGAGAAGACGGTCAAGACGCACGTCAGTAATCTGCTCATGAAACTGGGAGTCCAGGATCGGACGCAGGCGGCGCTCTACGCCGTCCGGCACGGCGTCGGCACGTCCGGCGCCGATGGCGAGGCAGCCGCCCGCGACTGATACAACTCCTCTGACCGGATCGTCATCGAAATTGGTATGAACGTAGCTATCAGATACGCAGCAGGCAGCGACATCGGCTGCAACCGAGAGAACAATGAGGACTCGGGGTACGCCGGTGCGCGGCTGATCGCGGTCGCGGACGGCATGGGCGGCTACGCGGGCGGCGAGGTCGCGAGCTCGACCGTGATCGGCTCCCTGCGCTCACTCGACACCGACGCCCCGCAGGACGATCTCGTCGACATTCTGGGCCGCGCCGTGGCGGAAGCCAATGAGAAGCTGCGCATCGTCCGGGAGGAACGTCCCGACCTGAGCCGCATGGGCACGACGCTCACCGCCATGCTGTGGTCGGGCGAGTCCGTCGCGCTCGCGCACGTCGGCGACTCGCGCGGCTACCTCCTGCGCGATGGCGAGCTGTTCCAGATGACGCAGGACCACACCATGGACGAGCTCCTCAAGGCGGAGGCCGAGCAGGCCGGCCAGACGGCCGACCCGGCGGAGACGTCCCGGCTGTCGCACGTCCTGTACCGGGTCCTGGACGGACGCGAGGACCGCGAACCCGACCTGCGCCTCCGCGAGGCCCGGCTCGGCGACCGCTACCTCCTCTGCTCGGACGGCCTCAGCGGCCCGGTCGACGCGCAGCGCATCTACGAGATCCTCTCCGCCGAGGCCGACCCGCAACGCGCCGTCGACCGCCTGATCGAACTCGCCCGCGAGAACGGCGGCCCCGACAACATCACCGCCGTCGTCGCCGACGTCATCGAATCCGACCACATCACCACCGAAGACCCCCCCATGGTCGTAGGCGCCGCCGCCCAGTCCTGACCCAACCACCGCCCTCACACTCCACCCCACCGCTCGTCCCACACCCACGCCCTC
>NZ_SMKT01000327.1 GCF_004348735.1 Actinomadura sp. KC06
CACCTGGGCCGCCACGCACGCCCGGCCGCGTTCCGCCACCCCGCCCCCCGCCCGGCGAGCGCGGCCCGGACTTTTCGGCACGCCTTGCCGGTACCGCCGCCCGGCACCGGCAATGCTTGATCCAAAGGGCGAAACCGGTCACCGGTAGGACTAACATCGGGCTACGTGACGAGCATCAGCCTTGACGGCACAGCCCTGGCAAGCATCGACGTCGACGCGATCGTGATCGGCGTCGCACCGGCCGGGACGGGTGTCGCCCCGGCCGCCGGCTCTGAAGACCTCGACCGCGCTCTGGACGGCAGGCTCGCCGAAGCGCTCGCCGCCCTCGGCGCCACCGGCAAGGCCGGCGAGGTCACCAAGCTGCCCGCGCTCGGCGCGGTCGCCGCCAGGCTCATCGTCGCCGCCGGGCTGGGCGAGTCGCCGTCCGCCGAGGACGTCCGCCGCGCCGCGGGCGCCGCCGTCCGCTCCCTCGCCGGGCACGCGAAGGCGGCCGTCGCGCTACCGGCCGCGTCCGCGGAGGACGTCGAGGCCGTGGCGCTGGGCGCGCTGCTCGGCGCCTACTCCTTCGACTCCTACCGCACCGGCGACGAGCACAAGAGCCCCGTCGAGGAGATCCGCCTGCTCGCGGACGCGAACGCGGAGGCTGAGGCCGCCGTCGAGCGGGCCCGGACCCTCGCCGCCTCCGTCACGCTCGTCCGCGACCTGGTCAACACCCCGCCGTCCCACCTGTGCCCCGAGGACCTCGCGGGCGAGGCCGAGCGGATCGCCGGGGAGACGGGCCTCGCCATCGAGGTGCTGGACGAGAAGGCGCTGGTCGAGGGCGGCTACGGCGGCATCGCGGGGGTAGGGCAGGGCTCGGTCAACCCGCCGCGCCTCGTCCGCCTCGCCTACGGCCACCCCGAGGCGTCCAAGACGCTCGTCCTGGTCGGCAAGGGCATCACGTTCGACTCCGGGGGCCTGTCCCTCAAGCCGTCCGAGGCCATGGACTGGATGAAGTCCGACATGGGCGGCGCCGCCGCCGTGCTCGGCGCGCTCGCCGCCATCGCCAAGCTCAAGCCCAAGGTCAACGTGGTCGGCTACCTGGCCATCGCGGAGAACATGCCGAGCGGCACCGCGCAGCGCCCGTCCGACGTGCTGCGCATCTACGGCGGCAAGACCGTCGAGGTCCTCAACACCGACGCGGAGGGCCGCCTCGTCATGGCCGACGCCATCGTCCGCGCCGGCGAGGACTCCCCCGACCTCCTCGTGGACGTGGCGACGCTGACCGGCGCGCAGCTCGTCGCGCTCGGCACCCGCACCACCGGGGTCATGTCCAACGACGACGACGTCCGCGAGAAGGTGGTCGCGGCGGCCGGGCGCGCCGGGGAGGCGACCTGGGGCATGCCGCTGCCCGCCGAGCTGCGCAAGGGCCTCGACTCGACGGTCGCCGACATCGCCAACATCAGCGGCGACCGGTGGGGCGGCATGCTCGTCGCCGGGACGTTCCTCAAGGAGTTCGTGCCGGACGGCGTCAAGTGGGCCCACCTCGACATCGCCGGCCCGGCCTTCAACAAGGGCGAGCCGTACGGGTACACCCCGAAGGGCGGCACCGGCGCCGCCGCCCGCACCCTGGTCCAGATAGCCGAGGACCTCGCCGCCGGAGTTCTGTAGGGTCCGAAACCAGGAAGCGGGAATTCTGCAGGGGACCCGCCCGCCGCCCCGGGTGGAGAACAGAATAGATTCCTTGTGGCGGCGGGGGCCCGCGACCGGCGCGCCCGCCCCGGACTACGACCACCTGAAGTGGCGCCCGGTCCACGCGGCGCCACGACCCCGGGGAAAGGGAGCGTCCAGTGGCTGACAACGGCCCCTTCGACATCGTCGTCCTAGGTGCCGGCAGCGGCGGTTACGCGTGCGCGCTGCGCGCCGCCGAGCTCGGCAAGTCCGTCGCGCTGATCGAGCGGGACGAGTCCCTCGGCGGGACGTGCCTCAACCGCGGCTGCATCCCCACCAAGGCGCTGCTGCACGCGGCCGAGGTGGCGGACCAGTCCCGTGAAGCGGCCAAGTTCGGCGTGAGGGCGACGTTCGAGGGCATCGACGTCGAGGGCGTGAACGCCTACAAGGACAAGGTCGTCACGACGACCGTGAAGGGCCTCACCGGGCTGATCAAGTCCAGGGGCATCGAGGTCGTGCACGGCACCGGGCGGCTCACCGGCCCGACCACGATCGAGGTCGCGGGCGCGGACGGCGCCCGCACGATCGAGGGACGCCACATCGTGCTCGGCACCGGCTCCGAGCCGAAGTCGCTGCCCGGCCTCGACATCGACGGCGAGCGCGTCATCTCCAGCGACCACGCGCTGCGGCTCGACCGCGTCCCCGGCTCCGTCGTCATCCTCGGCGGCGGCGTGATCGGCGTCGAGTTCGCCAGCGTCTGGCGCTCGTTCGGCGCGGACGTCACCATCGTCGAGGCCCTGCCGCACCTGCTGCCGCTGGAGGAGGAGTCCAGCTCCAAGCGGCTGGAGCGCGCCTTCCGCAAGCGCGGCATCAAGTACGAGCTCGGCACCCGCTTCGAGAGCGCCAAGCCGACCCAGGGCGGCATCTCCGTCACCCTCGAGGGCGGCAAGACGATCGACGCGGAGCTGCTGCTGGTCGCGGTCGGCCGCGGCCCGGTCTCCGACGGCATCGGCCTGGCCGAGGCCGGCGTCGAGACCGAGCGCGGGTTCGTCAAGGTCGACGAGTACTGCCGGACGAACGTCCCCACGATCTCGGCGGTCGGCGACCTGATCCCGACGCCGCAGCTCGCCCATGTCGGCTTCGCCGAGGGGATCCTCGTCGCCGAGCGGCTGGCCGGGCTGAGCCCGGCGTCGATCGACTACGACGGCGTTCCCCGCATCACCTACTCCGACCCGGAGGTGGCCTCGGTCGGCATCACGTCCGCCGTGGCCCGAGAGCGCGGGTACGAGATCAAGGAGGTCACCTACGACCTGGCCGGCAACCCCAAGAGCAAGATCCTGGGGACGCAGGGCGAGGTCAAGGTGATCGCGGCCGTGGACGGTCCCGTCCTCGGCCTGCACATGGTCGGGGCGCGCGTGGGCGAGCTCATCGCGGAGGGGCAGCTCATCTACAACTGGGAGGCCCTCCCGGGCGAGGTGGCCCAGCTGATCCATCCGCACCCGACCCAGTCCGAGGCGGTCGGCGAGGCGCATCTCGCCCTCGCCGGCAAACCATTGCACGTACACGGCTGAAGCGCCGCAACGAGTATTCCGAAGGAGCAGCTGAGACATGCCGGTCTCCGTCACCATGCCCCAGCTCGGCGAGAGCGTCACCGAGGGCACCGTCACCCGCTGGCTCAAGAAGGAGGGCGAGCGCGTCGAGACCGACGAGCCGCTCCTGGAGGTGTCGACCGACAAGGTCGACACGGAGATCCCCTCCCCCGCCTCGGGCATCCTGACCAGCATCACCGTCGCCGAGGACGAGACCGTCGAGGTCGGCGCCGAACTGGCCGTCATCGGCGACGAGGGCGAGTCGTCGTCCGGCGGCGGCGCGCCCGCCGCCGAGGCGCAGGAGGCCCCCGCGGCCGAGGCCCCCGCCGAGCAGGCCCCGGCCCAGGCAGAGGCCCCGGCTCCGCAGGCCGAGGCGCCGCAGGCCCCGCCGCCGCCCGCCGCGTGGCCTGTCTCTTATACACA
>NZ_SMKT01000032.1 GCF_004348735.1 Actinomadura sp. KC06
GGGTCAGGCGGCGGGCCAGGAGGCGGGCGAAGGTCAAGGCCGGGGTCACCAGCATGCCGCCGCAGAAGCTGTTGCCGCAGGTGGCGGCGGCGCCGATCAGCTCGCCCAGCGCGTAGACGCCCTCCATCGGGGTGCCGTCCGTGCGGCGGACGCGCAGGTGCTCGTCGACGTCCACGCCCGCGAACGTGACGAGGGTGATCGCATGGTTCTCCATCGCGAAGAACGGAGGCTCCGCGATGGGGGCGGGCAGGTGACCGCGGCCGAAATCGGCGTCGTGGCCTGACGCGACCGCCTTGTTGTAGCGGTCGACAGTGTCTTCCAAGCCGGATGGGTCTATGCCCGTGAGCGCGGCCAGGCCAGCGATGGTGTCCGCCTTGTGGACGCCCGCGCGCACGCCCGCCTTCGCCAGCACGTCGTCCGGGCTCCAGCCGATGACCATCGGGACGGAGTTGAGCCGTGCAGTGTCGTCGAAGACCGTCCAGAAGGTGCCGTCGGTGGACGAGGCCAGCGCGCGTTCCTTGCGGTCGATGCTGGGCTCGTCCTCGGCGACGAACCGGCGTCCGGCGCGGTCGACGTAGATCTCCCAGGGGAGGCGCTCGGTGGCGACCAGCAGCGGGCGCTCGCCGAAGTACGCCCTGCCCGGCGTGGTCGGGTGCGGGAGCCCGCCGAAGGTCGGCAGGTACTGCCCGCGCCCGGCGATCGCGGCGCCCGCGTCGCGGGCGATGACCAGGCCGTCGCCGGTGGACGTCGGATGCGCGGCGCTGACCAGCGGAACGCCCTCGATCTCCTGGAACAGGACGTCGTCGGACGCGAACCCGCCCGTGGCGAGGACGATCGCGGGAGCCGTCACCTCGATCTCGTCCACACCGCCGCGCAGGACCGTGACGCGCGGCGCGGCGCCGGCGTGCTCGATGAGGCCGACGGCGGTGCTGCCGAGCCACAGGTCGACGCGTCCGGCGGCGATCTGCTCGTCCAGCAGCCTTTTCAGGACGGCGAGGATGGACAGCCCGGCGTCCTTGCCGTAGTAGGTGCGGGGCACGCCGTACGGCTCGTGGCCGTAGACGAGGCGCGGCGTCTCGGGCGCGAACTCGAAGCCGAGGTCGTCCAGCCAGTCGATGGTCTCGGGCGCGTTGCGGGCGGCGAGCTCCACGAGGTCGGCGCGGGCGGTGCCGCCGCTGATCCGCTCGATGTCGGCGAGATGCGCCTCGACGGTGTCGTCGATGCCGCGCTCGCGCTGGCGCCGGGTCCCCGCGGCGGACAGGTGCCCGCCGGTGGTGTGCAGGGTGCCGCCGATCCGGGAGTCCTTCTCGACCAGCAGCACGCGGGCGCCGCGTCCCGCCGCCTCGGCGGCGCACGGGATGCCCCCGGTGCCCGCTCCGACGATGACGAGGTCGTACCGCTGGGCCGTCGTCACGATCCCTCCGTTCCGATCATGGGAACGATGTTTCATTAATGCTGATATGTTGCGTGGCTTTAAAGGTCAGACACAAGGGCCGTCTCACTTACTGGAATGCCGTCCCGCTGGAGGTGGTGACATGCCGCTCGGAGCCGTCGTCGAGGCCGTGGTGGGGACGCGCGATCTCGACGCGTCCATCGCCTTCCACACGCGGGCGTTCGACCTGGACGTGCTCGCCCGCGACGCGGGCGGCGCGCTCCTCGGAGGTCCGGGAGGCGACACCGGCCTGCTCCGCCTGGCCGCCGTGCCGGGGGCGCCTGAGACGCCCTCCCCCAGGCTCTGGGACGTCGGGCCGCGGCTGCTCGGCATCTACTCCCGCGACCTGGAGCGGACGGCCACCGCGATCGACGCCGCCGGGGGCCGGTCCCGTCCGCGCGTGACCTACCCGTACGGCGCGGCGACGCTCAGCGAGTTCGTCGCGCTCGGCGCGGACGGCGTCTGGTGGACGATCCCGCGCGCCGCCACCGGGCACCGGCCGAGCCCCGCCCTGGAGGCCGACCCCGGACGGCTGCACGGCGAACTGCACACCGCGGTGATCGTCCCGGACGATCACGACGCCGCCGTCGCGTTCTTCGCCGGGGCGGGCGGCCTGGAGATCCTCTTCGAGGGCGAGATGTCGGGCGAGCCGTTCGACCGGATGACGGGCATGCCCGCGGACGCGTCCCTCCGGCTGACGTTCCTCGTCTCGTCCGGCCACCCGCCAGCCCGGCTGGAGATCATGTCGTTCGCCGGGGTGGACGCCGCGGACCGCACCGGCGGCCCGCTCGGGCTGCGCCGCCTGGTGTTCGCGTCCGACACCCCGGACGAGACCCGGAACGCCCTGCTCAAGGCCGGTGCCGTACCTCTCGGCGCGAACGCGCTGCGCGGCCCGGCCGGGATCGAGATCGAACTGCGCGGCTGAGCCGTCCCGGTCACGCGAACCACCAGGGCGCCCTGTCCTCCGGCGAGCGGATGAGGAAGGAGCGCTGCCGCTGGAAGCGCCGGATGGAGGCCGCGCCCATCCGCGACCCGCCGAGCCCGGACGACTTGAAGGCGTTCTTCTCCCCGTCCTGGACGAAGCCGGTGAGGGAGGCGTCGTTGACGCTGATCCCGCCCGCCTCCAGCCGCCGGCCGACCGCCAGCGCCGCCTCCGTGGTGGACGCGAACACGGCCGCCGACAGCCCGAACTCGCTGTCGTTGGCCAGCGCCACCGCCTCGTCGTCGTCCGCGAACGGCATGACGGGCAGCACCGGGCCGAACGTCTCCTCCCGCATGACCTTCATCCCGTGGTCGACCCCGGTGAGGACGGTCGGCTCCAGGTAGGCGCCGCCGCCGAGCTCGCGGATCTCGCCGCCGCAGCGGACCGCCGCGCCGCGGGCGACGGCGTCCGCGAGATGGTCCTCGATGATCGCGATCTGCGCGGCGGAGATGATGGGGCCGAGCTCGCCGTCCGTCACGTCCGGGTAGGCGAGGCCGACCTTGCGGGCGCGCGCGACGAGCAGCTCGACGAACTCGTCGTGCACCGGCTCGGCGACGTAGACGCGTTCGATCGACATGCAGGAGTGGCCGGTGTTGACCGTCCCGCCGTAGAGGACCGCCTGCGCGGCGCGGTCGAGATCGGCGTCCGCGCGGACGATCGCGGGGTCCTTGCCGCCGAGTTCCAGGAACGCGGGGATGAACCGGGCCGCCGCGGCGGCGCCGACCGCCCGGCCGGTGCGGACGCTGCCGGTGAAGCAGACCAGGTCGACGGTGTCAACGACCGCCGTGCCCGTCGCGCCGTCGCCGTCGATGACGGTGAAGACGCCGTCCAGCTCGGGGACGGCCGCGACGCGGTCGCGCAGGACGCCGGCGAACCGCGGCGTGATCTCGCTCGGCTTGAGCAGCACGGCGGACCCGGCGAGCAGCGCGGGGACGGCGTCGATCATCGCGAGGAGCAGCGGGAAGTTCCACGGGCTGATCGCGCCGACCAGCGGATACGGCAGCGGGTCCTGGCGCAGCGCGATGCCCGGCATCGAGGTCGGGACGGCGTCGTCCGCGGCGAGCAGTTCCGGGGCGCGGTCGCACCAGCGGCCGAGGGACGCGACGACGCCGTCGACCTCCAGCCGGGAGACCGGCAGCCGCCCGGTGTCGTCGACCAGCGCCGCGACCATCGCGTCCGCTCCTTCGGCGATGGCGTCGCGGAGGGCGCGCAGGGCGTCGGCCCGTCCCCGCGGCCCGCGGGCATGCCAGGCGGGCTGCGCGGCGCGGGCGCGGGCCGCCGCCGCGCGGACGTCGTCGGCGCCCGCGCAAATGAGGGTGTGATCCACGCGTCCCGTGCGGGGGTCGCGCACGCCGAGCTGTCGTCCCATCGAAGCCTCCCGAGAACCTGTTCCGCCGACAGTAACGCTGTTCCGTCTCACTCGGAATGATGGTACGAATAACAGTCTGACGTTTCCCGACGGAGGGCTTCGTGATCGGCACGCACGGTTGGACGCTGCACAGCTGGGCGATCCTGCTGCACATCGTCCTGTTCGCCTACTGGCTGGGCGGGGACCTCGGCGTCTTCTACTCCAGCCGGTTCATCCTGAAGCCGGAGCTGTCCGCCGAGGCCCGCGGGATCGCCGTCAAGATCATGCACGTGGTCGACATGTCGCCGCGGATCTGCCTGGTGCTGTTCCTGCCGAGCGGCATCACGCTGATGGCGGCGGACGACCTCGGCCGCGACGTCTTCGGCGGCTGGCGGCTCGCCGCCGTCTGGACCCTCGCGCTGGGCTGGCTCTGGCTCGTGATCGCCGACTACCGGCGGCGTCCCGGACGGTTCGGCGTCCTCGTCCACCGGACGGACCTCGCCGTCCGCATCGGCCTCGTCGCCGCCCTCCTCGGCGCCGCCGCCTACACGTTCGCGGCGGACGAGCCGTTCGGCGTGACGTCCAACCCGAAGTGGCTCGCGGGCAAGGTCGTCGCGTACGCGCTCTGCATCGCGGGCGGCCTGATGATCCGGGTGAAGCTCCGGCCGTTCGGCGCGGCGTGGGCGACGCTGGTGAGCAAGGGCAGCGACCCGGCGGTGGAGCGCGACATCCGCGGCGCCGTCCAGGGCAGCATCCCGTACGTCCTCGCGATCTGGACGCTCGTGGTCGTCGCGGCGCTGCTCGGCGTCGTCAAGCCCGGGACGACGGCGTACTGAATGCGCGCGGAGAAGGCGTCAGGCGGCGCGGTGGCCGAACCGCTCCGACAGCCGCCGCACGGTCTGCAGCAGCGCGGCGGCGCAGGCCTCGGCCTCCTCGCTGAACCGCTCGACCGGCCCGCTGACGCTGATGACCGCGATCGGCCGGTCGTGCTGGTCGAGGATCGGCGCGGCCACCGACGCCGCGCCCGCCTGCCGCTCGGCGGTCGAGCGGGCGTAGCCGCGGGCCCGGATGTCGGCGATCTCGCGCCGCAGCCGCGACGCGTTCGCGATCGTCGCCGGCGTGAGCTGCTCCAGCGCGGGCTGCGCCAGGTAGTGCGCGATCTCGTCGTCGGACAGGAAGGCCAGGAACGCCTTGGACGACGCGCCCGCGTGCAGCGGGTACGGCCGGCCGAGCGTCACCGACATGATCAGCTCGCGGCGCGGGGTGACCTGGTCGATGTAGGAGCGCGTCCAGCCGGACCTGACCGACAGCGTCGCGGTCTCCGACGTCCGCTCGGACAGCGCGACGAGCTCGGGACGGGCGACCGTCCGGACGTCGATCCGCTCCAGATACGCCATGCCGAGCTTCATCGCGCCGATGCCGAGCGAGTAGCGGCGGGTCGCCTCGTCCAGCTCGATCAGCCCGCGCAGGCGCAGCGACGAGAGGATGCGGTGCACGGCCGCCTTCGACATGCCCAGCGCGTTCGCCACCTCGGTGACGCCGAGCGTCGCCGACCGCTGCTCGGCGAAGAACATCAGGACGTCGGCCGCCCGTTCCACCGTGGCGATCGTCTGCCCGGACCCGGCGGTCTGGCGCGAGCCCGGCGCGGTCTCCGTGCCCTGCCCGGCGTCGGTGCCCTGCCCGGCGTCCGCGGCCTCCGGCCCGCGCGGGGAACGCTCGCTCGGCTGAGCGCTGCTGCTCATGGACGTGGTCCTTCCCGATCCCGGCCGCCGCGCACGGCGGACGCCGGGACGATATCCGTTTCGATCAGTGTAAAACCGTTCCGTCTCCCAGGACGGTCCCGAGCGCTTCGGAAACCCTAGCCCACTCGCCGCATCATCCACGATCACGCCGCCCGATCCGGGAGGAACAGCGATGAAGACTCCGCTCGCCGCCGTCGAGGACATGATCCAGGCCGTCATCGACCGCGATCTCGACGCCGTCCTGGACGCGTTCTCCAGCGAACCCGACGCCTACGTCTTCCCCGAGGGCCCGCGCTGGACGACGCGCGGCGGCGACCGCATCGAGCGGGGCTGGCGCGCGTACTTCGAGGCGCCCGTCGGGATCGACGCCTTCCGGTGGGCCGAGGGCCCGCACCTCTTCGAGAGCGACACCCTCGGCCAGGTGACCGGGGTCGTCGACTACGACGTCCACGGCGACGGCCGCGAGGGCCGGCTGCGGATGCGGATGACCTGGCTGCTGCGCCGGGAGCGGGACCGGTGGCGGGTCGTCCACGAGCACGGCTCGCAGCCGCTCGCCGACCCGTACGGCGCGGGCGACTGGTGGCCGGACGGCGCCCGCCCGCTCGGCACGGGCGCCTGACCCGGCCGCTCAGCCGACCTTGGACTCGTTGATGATCGTGCGCCGCACGAGGCGGTCGCCGTCCATCCAGTGCCAGGTGCGGCACTTGTGCAGCCCGTCGCGCGACAGCTGGATCAGCTCGTAGAGGTAGTTGCCGGGGTCGCTCTTGTACGACCAGGTGAGGACGATCGCCTGCCCGTCCACCTGGCTCATCTCCCCGACGATCCGGTCGTTGTCGAAGTGGCAGACGTCGCCGCGCATGCGGCCGCCGAACTCCAGCTCCTGCACCCGGCCGTCCGCCCAGGTGTAGGTGTTGACCTGGAAGATGTCGTACGAGCCGTCCTCCGGCACCCAGCAGCGCAGGTGCGAGGCGTGCCGGTCGACGACCGTCCCCGCGGCGTCGAGGTGGACGTACTCGCCCCGCCACTCCCCGAGGTGCCTGCTGCTGATCGGCATGCCCGGAACTCCGGCGCGCATGGGCCTCCTCCTGTCCACGGGATCGGCCGGACGTTGACAGCCCGGCTACGCCGAGCCTAGCGTCACCGCCGTACAAATCGAAACATGATTCCACATAACGGAACATTGAGGATACCGCCATGCACGACCGCTCCACGGACCCGCTGGTGGACGGCATCACCGCCGCCCTCGTCGGCGTCACCGACTTCGGCCCCCACCTGGACTTCTTCTGCGGCAGGCTCGGCTACGAGGTGGCCGCCGAAGGCGAGGTCCCGGGCCCGGTGGCCGGCGCGCTCTGGGGCACCGGCCCGTCAGGCGTCGAGGCGATCGCCCTGAGCGCGGCCGGCGCCGACACCGGGCAGATCCACCTCGTGCGGGTACCGGAACCGCTCGCCCCGGCCGTCCGCCCGCACAACCTCGACGTCGGCCTGATCGGCATCGACATGTACGCCAAGGACATCGAGACCGCGCACGCGCAATTCGCCGAGGCGGGCATCGGCTGGTCGTCGCCGCCCGCCACCTACGCCGTGGCCGTCGGCGACCAGGAGGTGACGGTCACCCAGGGCGTGTGCCCGGCACCCGACGGGACGGCCGTCGTGTTCGTCCAGCCCGCCGCCGCGCGCGGCACCGCCGCCTGGGACGCCGACCCCGAGCGCCTCTACACCGAGCTGACCTCGGTGGTCTGCCACGTCCCCGACGCGGACGCCGAGATCGCGTTCTGGGGGCCGGACGGCCTCGGCATGTCCCTCTGGTACGACGTCGTGTTCTCCTCGCCGGGCTTCGACGCCGTCGCCGATCTCCCGCCGGGCACCCGGATGCGGCTGGCGTTCCTCGCCGGGGAGCGCACGGCGCGGATCGAGGTCACGTCGGCGGAGGGCGAGCACCGGGTGGACCGGCGCCCCGTCCAGCGTCCCGGCCGATCGCTCGGACACAGCGGCTGGACGGTCCGCACCCGCGACCTAGACGCGGTCCTGGAAGCCGTCCGCCGGACCGACGGCCAGGTCACCGCCACACCGATCGAGACCGACGACCCCTTCCACGGCAAGGCCACAGCCACATCCGTGACCACACCCAACGGCATTCCGGTCACCCTCTACGAGCCGTCCTCCTGACCCGTTGCCTCGCCTCACCGCCCACGCAACCGCACGGCCCCGCCGTGACACAGTCCCGCCGTCGAACAAACCCGGCAACCGCGCGAACCGCCCACCACGCGGACGGGCCACCGCACGAACCGGGCCCACACAGACCGGGCCCACACAGACCAGCTGCCGCACGGACCCGGGGGGCCGGGTGGAGCGGCGGCGTGCCGCGGCCGGGTGGGTCAGGTGGTCCAGAGTTCTAGGTGGGCGCCGTCCGGGGTGGTGGCGGTGAAGGCGTGGCCGCCGCGTAGGGCGTTTTCGATGACTTCGCCGGTGTGGGCGCCGGCGGCGGTGAGGAGGGTGTGGGCGGCGTCCAGGTCTTGGACGGGGAAGACGCCCGCGTGCATGCCGGACGTGAACGACGCGTCGCCCTCCGGGAGGTCGAGGCCGGGGAAGCTGATCAGCTCGACGCGGGCGCCGCGGCCGTCCCAGAAGAGGTCCAGGACGATCTCGGCGTCCGGGTCGTCGATGCCGATCAGCGCGGCCACCGCCGGGTTGACCAGGCGCTGCGAGTAGAGCGGTTCGAGGCCGAGCCTCGTCCAGAAGGCGTGGTCGCAGCCGCGGGTGAGGTGGACGGCCGCCTGGAGCTCGGAGTGGCGCCGGGTCTCGTCGTCGTCCAGGAGGCTGGCGCGGCGGGAGTCGCCCTCGACCAGGACGACCCTGAAACCGCCGGGCCCGACGACCCCGCATTCGGCGAAGTGGCGGCCGCCGAGCTCCCAGCGGGCGACCGGGGACGGGACGCCGCCCGCGGCGACCAGTGCGGCGACGCTCGCCTCGATGTCGCGGGTGTAGACGTCGACGGCGTAGCCACCGGCGGCGACGGCCGGGGAGCCTACGGGCGCGGCGACCAGGAGCAGGCCGCCGGTGTCGGCGCCCTCCGGGAGATAGAGGACCTCCTCGGCCGGGCCGGGCAGGCCGTAGAGGGCTCCGGCGGCTGCGGGATCCAGCGTGCCGCGGCGGCGTTCGGCGAAGCCGAGGACGGACAGGAACCGCGCGCCGGCGGGGAGGTCGTGGCATCCGAGTACCGCGTACCGGGGGCTGCTGAGCATGGGCGCTCTCCAGGATCGACGACCGGATTCGGCGCTGGCATACTAGCCGAAACGATGTTCCGAGCTGAGGAACAGGGCATGATGCTTTACCTCGATGACGTGCAACCGCTCGGCGGCGGGTCGCCGTGGCGGACGTTCACGATCCCGGGGTCCGCGCCTCCGGTGGCGCTGGTCAGGCTGGAAGTGGACCGAGGGGACGGGTCGTCCACCTCGCTGGTGCGGTTCCCTGCCGGGTGGACGCGTCCGGGGGCCGGGTACTACGGCTGCGACGAGGAGTTCGTCGTCCTGGACGGCGAACTCGAAGTCTCCGGTGTCGGATACGGGCCGGGCGACCGGGGCTGGATCCCGGCGCGCGGCACCCGGACCGATTCGCGCACGTCGACCGGGGTGACGGCGCTGGCCTGGTTCTCCGGAGTCCCGGACTGGTTCGACGGCGCGGGCGGCGCTCCGGGCGCCGTGCGGACGCCGCTGCTCACGGTCCCGATCCCGGACGGCGGTCTGCCGCTCCGCTCGGGGCGGTCCGAGGAGACCCGAGGGTATGAGCGGGTTCCGGCCTCGTTCGGGTCCGCCGCCCGTGTTCTCTGGCTCGCCGCGCCGCACGGGCCGCGCTGGACGGCGCTCGGGCCGGGCGACCCGGTCCCGCCCGGACGGACGGGCCGCGCCTTCGTCCACCTCAGGTATTCCAATTAGCGGAAAGCTGTTACAAAATGGCCTCCACGACCCGCCGTGACGTCGTTGCGCGCAGCGGAACACTGGAGGACTCTGCATGATCTACCTCGTCTACCGGATGAAGCTCAGCGAGCGGTCCCGCCGCAACCAGAAGGAGTTCTGGGCGTGGCTGGAGGACCGCGAGCGCTGGTTCTACCGCGATCTCCCGATGGTCAAGGAGGTCCGCTGGTACTACAGCGTGATCGGCGACGTGTACACGATCGAGAACTGGGCGGCGTTCGAGGACGAGGCCGCGTGGGGCGAGTACCGCGCCGCGCTCGGCGGGCTGAAGTCCGACGCCGAGTGGGAGGGCGAGCGCGTCACGCAGGACGACTGGTGGGAGTTCCTCGACACGCGGATCGTCACCGACCCGCCGGTGCCCGTCGGCCTGCGCCGCGACTGAGCCGGGACCCCGCGATGCCCCGGCAGACCCGCGCCACCGAGCAGGCCCGCGGCGGTGAGCGGAGCGGGCAGTCGGCCTCGACGGTGGAGCGGGCGGCGGACGTGCTGGTGCTGTTCGCCGAGGCCGGCTCCCGGACACTCGGCGTCACCGAGATCGCCGACGCGCTCGGGCTCTCCAAGCCCGCCGTGCACCGGATCCTCACGTCGCTGCGCAGCCGCGGGCTCCTCCGGCTGGACGAGGAGACCCGCAGGTACGCGCTCGGGCTGACCGCGATGCGGCTCGGCCTGGCCTACCTGGACCACATCGACGTGCGCCGCCTCGCCGCTCCGGATCTCGTCGCGCTCTCCGGCCAGACCCGGGAGACGGCGACGCTGTCCGTCCGGGCCGGGGCGCAGCGCGTGTACGTCGACCAGGTCACGCCGGACCGGGAGGTGATCATGTCCGTGTCGCTCGGCGTGCCGTTCCCGCTGCACGCGGGCGCGTCCTCGAAGGCGTTCCTGGCGTTCCTGCCGGGGCCGGAGATCGACGAGTGCCTCGCGGCCGGCCGGCTCAGCCGGCTCACCGACCGGACGGTCGTCGACCGGGACGCGCTGAGGGCCGAGCTGGCCGCGATCCGGCGGCGCGGGTACGCCCGCTCGTTCGCCGAGCGGCAGTCCGGCGCGGCGTCGGTCGCCGCGCCGGTGTTCGACCACCACGGCGTCCCGGCGGCGGTGGTGAGCGTGTGCGGGCCGGTGGAGCGGTTCCGCGGCGAGGCGGAGGCGTGCGCCGAGGCGCTGCTCGCCGTGACGGGGCGGCTTTCCGCTCTCATGGGCCACGTTACCGATCCGAGCTGACAGGCCCCGTGCCGCAACGGTTCGCGCCCGCTCCGGCGGGCGCGCCGCCACGCTCGTTATCGCAGCTCACCATGTAACAGAAACGTCATGGAGCGAAAAAGTCAGACCTATTGACACCCGTTGAGAGCGCTCTATAGCGTCCATCTCTACGGAACCGCGTTCCGATAACAGGAACGTCCTGGCGGAGGTGCAGATGCGCAGATCAGTCGTCACGGTCGCCGCGGGGCTCGCGGCGCTGGCCGTGACCGCGGCCGGATGCTCGGGAAAGGCCGCGGGTGACAAGCCGGAGCTGCAGATCGGATTGATCGCCCCGATGAGCGGGCCCTTCGCCGTGCTGGGCATCTCGCAGCAGAACTCGCTGAACGTGGAGATCGAGCGGATCAACGCCGCGGGCGGGCTGGACGGCTCCAAGCTGAAGCTCGTCGTCCGCGACTCGGCCCTCGACCCGGGCAAGGCCGTCCAGGCGGCCAACGAGCTGGCCGGGAACGACGCGGTGAAGCTGGTGGTCGGCCCGTCGCTGACCGCGTTCTACGACGCCGCCAAGGGGACCTACGAGAAGAACGCGAAGCTCAACTGCCAGCCGGCCGTCTCCACCGGCGACTTCTCCGGCCTCAAGTACGGCTTCCGCTCGCAGGACCCCTTCGCCCTCGACGCCCAGGTCGTCGTGAACTGGCTGAAGCAGGAGGGCGCGAAGTCGCTCGGCCTCGTCTACGAGGGCGACGACACCGGCAAGAACACCGACGCGCTGCTGAAGACCCTGCTCCCCCAGGCGGGCATCGAGTACCTCGGCTGGGAGAAGAGCCGGGCCGACGACCAGTCCCACCGCGCCTACGTCGACAAGTTCACGGACGCCGGGGCGATCATGGTGTCCAGCAGCGTCGGCGGCGCGAAGACGATGGCCGCCGCGGCGCAGTCCGGCTACAAGGGCAAGCTCGTCGGCGCCGGCTCGGGCATGCAGAACATCTCCTTCATCGAGGCCGCGGGCGACGCCGCGAAGGGCGCGGTGTTCCCCGCCGCGCTCTACGAGTACCCGACGCGCAAGCCCCGCGCGGAATGGATGCCGGGCTACCGGAAGCACATCGAGGCGATCGAGGCGAAGTACGGCAAGAACGTCGGGCCGAAGAGCGGCGCGACGTCGCCGAAGGGCGCCGCCATCGCCGCCGACTGCCTGTTCGCGTTCGAACAGGCCGTGAAGTCGGCCAAGAGCACGGAGGCGGCCAAGCTCGCGGACGCGATCGAGAAGCTCGACGTCCCCGCGCAGCAGAGCCCGTCCGGCAACGCGATCAAGCCCGGCGACAAGCACGAGTTCTACAGCCAGGTGCACCTCTACCAGTGGAACAAGGACGGCAAGGGCTGGTACACGGAGGAGATCAGCTCGTCGTGAGCGCACAGGTCTGGATCGACGGGCTGTTCGCCGGGTCGGTGTACGCGCTGGTCGCGCTGGCCCTGGCGATCGTCTTCCAGCCGACCCGGGTGATGAACTTCGCGCAGGGCGAGCCGCTCGTGCTCGGCGCGGCCATCAGCTACCAGGTGGTGGCGCTGTGGCAGTGGGGGTGGCCGGCCGCGCTGCTGGTCACGCTCCTGCTCGGCGCGGGGATGGGGCTGCTGAGCGAGCGGATGATCATGATGCCGGTGCGGCTGTCCGGCTCCCGGTACGCGTGGATCATCGCCACCCTCGCCGCGGCGATGATCTTCCAGGCGCTGTTCACGCTGCGCTACTTCGACGTGGACGCGCTCCGCCCGCGCGCCCTCGCCCCGGGCCATCTGGACTTCCTCGGGCAGCGCATCGCCTGGCAGCAGCTGCTCACGGTCGGCGTCGCGCTCACGGTGATGGCCGGGTACGACGTGTTCCTGCGGCGCACCGCGTACGGCCGCGCGATCCGGGCCGCCTCGCACGACGCGGACGCCGCCGTGATCATGGGCGTTCCGGTCCGCCGGGTGATCCTGCTCAGCTTCGTGATCGCGGCGGTGATCTGCGCGTTCGCCGGCGTGCTGGCCGCGCCGCTGCTGTTCATCGGGCCCGCGTCCGGGCTGCTGTTCACGATCAAGGGGTTCACCGCGGCGGTGATCGGCGGGGTCGGGTCGCCGCGCGGCGCGCTCGTCGGCGGGCTGGTCGTCGGGCTGCTGGACGCCGTCGTCCGCAACCTGGCCGGCGCCACGACCGGCGACTTCGTCGTGTTCGGGCTGCTGGCGCTGATCCTCGTCGCGTTCCCGTCCGGCCTGTTCGGCAAGCCCATGGAGGCGCACTGATGAGCGCACCGACGAAGACGGCGGCCACCGGGACGACCGTGCTGGACGCGGCGCTGCGCCGGCTGCCGATGGCCCTGACCGCCGTGGCGGCCGTGATCCTGCTCGCCTGGCCGTCGATCACCGACTTCTACAGCTACAACGCCTCGTACTACAACGGGCTCGTGGCGTCCGCCGCGATCAGCGCGATCCTGACGATCTCGCTGAACCTGTCGATGGGGTTCGGCGGGCTGCTGTCGATGATGCACACCGGCATGCAGCTGCTCGGCGGGTACGCCGTCGCGTACGTGACCGTCGAGTCGGGGCTGCCGTGGCCCGCGGGGGTGGCGCTCGCGATGCTGCTCGGCGCCGTCTTCTCCGGCCTGGTGCTGATGATCAGCCTGCGCGCCACCTACCTGTACTTCGGCATGATCACGCTCGCCGCCAACCTGATCGTGGTGGAGGGCGGCAAGGCGTGGGACGGGGTCACCGGCGGCGTCAACGGCATCGTCGGGGTCGCGCCCGGCGGGCTGTCGAAGGTCCAGTTCTACTACGTGACGCTCGCCGCGCTGGTGATCGTGTACGTCGTCCAGCGCAACGTGGTCCGCAGCGGCGTCGGGCGCGCGATGATGGCGGTCAAGGAGAGCCCGGACACGGCCGCGGCCATGGGCATCCGGCCGGTCCGCACCAAGGTGCTCGTGTTCACGCTGTCCGGCGCGATCGCCGGGCTGTCGGGCGGCCTGTACGCGCTGCAGCTCGGCTTCATCAACCCCGACGTCGGCATCCTCGACAACGGCCTGGTGTTCTTCGTCGGCCTGTTCCTCGGCGGCATCGGCACCCTCGCCGGGCCGGTGCTCGGCGTCGCGGTCATCGCCGCCGTCGTCGAGCTGATCAAGGACCATGCCCGGTACACGACGCTGTTCCTCGGCTGCACCCTGCTGCTCGCGATGATGCTCGTCCCGAAGGGCCTGGTCGGGACGTGGCGGAGCACCCGGTTCGGCCGCCCGCCCGAGGGCGAGGACCGCGAGCCGTCCGGCGCGCTGCCCGAGTCGGTGCTGCCCGGCGCCGTCGACCCGGAGGTCCCGGCGCTCGAGGGGCGCGGGCTCGTCAAGCACTTCGGCGGCGTCAAGGCCGTCGACGGCGTCGACGTCTCCGTCGCCGCGGGCAGCGTGCACGGGATCATCGGGCCGAACGGGTCCGGCAAGTCCACCACCGTCGCGTGCCTCACGCGGTTCCACCAGGCGGACGCCGGGGAGGTGCTGATCTGCGGCGAGCCCGCGCCGGGCCGCCCGCACGCGGTGGCCGAGCGGGGCGTCACCCGCGTCTTCCAGGCGCCGCATCTGTTCGCGCAGCAGAGCGTTCTCGACAACGTGCTCGCCGGGATGCGCGGGCGCGAGAAGTACGGGCTGCCGTCGGCCGTCCTGCGGCTGCCGCGCTACCGGCGCCGCGAGGCCGCGTCCCGCGCGGAGGCGGCCGCGCTGCTCGCGTTCGCCGGGCTGTCCGGACGCGCCGAGCAGCCCGCCGGGTCGCTGTCGCACGGGCAGAAACGCCTGCTGGAGGTGGTGCGGGCGGTCGCGTCCGGGCCGCGCGTGCTGATCCTGGACGAGCCCGCCACCGGGCTCGTCCCCGCCGAGATCGACGCGCTCGCCCGGCTGTGCCGCGCGTTCCGCGACCACGGCCTCGCCGTCGTCCTGATCGAGCACAACATGGACTTCGTCATGGACGTGTGCGACGAGCTCACCGTGATCGACAGCGGCAAGGTCATCGCGTCCGGCCCGCCCGCGGACGTCCGCTCGGACCCCGCCGTGCTGGACGCCTACCTCGGCCGCCCCGACCTGGTGGAGGACCTGACATGACCGCGCTGCTGGAGATGGCCGGGATCCGTGCCGGGTACGGGGGCGTCCGGGTGCTGGACGACGTGGCCGTGACGGTCGGGGAGGGCGAGTTCGTCGTCCTGCTCGGCCCGAACGGCGCCGGGAAGAGCACGACGCTGAAGGTCCTGTCGGGCCTGCTCAAACCGTCCGCGGGGACGGTGTCCTTCGCGGGCGCGGACATCACCCGCGTCCCCGGATGGCGGCGCACCGGGCTCGGCATCGGGCACGTCCCCGAGGGCCGGCGGATCTTCCCCGACCACACGGTGCTGGAGAACCTCCAGCTCGGCGGCTTCTCGCGGCGCCGCGACCGGGCCCGGACGCAGCGGCTGATGGACGAGGCGCTGGAGCTGTTCCCGCGCCTCGCCGAACGCCGCGACCAGGCGGGCGGCACGCTGTCCGGCGGCGAGGCGCAGATGCTCGCGATCGCCAGGGCGCTGATGAGCGAGCCGAAGCTGCTCGTCCTGGACGAGCCGTCCCTCGGCCTGGCCCCGCTCAAGGCGGCCGAGCTGTTCTCCTACATCAAGCGGCTGCACGCCGAACGCGGGATCTCGGTGCTCCTGGTGGAGCAGCTGGCGCTGATCGCGCTGCGGCTGGCCGACCGCGCCTACGTCTTGGAGCGGGGCCGCATCGGCCTTTCCGGGACGGCCGCCGAAGTGGAGGCCGACCCGATGGTCAAGACGCTCTACCTCGGCGGTGAATCCGCCGCCTGAACCGCATAAGGGAAATGCCCGGGCCGAACGGCCCGGGCATTTCCCTGCGGAGCGCGTGTCACATGCCGTCGCCGTTCCAGCGTCCCGCGCTGCGGCTGCGGACGGGGCGGCTGGACAGGATCGGCGCCGGAATGGGGTCGCCCTTCTGCCAGCTCCGGCCCGCGCCCCAGACGTGCGCCTGCTCGTCGGTGCGGTCGGCGGGGTGTTCGAGGGACGCGGGCTCGGCGCCCCAGTCGGCCTTCAACGCGTCATCGTGATCGTGGTCGTGATCGTGATCATGGTCGTGTCCGTGGCCGCCCTGGAGGCGGGCGGCGTCCATGGCCTTCGCGATCGCGAGGAGGCTCTTGTCGGTGCCCGTCCCGTGCTGGACGTAGTCCTCGTCGATCTCCCCCTGCTCGCGCTGGTAGCGCACGGACGCCTGGAGGTCGGCCAGGTCCCGGTCGCTGCGTCCGGGGCTCCCGGCGCCCAGGTCGTGCGCCGACATCGACCAGCGCAGCCGGGACTCCCCCGGCCCCCAGTTGATCGCCTCGCCGCCCCAGCGGACCCATTCGCTCTGCGTGTACCAGTTGAACAGCTCGCCGTCGGAGCGCAGCAGCCACGTCGCGCCGCCCTCCATGCTGGTGAAGTGGCCGTGCTTCACGCGCGCCGGACGGAAGAAGTACGTGCCGAGGTCCAGCGTCCCGAAGTTGTACTCCATGTGCCCCTGGACGGTGTACGCCTCCTCGTAGCACGGGTGGTGCGCGAGGCGGTGGTCGGTCCAGCCCTCCTGGGCGTGGACCAGCCGCGTGTAGAAGCCGGTCACCGGGTCGACGTGCAGGTACTTGATGAACAGGCCGGGCATGGGGCCGGGGTTCGGCACCGCGTCCCACTTCATGGCCTCGGAGTCGACGACGAGGACGTCCTCGCGAGCGCCCTCCCAGCGCGGCGCGTTCGTGTTCTCGACGGGGTCGAACCCGGCGTCGCCGTACTCGCGGTAGTGCAGCAGCCGGGTGCCCTCGCGGAACGTGATGGCCTCCGTCGGGACGCCCTTCGGCGCGTAGACGTAGCCGCCCTTGCCGATCTCCCTGCCGCCGTAGGTCATCGACCCTTCGAGCACGTAGTACTCGGTGTTGGCGTGGTGGATGCCGGGGCCGCGGCCCCAGTCGGTGTGGAAGTCGACGCGGAGCGAGCAGGAGCCGTCCTCCTCGTCGACCGACAGCCGGCGTTCGCTGGCCCGGCCCTCGCCGCCGGCGAGTTCGGCGCCGTGCCAGATGTAGTCGGCCTCCTGGATGAGTTCGACATGGGGTCGCAAGGAAGAGCACCTCTTTCGGTATTCGGGAATTCGAACGGAGCCGATGGGGCGGGGCCGGTGGTCAGCGGTCGCGCAGTTCGCGTTTGAGGACCTTGCCGGCGGCGTTGCGGGGAAGGACGGGCAGGAACTCGACGGTGCGCGGCACCTTCGGGCCGGACAGCCTCTCCCGGCAGTGCGCGTCCAGCGCGTCCGCGGTGACGGACGCGCCGGGCCGGACGACGACGTACGCGGCGACGCGCTCGCCCCAGCGCTCGTCCGGCAGCCCGACGACGGCGCAGTCGGCGACGCCGAGGAAGGCGGCGATGACGTCCTCGACCTCGCGGGGCGCGATGTTCACCCCGCCGGAGATGATCATGTCCTTCTTCCGGTCGACGACGTAGACGAAGCCGTCCTCGTCCCGGACGACGATGTCGCCGCTGGCCAGGAACCCGTCATCGGTCGTGCAGGCGGCGGTGGCCGCGTCGTCGTGCAGGTAGCCGTTCATCAGGAACGGCGAGCGGCTGAACAGCTCGCCGCGCTCGCCGGGCCCGGCGGGCTCGCCCGCGTCGTCCACGACGCGGAGCTCCGTCATGTACCAGGGCAGGCCGACCGAGCCGGTGCGGGACGCGTCGTCCGGGCGGCAGTTGGTCACGATGCCCGCCTCCGTCGACCCGTACAGCTCGTGGACGCCCGCGTGCGGGAACGTCTCCGTCACCCACTCCTTCAGCACGGCGGGCAAGGCGGCCGCGTTGAAGTAGAGGGTGTCGAGGCTGGACGCGTCGTGCCGCCCGGCCGCGCCGGACTCGCGGAGCGTCTGCGCGTGGGTCGGGACGAGGAACGCCGACTGCGCCCGGTGCCGCTCGGCCAGGACGAGCATGTGCTCCGGGTCCCATTTCGGCAGCATGACGACGGTGCCGCCGGCGACGACGGGCGCGTAGTCGAAGACCATCCCGGCGCCGTGGTACATCGGCGCGACGGCGAGGCTGACCCGGCGGGCGCCGAGGCCCCACTCCATCGCGGACAGGTAGCACATGAGCGTCCGCGCGCGGTGGCTGCTGAGGACGCCCTTGGGCTTCCCGGTCGTCCCGGACGTGTAGTACAGGCAGCACGGGTCGTTCTCGTCCACGGGCGCCATCGGGTCGGCGGCGGACGCGGATTCGAGCGCCTTGTCGTAGTCGTAGGAGGCCATGCCGTTCGTGCCGCTCCCGCCGCCTGCGCCGATCCGGAGGACGACGTCCATCGGGACCGGCGGCTCCTCGTCGGAGATGTGGGCGCGGGCCTGCGAGTGCTCCAGGATGTAGGCGGTCTCGGGCTCGGTGAGGCGCGTCCCGAGCGGGACGAGCACCAGGCCCGCCTTGGCCGCGGCGGCGATGATCTCGGGGAATTCCAGCCGGTTGCCGAGCCGGACGGCGCAGCGGTCGCCCGGCCGCAGCCCGCGCGCGAGCAGCGCCTGCGCGAGCCGGTTCGCCCGCTCGTCCAGGGCCCGGTAGGTGAGGGTCCGCTCCCCCTCGACGACGGCCACGGTGTCCGGCGTGGCGGCGGCGAACTCGCGCACGCCCCCGGCCATCGAGAGCGGCGCGCCTCCCCGGCGGAGTGCCACGACACCACCTCCGTGTTCCGTAAATCGGAATTGAGTTCCGATGAGCGTTATCGGAGAGCTTGCCGGGTGGTCCCGGCGCCCGTCAATGCCCTCCGGACAGAAAGTCTGACGTTTACCGGTACGATGGCCGGGTGACCGCCGAGAGAGCACCCGACCGGCGTGCGCCCGCGTACGCGGAGATCGCCGCCAGCCTGCGCGACCGCATCATCGCCGGGGAGTTCAAGCCCGGCGACCGGCTCCCGATCGAGCCCGTGCTGTCCGCCGAGCACGGGGTCAGCCGGAGCACGGTCCGCGAGGCGCTGCGGCTGCTGGCCAGCCAGAACCTCGTCACCACCACGCGCGGCGTCGCGGGCGGCAGCTTCGTCGCCTACCCGCGGCCCGACCAGATCACCGAGTACCTCGCGACCAGCCTCAACCTGCTCACCCTGGACACCCGGATCACGGTCGACCAGCTGCTGGAGATCCGCGAGATGCTGGAGGTCCCGGCCGCCGGGCTCGCCGCGCTGCGCGGCGACGAGAAGGGCCTGGCCGAGTTGCGCGAGTCGCTGTTCGACCCGAGTGCCCTCGACCCGGCCGAGACCTTCGCGCCGAACCGGCACTTCCACGGGGTGCTGCTGAAGATGGCGGGCAACCCGTTCCTGGAGGTGGTGACGCAGCCGGTGTTCCGCGTCCTCAACGAGCGGTTCCTGCGGGAGAACGCGCCCGCCAGGTTCTGGTACGGCGTCGACCACGACCACCGCGAGATCCTGTCCCGGATCGAGGCGCGGGACGAGGCGGGCGCGCGCGAGGCGTGCCACGCCCACCTGGAGAACCTCCGCGAGACCTACACGTCCATCGACCGCACCCGCCTCGGCGACTGAGCTCCCTTATCCGACCTTCGTCTCGTTGATGAGGGTGCGCTGGAAGCAGACGCCGTCCCTGATCCACTGCCAGACGCGGTTGCGGCGCGTGCCGTCCTCGCTGAGATGGATCAGCTCGAACAGCCGCAGGTCCTCGCCCTCGGCCTTGTAGATCCAGTTCAGGTAGATGACGCGGTCGTCCAGCTCCCAGAACTCGCCGCGCAGCCGCTCGGTGTCGAACGTGCAGCGGCCGGCGCCCTGGTAGACGCCGGGGAACACCCGCGTCTCGGTGCGTCCGTCCGCCCACGTGTACTCGTTGACCTGGTGGTAGTCGTGCTCGCCGTCCACGGGCAGGGTGCAGGTCAGCAGCGAGTCGTGCCGGTCGGTGACCTCGCCTTCGGCGTCGACGTAGGTGTAGGTGCCCTTCCACTTGCCCTCGTGCCTGGCGAGCAGCGGCATCTCTTCGCGGATCGATCCCATGGTTTCCCTTCGGTCTGTTCAGCGGGCCTGGTGGAGGCGGTCGATCGACTCCTGCTGCCTGCGGGCGAACCAGGCGCGTTCGGGCGGGCGTCCGTCCAGCCCGTTCGGGCGCTCCACGTCGTGCCGGGCGTACTCGTCCGCCCAGAGGCCCGGCTTGACGCGCGACAGCAGGTTGCCCATGCCGGGACGGGCCCGGTTGCGGCGCAGCGCGGCGAGGTCGAGCTCGGCGTAGGCGACGACGCTCTCCCCGCCCGCGGCCTCGGCGAGCACCCGTCCCTCGAAGTCGAGGATCTGCGACCCGCCGGACGTCGAGTCGCCGGGGATCGGGATGCCGTGCAGGCCGCCGCTGTTCGCCGACACGACGTAGGCGAGGTTCTCGACGGCGCGGGCGCGGCGGCCGATCGCCTTCGGGGTGAGCGCCGGGCTCGTTGCCTCGGACGTCGAGTGGCAGAACACCTCGGCGCCGCGCAGCGCGAGCGCGCGGGCCAGCTCGGGATAGAGGATCTCCTCGGACGCGATACAGGCGAGGTTCCCGATCTCGGTGCGGGCGACGGGGAGCACCGCGTCCATGCCGTAGAGGTCGAGGTAGCGGTCCCAGACGTCGTACGGGGACGGCGAGTACAGCGAATGCAGGCGCCGGTAGCGCAGCACCGTCTCGCCGGACGGGTCGATCACGAAGGACGCCTGGAAGTACAGGCCGGGGAAGTTCGGGTCGCTCTCGTAGGCGTTGCCCGACAGGAACAGCTCCTCGCGGACGGCGACGGCGGCGAGCGCCTCGTACTCGGGGCCGTCCGGGGAGAGCGCGGCCATGTCGCGCCAGCGCTCGATGGGCTCGCCCATCGGGAAGCCGCTGAGGACGTACTCCGGCAGCACCACCAGCCGCAGGTCAGCCCCGACCCAGCGTTTCGCGGCGGCGACCTCGCCGCCGATTCGTGCGATCGCCGCGGTCATGGCGTCCCGCGCCTCGGCCGGCGGCAGCCCGTTCACGGCTCGCGTCCGCGTCTGCAGCGCGAGGGCCCGGTACGCGGGATCCGCGGTCTGCGGCTGGTTCACGTCCTCCCACCTCCCCATCCATGTCGGAACGCCGTTACGCTAAGCGGAATGCGAACGGCCACGCAAGGGGTCCGAGGGGTTGACGCCATAAAAGTCTGACCTTTAGGTTCGGGAGAGCCCCTGCGGCAGGGGCGCATCCGAGGAGGTGCGGCTTGACCGTCCACGAGGCCCAGATCGGCCGGTACTACGAGGACTTCGCCGTCGGCGACGTGTTCCGGCATCCGCTCGGCCGGACCATCGGCGAGAGCGACAACACCTGGTTCACGCTGCTGACGCTGAACACGAACCAGAACCACTTCAACGCCGACTTCGCCGGGCGCTCCCCCAGCGGCAGGATCATCGTGAACTCGGGGCTGACGGTCGCGCTCGTGCTCGGCCTGTCGGTGCTCGACGTCAGCCAGAACGCGCTGCTCAACCTCGGCTGGACGGACATCCGGCTCACCCACCCGGTGTTCGTCGGCGACACCGTCTACGCCGAGTCGCTGATCACCGAGATGCGCGAATCGGGGTCGCGGCCCTACGCGGGCATCATCACCGCCCGCACCCGCGGCCTGAACCAGGACGGCGACGAGGTCGTCTCCTGGACGCGCACCGTCATGGTCTACAAGCGGGACGCGCCGCACGACAAGAACTACTTCCCCGAGGCCAAGACCGGGCCGCTGACGGCATGAGGATCACCTACGGGCCGTGGGGCGAGACCCTCGCCGAGCTGGTCGCCGCCGCCCGCGCGGCCGAGGAGGCAGGGGCGGACGCGGTGTGGGTGCCCGAGCTGCACCGCAGCGCGACGGTCCAGGCGGCGGCCGTCGCCGCGGGCACCGAGCGCGTCCGGGTGGGCACGGCGATCGCGCTGGCGTTCACCCGCAGCCCGATGACCACCGCGCTGGAGGCGCTCGACCTGGCCGAGCTGTCCGGCGGACGGTTCGTCCTCGGGCTCGGATCCGGCGTGCGGCGGCTCAACGAGGACTGGCACGGCGTCCGCTGGGAGCGGCCCGCCGCGCGGCTCCGCGAGACCGTGGCGATCATCCGGCACTTCGCCGCGCACGCCGCGTCCGGCGCGCCGATGACCGTCGAGGGCGAGCTGGCGAGCCTGCGGGTGCGCGGCTACCAGCGGCCGTTCCCCGCCGTCCCGTTCCCGGTGTACCTGGCGGGGATGGGGCCGGTGATGACGAGGCTGGCCGGGGAGATCGCCGACGGCTGGATCTCGCACGAGCTGTGCTCCCCCGCGTGGCTCCGGGAGCGGGCGCTGCCGCTGCTGCGTCCGGGCGTGGACGCCGTCGTGTCGGCGGCCTGCTCGATCGACCCGGACCCGGCCGAGGCGCGCCGCCGCGCGGCAGGGCTCGCCGGGTTCTACGCCTCGGTCCGCACCTACGCCGACTTCTTCGCCTTCCACGACCTGGCCACCGAGCAGGAGAAGGTCGTCGAGGCGTTCCGCGGCGGCACCGGGGCGGATGGCCTCGCCGCCGCCGTGCCGGACCGGATGGTCGACGCGCTCACCCTCTCCGGCACCGCCGACCAGGTGGCCGAGCGCATCGCGGCCTACGACGGCCACGCCACCACGATCAAGCTGACTCCCCCCACCCACGGGCTCGCGCCCGCCGAGACCCGGGTGGCGCAGGCCCGGATCATCGAACTGATCAAGGAGCTGGCATGAGGCCGCTGGAGGACGTGCGGATCGTCTCGCTGGAGCAGTACGGCGCGGGACCGTTCGGCTCGCTGCACCTGGCCGACCTCGGCGCCGAGATCATCAAGATCGAGGACCCGCGGACGGGCGGCGACGTCGGACGCTACGTCCCCCCGTACGCCGAGGGCGAGGACTCGCTGTTCCACGAGGCGTTCAACCGCAACAAGCGGTCGGTGTCGGTCGATCTGTCCACCGAGGCCGGGCGGACGGTGTTCGAGGAGCTGGTGCGGGTCTCCGACGCGGTCTACTCGAACCTGCGCGGCGACGTCCCGGCCAAGCTCCGCATCACCTACGACGACCTGAAGCACCTCAACCCGCGGATCGTGTGCTGCTCGCTGACCGGGTTCGGGATGACCGGGCCGCGATCTAAGGAACCCGGCTACGACTACATCCTGCAGGGCCTCGCCGGGTGGATGGACCTGACGGGCGAACCGGACGGGCCGCCCGCCAAGTCCGGGCTCTCGCTCGTCGACTACTCGGGCGGATACGTGGCGGCGCTGTCGATGATCGCCGCCCTTCACGCGGCCAGGCGCGACGGCATCGGCATGGACTGCGACGTCTCGCTCTACGACACGGCGATCTCGATGCTGACGTATCCGGGGGTGTGGCATCTGAACGCGGGGTTCGCGCCGTCGCGGACGCGGCATTCGGCGCACCCGTCGCTGGTGCCGTTCCAGAACTTCCGCGCCAAGGACGGCTGGCTCGTCGTCGGCTGCGCGAAGGAGAAGTTCTGGCGGCGGCTCACCGCCGTCCTGGATCGTTCCGACCTGGCGGACGACCCGCGCTTCGCCACGTTCGCCGACCGGCAGCGCAACGCCGCCGACCTCCTCGCCCTGCTGGAGCCGCTGTTCCTCGACCGGACGGTCGCGGAATGGCTGGAGCCGCTGTACGCCGCGTCCATCCCGTGCGCGCCGGTCAACGACGTCGCCGCCGCGCTCGCGGAGCCGCACACCGCCGCCCGCGGCCTCGTCGTGGAGACCGAGCACCCGCGCTACGGGACGCTGAAGAACCTCGCCTCTCCGGTGCGGGCGGGCTCCGAGCCGCCCGCCTACCGGCGCGCCCCGCGGCGCGGCGAGGACCTCGCGCACGTCACGTCCGAGGTGCTCGGCCTCACCGGGGAGCGCGTCGCGGAGCTGGCCGCGGCCGGGGCCTTCGGCCCGGAGCAGGCGGCGACCGGGCCGGAGCCGGCGGCATGACGGTCGCGTGCGAGCTGGCGGAATGGGCGCTCGGGCTCGGCGTCGAGGACGTCCCCGAGGCCGTGCGGCACGCCGCCGTCCGGCACGTCCTGGACGGCCTCGGCTGCGCCGTCGCGGCGGCCCGGCGCGGCGCGGCGGACCCGGCTGTCCGGACGGCGCGCGAGCTGGGGGGCGGGCGTCCCGAGGCGACGATCATCGGCCAGCCGCCGAGCGCGGCGCGCGTGACGCGCGCGGAGGCCGCGTTCGCGAACGGCGTGCTGATGCACGCGCTCGACTTCGACGACACGCACGCGGGCGGGCTCGTGCACGCGTCCGCGCCGGTGGTCCCGGTCGCGCTCGCGGAGGCCGAGGCGCTCGGGCGCACCGGGTCCGACCTGCTGCTGGCGGCCGTGGCCGGGCTGGAGACCGTGTGCCGGCTCGGCGCCGCCGCCCCGCACGGATTCCACGCCCGCGGCCTGCACGCCACCGCCGCGTGCGGGGTTCTGGCAGCGGCGCTCACCGCGTCCCGGCTGCGGGGCCTGACCGTCGCCGAGACCGTCGACGCGCTCGGCATCGCGGGCAGCCAGGCGGGCGGGCTGCTGGAGTTCCTCAACACGGGCGCGTCCACGAAGCAGCTGCACCCGGGGTTCGCCGCGCGGGGCGGGGTGCTCGCCGCGTCCCTCGCGTCGCACGGCGCGTCCGGGCCCGGCTCGGTCGTCGAGGGCGAGTACGGGTTGTACGGGGCGCTGCTCGGCCGCCGCGTCCCGCCGGCGGCGGTCCTGGACGGGCTCGGCGAGCGCTGGGAGCTGACCCGGATCACCGTCAAGCCGTATCCCGCCTGCCAGCTCATGCACGCCCAGCTCGACGCCGCCCGCGAGTTCCACGGCAAGGACGTCGCGAGCATCACCGCCGAGGTGCACCCCGACGCCGCGTCCATCGTCTGCGGGGACGGCAAGGAACGTCCGCGCACGTCCTACGACGCCAAGTTCAGCCTGCCGTGGAGCGTCGCCGCGATGGTCGTCGACGGGACGGTGACCGCCGCGACCTACGACGAGATCGACCGTCCCGACGTCCTGGCCCTCGCCGCCCGCGTCGGGACGGAGGTCGTGGCGTTCGGCGGCGCCGCCGCCGACCAGCCGGGACGGCTGCGCGCCGTCACCCGCGACGGCAAAGAGATCCGCGCCGAGGTGCCCCGCAGCGGCGGCGGCCCGGACGATCCGGGCATCGACGCGCTCGTCTGGGACAAGGCGCTCGCCAACATCGGCTCCCCCGGCAGCGTCGATCGGATCCTCGCCCTGCCCGGCCTCACCACGATTCAGCCGCTGCTCAAGGCCCTGGAGGAACAGTGACGATACGGCTGCCCGCGTTCGCCGGGACGATCGGCGGCGCCTACGAGCGGGCGTTCGCCGAACTTGCCGCGGCCGGCACGGCGCCCGGCGACGTCGTCCACGTCGTGGAGTACGCGACCGCGACCGCGCTCGGTGCGTATCCGGACGTCGAGGCCGCCCGCCGCGCGGCGCTCGGCGGCCACCGCGCGCCGGTCGCGACGGTGGCGGTGGAGGCGCTGCCCGGCGGCGAGGACCTGTCCGTCGAGCTGACCGCGTATCCGGGCGGCGGCGAGCTGATCGAGGCCGCGCCCGACGACGGCATGCACCGCGGCAGCCTCCGGATCGCGGGCGGGATCGTCTACCTGCCCAGCATCCACCCGCGTGGCGGCGACTTCCGCGCGCAGTACCGGCAGTGCCTGGAACAGGCCGCCGACCTGCTGAAAGCGGCCGGGCTGGGGCTCGGCTCGCTCGTCCAGACGACCGACTACACGGCGAGCGCGACCCGCGCCGAGTACCCGCGCTGCGGGCGTCCGCGCAAGGAGCTGCTCGGCACCGAGGACGGCGTGTTCCCCGGCGCGGCGGGCATCATCGTCGACCAGCCGGTCATGCCGGGCGCGATGGTGTCGCTGGACGCGATCGCGTCCACGGCGAAGCTCCGGACGGTCAACCCGGGCTGGAAGCGGTACGACACCCTCACCTACAAGCCCGGCGTCGCGGCGGGCGACACCCTGTTCATGTCGGGCTTCGGCGCGCTCGAACCCGCCACCCAGAAGGGCATCTTCGACGGCGACCTGCCCGCGCAGGCGGAGTACACGTACGCGTCCATCGCGGCGACGCTCCGCGAGGCGGGGCTCGGGGACCGGCCGCCGTACGGGAGCGTCGTCCGGCTCGTGGAGTACATCACCCCGGACGCGGTGGGCGGCTACGACGAGATCGCCGAGATCCGCGCGAAGTACTTCGGCGACGCGCCCGCGCTGACGTCGGTGGTGTGCTCGGCGCTGCTGCGCCCCGACTTCCTCATCGAGGTCGTGCCCACGGCGGTGCTCCCATGAGCCTGCTGACCGACGAGATGAAGGCGCTGATCGGGCGCGAGGTCGTCTACACGGCTCCTGAGGAGCTCGGGCGCGCGTCCATCCGCTACTTCGCCCAGGCCGTCGGCGACCACAACCCGCTGTACACCGACGACGCGTACGCGCGCGAGCACGGGTACGACGGCGTGGTCGCCCCGCCGACGCTGATCTTCGAGACGAACCAGTACGCCGGGCTCGCCAGGGACGACGACGGTTTCGCCGGGCATTCCTGGCATCTCGACGTGCCGGGGACGCGGCTCGTCCGCGGCGGCAACTCCTACGCGTTCCACCGCCCGGTCCGCCCGGACGACGTCATCACCGCGACCTGGCGGATCAGCGACATCACCGAACGGGTCAACGGCCGGGGGCAGGCGATGCTCGTCGTCACCTCGGCCGCCGAGTACACCGACCAGCGCGGCGAGCCGCTCGCGACCAACGAGGAGACCCTGATCTACGTGGAGATCACATGACCGGCGTGGCGGTGGGAGACGCCGTCCCGGAGCTGGTCCGGCGCTTCGAGCTGGCCGACATGGTCGCCTACGCGGGCGCGACCTGGGACTGGCACCGCATGCACTACGACCCCGCCTTCCTGGAGCCCCGGAAGCTGCCCGCCCCCGTCGTGGACGGCCAGGTGTTCGGCGCGCTGCTCGCCGAGCAGGTCCAGGACTGGCTGGGGCCGTCCGCGCGGCTGACGAAGATGCGGTTCCGGTTCAAGAACCTGGTCTTCGCGGACGAGACCGTCCGCTGCACCGGCGTCGTCACCGGCGTCGACGGCGGCCTGCTCACCATCGAGCAGAAGGTCGAGGTCGTCCAGGACGACGGCGGCGGACGCGTCGCCGTCGCGCCCGCGGGCTGCGAGGTCCGGCTGTGACCGTGGCGATCGCGGGCGCGGCCGAGTCCGACCTCGGCGTGACGGGCGCGTCGATCCTGCGGCTGCAGGCGCAGGCGGTCACCCGTGCGCTGGCCGACGCCGGTCTCGCGCTCGCCGACGTCGACGGCATCGCCACGACCGGCGTGTCCCGCTTCTCCGCCACGCAGATGGCCGACTACCTGGGCATCCGTCCGTCCTGGACGGACTCGACGTTCGCGGGCGGCTCGGCGTTCGAGATGTTCGTGGCGCGGGCCGCGCAGGCGATCGACGCGGGGCAATGCGAGACCGTGCTGATCACGTTCGCGTCCAACCAGCGGTCGGCCCGGTCCCGTTCGCTCGGTGGAGTCGCCGACGCGCACACCCCGGAGGCGATCTTCGAGGCGCCGTACGCGCCGCTGTACCCGATCTCGTACTACGCGATGGCCGCGCAGCGCTACCTGCACGCCTACGGCGCGAAGCGGGAGCAGCTCGCCGAGGTCGCGGTCGCCGCCCGCGAGTGGGCGCTGCTGAACCCGAAGGCGTTCCGCTACGGGAAGGGCCCGCTCACCACGGACGACGTGCTCGACGCGCCGATGGTGTCGACGCCGCTGACCGCCGCGGACTGCTGCCTCGTCACCGACGGCGGCGGCGCCGTCGTCGTCACCTCCCTGGACCGCGCGCGGGACCTGCGCCGCCCGCCCGTCATCGTCCTCGGGTACGGCGAGTCGGCCACCAACACCAGCATGACCTCGGCGGACGACCTGCTCCGCCCCGGCTCGTTCGACTCCGGGCGGCGCGCGTTCGCGATGGCGGGGCTCGACCCGTCCGACGTGGACGTCACCGAGGTGTACGACTCCTTCACGATCACCGTGCTGCTGACGCTGGAGGGGCTCGGGTTCTGCGCGCCCGGCGAGGCCGCGTCGTTCGTCGAGAGCGCGCGGATCCGGCCCGGCGGCGGCTTCCCCCTCAACACCAACGGCGGCGGCCTGTCGTACTGCCATCCCGGCCAGTACGGGCTGCTGCTGCTGATCGAGGCCGTCCGGCAGCTGCGGGGCGAGTCCGGCGACCGGCAGGTCCCGGACGCGGAGATCGCGCTCGCGCACGGCACCGGCGGGATCCTGTCCAGCCACGCGACCGTCCTGCTGGGGGTGGACCGGTGATCGAGGACGACTGGTGGGAGGCCACCCGGGAGCGGCGCCTCCTCGTCCAGCGGTGCTCGTGCGGGCACGCGCAGCACTACCCGCGCGACCTGTGCACCCGCTGCGGCGGGACGGACCTGGCGTTCGCCGAGGCGTCCGGACGCGGCAGCGTCGACTCGTTCACCGTCGTGCACCGCGCGCCGTCCCCGGACGTCGAGACCCCCTACGTCATCGCCCGGGTCAGGCTCGCCGAGGGCCCGATCGTGCTCACCCGGCTGGCCGGCCCCGGCCCGTGGACCTGCGACGACCCCGTCCGGCTCGGCTGGCGCCCGCTCCCGGACGGCCGCAACCTCCCCATATTCGTCAAGGACGCCTGATGGACTTCGAACTCACCGAAGAGCAGCGGCTCTTCCGCGACACGCTCCGCGACTTCGTCGACCGGGAGATCCGTCCCGTGGTCCACGAGTGGGAGGCGACCGACCGGTACCCGACCGAGATCGTGGAGAGGATGAAGGGGCTCGGGCTGTTCGGGCTCACCGTCCCGGAGGAGTACGGCGGGCTCGGCGCCGACATGGTCTCCTTCGCGCTCGTCTTCGAGGAGATCTCCAAGGGCTGGATGGGCATCGCCGGCATCCTCGGCAGCCACTCGCTGTCCTGCTGGATGATCGCCCGGCACGGCACCTCCGAGCAGAAGGAGCGCTTCCTGCCCGACCTCGCCGCCGGGCGCCGCCGCACCGGCATCGGCCTCACCGAGCCGGGCGCGGGCACCGACCTGCAGGGCATCGCGACCGTGGCCCGCCGCGACGGCGATCACTACGTGGTCGACGGCCGCAAGACGTGGATCACGAACGCCCGGCACGCCAGCCCGCTGCCCGTCCTGGTGAAGACGGACCCGGCCACGACGCCCGCGCATCGCGGCATGTCCGTGCTGCTCGTCGAGGACGGCTTCGAGGTGCTGCGCGACCTGCCGAAACTCGGCTACAAGGGCACCGAGTCGTGCGAGCTGGTGTTCGACGGCGTGCGCGTCCCCGCCGCGAACCTGCTCGGCGGCGTCGAGGGGCGCGGCATGCAGCAGGTCCTGTCGGGGCTGGAGACCGGGCGGATCAACATCGCCGCGCGCTCGCTCGGCATCGCCCAGGCCGCCTACGACGAGGCGCTGCGGTACGCGGCGCAGCGCGAGGCGTTCGGGCGGCCGATCCACGACTTCCAGGCCGTCCAGCTCAAGATCGCCGACATGGCGATCAAGGTGCAGGCGGCGCGGCTGCTGGTGTACTGGGCCGCGTCCCGCGCCGACGCCGGCGACCGCGTCGACATGCAGGCGGGCATGGCGAAGACGTTCGCCAGCGAGGCCGCGATCGACTGCGCGCTCGCGTCGATGCAGATCCACGGCGGATACGGGTACTCCAAGGAGTTCGCCGTCGAGCGCCTCTACCGGGACGCGCCGCTCATGAGCATCGGCGAAGGCACCAACGACATCATGCGGACCGTCATCGCCAAGGCCCTGACGTCGGGCAAGGAGAGCATCGGATGAAGACGGCGCTGTACGTCCCCGGCGACCGTCCGGACCGGCTGGACAAGGCGCTGCGGTCCGGCGCCGACCAGCTGATCGTCGACCTGGAGGACGCGGTCCCGGTGGCGGCGAAGGAACGCACCCGCGCGGCCGTCGCCGGGTGGCTGCGCGCCCTGCCCGCGGAGCGTCCGCTCGTGACCGTCCGGATCAATCCGGGCGGCCTCGGGCATGCGGACGTCCGCGCCCTCGCCGGGCCTGGCCTGGACGGCGTCCTCGCCGCAAAGACCGAGACCGCCGATGAGATGCACGCGCTGGACGGCGTCCTCACGGCGGCGGGGATGCCGGAGCTGCCCGTCGTCCCGCTGCTGGAGTCGGCGGCGGCCGTCTTCGCGGCCCCGGCGATCGCCGCCGCGCCGCGCGTCACCGGCCTCCAGCTCGGTGAGGCGGACCTGGCCGCCGACCTCGGCGTCACCCCGTCCCCGGACGGGTCGGAGCTGCTCTGGGCCCGCTCCCAGATCGTCGCAGCGTGCGCCGCCGCCGGGCTGAGCCCGCCGCTCGCGCCCGTCTCCACCGAGTTCCGCGACCTGGACGCCTTCCGCGCGACGACCGAGCGCCTCAAGCGCCTCGGCTTCCGCGGGCGCGCCTGCATCCATCCCGCTCAGCTCCCGGTCGCCGCCGGGGTCTTCACGCCGTCGCCAGCCGAGCTGGAACGCGCCCGGACGCTCGTCGCCGCCTACGAGTCGAGCCTGGCGGCGGGGTCCGGCGTCCTCGTCGGCGACGACGGCCGCCTCGTGGACGAGGCGGTGGTCCGCGCCGCCCGCCGCCTGCTGCTCACCTGAGCCGTCAGGGATGTACATCGGGGCATTTCGATTGTTAAGGTCACATCACACCACAATCGTGGAACACATGTTCCGCTGAGCGGACCACATCGGATGGAGGGGTCGGTCCATGGGTCCTGGGTCAGGTCCGAGTGAGGCGGCGCCGCGCGGGCGGCTCGGCACGATGACGGCGATGCCGGGGTTCGACGACGAGAGCCACCTCGACTTCGTCGAGGGGCTGCGCCGCTTCACGCTGGCGGAGATCAACCCCGTGGCGGCCGAGGCGGTCCGGGAACGGGTCGCCGAACGGCGTCCGGAGAGCCTGGACGACCTGCGCGCCGCCGCCGAGTCCGTGCCGCTGGTCGGCCTGCGGAATCGGCTGCTGCGCTCCACCCAGGACATGAACTGGGCGCGGGTGACGGCCGCCTACGAACGGCTGCGCCCCGCGCTGGAGGCGGAGCTGGACGACGCCGCCGGACGCGGTCCCGGCCGCCTCGAACTCGCCAATGACTGGGAGCACCCGGCCTACTCCGCCGACGTCCACTTCCACCGCCAGCCCGGCGGTTACCACGACGAGCCGCTCGCCGGATACGTCTACCACTACGGGACGAAGGTCTTCCACCTCGGGACCAACGACCGCGACGAGGCCAAGATCGCCCGCGCCCATGCGGTGCCCGGGCCCGCCGACGGGTCCGTGGCGCGCGTCCTGGACATCGCCTGCTCCATCGGGGCCATGACCGTGGCGTTCAAGGACCGCTGGCCGGACGCGGAGGTGTGGGGCGTCGACTCCGCCGCGCCGCTGCTGCGGTACGCGCACGCGCGCGCCGTCCGGCTCGGCGCCGACGTCGTCTTCTCCCAGCGGCTGGCCGAGGACCTGCGCTTCCCCGACGGCTCCTTCGACGTCGCCTACCTCGGCACGATCCTGCACGAGGTCCCCTGGGAGATCGCGCTGCGCGCGGTCGCGGAGGCGCGGCGCGTGCTGCGGCCCGGAGGCGTCCTCGTCGTCCACGAGATGCGCCAGCCCGACGCCCCGCCCGAGCCGTGGGCGACCTACGACCGCGACTTCGACACCCGCTTCAACGGCGAGCCGTTCGCGTTCCGGTTCGTCCACGGAGGGATCGGCGCCGAACTGGAGCGGCTGTTCTCGACGGTGGAGTTCACCAACGGCCGGACGGCGACGTGGGTGTGCACGGCATGACCCAGGAGAAGGACACCTGGCGGGTGGACGGCCCGCAGCCGCTCGGCGCCTTCGTCGGCGAGGGCGTCAACGACCAGCTCATGCACATCAGCGTCCAGCTCGCCGCCGAGCTGTGGGTGACACGGCGCCGCCTGGCCGCGCTGGAGTCCCAGCTCGTGGCAGGTGGCGTGGTCACATCGCCGGACGCGCTCGAACCGGACGACGGCGACCCCGCCGCCGCCCGTGCGGAGCGGGACGCCTTCATCCGGCGCGTCTTCGGCGGACTGACCGCGTGACGGTCCGCGTCGGGATCGTGGTGCCGTCCGCGAACCCCACCGTCGAGCCCGAGACCCGGCGGCTGCTGCCGCCGGGCGTCGTCCCGTACGTCGCGCGGATGGCGGCGCCGCGCGGCCTGGACCTGCGCGCCCGCCTCGACTGGTACCGGGACAACGCCGGGGAGGCGATCGAGACCCTGTCCGGGCTCGACCTGGCCGCCGTCCTCGTCGCCTGCACCGGCGCGACCTACCGCCTCGGGCCGGACGGCGACCGGCAGTGGTCGGACGCGCTCGCGCAGCGGTCCGGCGTCCCCGTCGTCACCTCGGCGGGCGGCCTGGTCCGCGCGCTGCACACCGCCGACATCCGCCGCGTATCTGTCGTTTCGCCGTACCCGTCTTGGCTCACCGACGAGTGCGCGGGGTTCTGGCGTGCCGCCGGGATGAAGGTGGACGTGCACGAGATCAAGGGCGGCCGTCCGATCTACGCCACGGGCGCCGACGACGTCCGCGACGCGATGCGGGCCGCACTGGACTCCGGCACGGCCGGGCCGGGGCATGCCGCCGTGGTCGCGGGGACCGGTGCCGCCAGCCTCGACGTGCTGGACGAGCTGACCCCGTCCAGTTCACTACTGCTGTCGTCCAACCTGGCCGGGACGTGGGCACTGGTGCACGCGGCGGACGCGCCGTCCGCGCTCACATCCGCGACGGGAGCGCTCGCCCGGCTCACCGAGGAGGCCGGATGACCGCGCCCGTGATCGTCGTCGGGGCGGGGCCGGTCGGCCTGGCCGCCGCGCTCGCCCTGGCCGCCGAGCAGGTGCCGGTCACCGTGCTGGAGGCCGAGCGGGCCGGGGTCGGCAAGGAATGGCGCGGCTCGACGCTGCACCCGCCGACCCTCGCGCTGCTCGACCGGATCGGCGCCGCCGCCGACGCCGTCGCGCACGGGGTCCGGGTGGACCGGCTCCAGTTCCGCGACCTCCAACTGCCCGACCGCGCCACCTTCTCCTACAGCGTGCTGGAGGGCCGGACGCCGTTCCCGTTCCGCGTCCAGTACGAGCAGTACAAGCTGCTGCGGCTGCTGCGCGAGCTGGCCGAGGCGTCCCCGCACGTGGACCTGCGCCACGAGCACCGCGTCACCGGGCTGACCGGCGCGGACGACGGGGCGGCGGACGCGACCGTGACGCTGGCCGACGGCACGCGCCTGACCGGGCCGTACGTCGTCGCCGCCGACGGTGCGCACAGCGCGCTGCGCAAGCTCGCCGGGATCGGCTTCCCCGGCGACACCTACCCGTCGCAGAGCCTGGTCGCCGCCACGCCGTTCCCCTTCGAGGACGTCGTGGACGACCTCGGCCCCATCTCCTATTGGAGCGGTCCCAACGGGCGGCTGTCACTCATCCGCACCCCGGACGTGTGGCGCGTCGCAACCAGCACCACGGTCGACGCCGCCGCGTCCGCCGAAGGGACCGGCGGGACCCACCCCGAACTGGCCGCCGCCCTCGACCTGCTCGTCGGGGATCGGAGCTGGGCCGCGAACCCGCTCCAGCAGCATCAGCTGTACCGCAGCCACCAGCGGGTGGCCGACCGGTTCCGCGCCGGCCGGCTGCTGCTGGCGGGCGACGCCGCCCACCTGTCCAGCACGACCGGCGGGATGGGGCTGAACTCCGGCGTCCACGACGCGTTCGACCTCGCCGCCCGGCTCGGCCCCGCGCTGCGGGCGGGCGGCGACGGCGAGGCCGAGGCGGGCGCGTACGCCGCCGCCCGCCGGGATGCCGCCGTCCGCGTCGTCCAGCCGGCGACCCGGACCGTCCGCGCGGGCGTCGACGCGACCGGCCGGGACGCCCGCCTCGCGCGCCTCCGGGATCTGGCCGCGACCGCCGCCGACCCGGCGGCGGCACTCCGCCACGTGAGCGCCATGAGCATGCTCGACGCAGTCGAAGGAGCGAGCCGTTGACCGCCGTCCTGTCGCCGATCACGGGCGAGCTGATCGAGGACGTCCCCGCGACGACGCCGAGCGGCCTGGACGCCGTCCTCCGCGCCGCCGAGGACGCCGCGCCGCGCTGGCGGGACGTACCGGCGTCCGAGCGCGGCCGTCTTCTGGTGGAGGTCGGCCGCCGGATGCGGGCGCGCGCCGCCGAGATCGCCGAGCTGGAGACGCTGAACACCGGCAAGCTGCCGGCCGACACGCGCCGCGAGGCCGAGCGGGCGGCCGCGTGCTTCGAGTACTACGGCGGCTGGGCGGACAAGGCGCACGGCACGGTCGTGCCGGTCTCGGGCCCGTTCCACACCTACACGACGCGCGAGCCGTACGGGGTGGTCGCGGGCATCATCCCGTGGAACGTCCCGTACTTCTTCGCCGCGAAGAAGATCGCGCCCGCGCTGGCGTTCGGGAACGCCGTCGTCCTCAAGCCCGCCGCCGAGACCCCGCTGACCGCGCTGCTCCTCGGCCGGATCGTCGCCGAGGTCCTCGCCGAGGCGGGGCATCCGGAGAGTGTCGCGCAGGTCGTCCACGGCGGCGGAGACCTCGGCCGCGCGCTCGTCGAGGACCCGCGCGTCCGGCTGGTGGTGTTCACCGGCTCGGACGCCACCGGCGCCCGGGTCGGCGCCGCCGCGGCCGCGCACTTCGCCCCGTCCGCGCTCGAACTGGGCGGCAAGTCCCCTCAGCTCGTGTTCGCCGACGCCGACCTGGACGCCGCGGCGGACGGGATCGTCGAGGGCTTCACCGGGTCGTGCGGGCAGATGTGCATCGCCGGATCGCGCCTGTACGTGCAGCGCGAGGCGTTCCCCGACGTCCTGGACCGCGTCGCGCGGCGCGTCGAGAAGCTGCGCGTCGGGGACCCGCGCGTGCCCGGCGTCCAGGTCGGGCCGCAGGTCACCGCCGCCCAGGCCGCCAAGACCCGCGCGTTCGTCGGTGACGGCGCCGCGCGGGGCGCGCACATCGTCGCCCAGGCCGCGACGCCTGACGAACCTGAGCTGGCGGGCGGCAACTGGGTCGCGCCGACCGTTTTCAGCGGCGTCGCCGCCGGGGACCCGCTGCTCACCGAGGAGGTCTTCGGGCCGGTGCTGTGCGCTGAGCCGTTCGACGGCGAGGACGACGCCGTCCGCCTCGCCCACGACACCCGGTTCGGGCTCGGCGCGGGCGTGTGGACCGGCGATCCGGGGCGGGCCCACCGCCTCGCCGGCGCGCTCCGCGTCGGGACGGTCTGGGTGAACACGTACCGCGTCCTGTCCGACCTGGTGCCGTTCGGCGGGGTCGGCGCGTCCGGGTACGGGCGCGAGGGCGGGACCGACGCCGTCCACCTCTACACCTGGACCAAGAGCGTGTGGCTCTCCACCTCCCCCGGCGTGCCCGCCGGTTACCGGAAGGAGTGAGATGCGTCCCGCACTCGCGCCCGAGATCGCGCACCGCGACGGCGTCTTCGTGGACGGGAAGGTCGTCCCGGCACGGTCCCGCGCGGTGGTCGAGGTCGTCTCGCCGTCCGACGGGACGGTCGTCGGGAGCGTCCCGGACGGGTCCGCCGCCGACGTGGACGCGGCCGTCGCGTCCGCCCGCGCCGCCTTCCAGGACCCGCGCGGCTGGCGGAGCTGGGAGCCCGCGGACCGCGCCGCCGCGATGGAGCGGCTCGCCGACCTGGTCCAGGAGCGCGACGCCGAGCTGACCGTCCTGCTCGCCCACGAGATCGGGCGCCCGGTCGGCGGCGCGCCCGGACGCGCGAACCGCGCCTCGGAACTGCTGCGCTACTACGCGGCGATGGCCCGCTCGCTCGTCGTGGACGAGCTGCGCCCGGTCCCCGAACCGCGGGGCCCGGGCAGCGTCAGGCGGTCGATCGTGCGGCGCGGCCCGCGCGGGGTGACGGCGGCGATCGTGCCCTACAACGGGACGCTCCCCATGGGCATGTACAAGATCGGACCGACCCTCGCGCTAGGCGGTACGGTGGTGCTGAAACCGCCACCTCAGGCACCGCTGGAGGCCTTCCTGTTCGCCGAGTGCGCCGCCGCGGCCGGTCTTCCTCCGGGCGTCGTCAACGTGGTCACCGGCGGGCGCGAGACGGGTGAGGCCCTCGTCGGGCATCCGGGCGTCGACATCGTCGGGTTCACCGGCTCGTCCGAGGCGGGACGGCGCATCGCCGCACGCTGCGCCGAGACGCTCACTCCCGTGGTCCTCGAACTCGGCGGGAAGTCCGCCGCCGTCCTGCTGGACGACGCCGACCTCGACCGCTTCGCCGCGGCGCTCCCCTTCCTCGCCTACACCTTCAGCGGGCAGAACTGCTTCATCCAGAGCCGCGTCATCGTCCCGCGCCCGCTGCTCGCGGAGGTCGCCGACCGCGTCGCCGCGGTGTCGGAGTCGCTGCCCGTCGGCGACCCGTTCGACCCCGCGACCCGGCTCGGCCCGCTCATCTCGGCCGCGCACCGCGACCGCGTCGAGGGGCTGATCGCGTCGGGCCTGGCCGAGGGCGCCCGGCTGGTGTCCGGCGGGAAGCGTCCGCCCGATCTGGACGCCGGGTTCTACCTGACGCCCGCCGTGCTGACCGACGCGCGCAGCGGCATGCGGATCTGCCAGGAGGAGGTCTTCGGGCCCGTGGTGACGCTCATCCCCGCCTCCGACGAGGACGAGGCCGTCGCCATCGCGAACGACACCGATTACGGCCTGGCAGGCTCGGTGTGGAGCGCCGACGAGTCCCGCGCCCTCGCCGTGGCGGCGCGCCTGGACACCGGAACGGTCGGCATCAACGGGTTCGGCTTCAACACCGCCGCGCCGTTCGCGGGACGCCGGTCGAGCGGGCTCGGCACGGAACTCGGGCCCGAGGGGTTCGAGGCGTATGTCCAGTACCAGAGCTTCCACATGGTGGGGTGAACGGGATGTCCACTGTGCGCGTCAACGACGGCGCCGGCAGCGCCGAACCGGTCAAGGGGCAGACGGTCACGGGAATCGACAGGGTTCTCGACATCCTCATCTTCCTCGGCGAGGCGGAGCAGCCCACGCTCGGCGTCACCGAGATCGCCGAAGGGCTCGGGCTGTCCAAGGCGGTCGTGCACCGCGGCCTGACGAGCTGCCGCGCCAAGGGCTTCATCACGTTCCATCCGTCGACGCGCCGGTACAGCCTCGGCCCGCGGATCGTCAGCCTCGCGCTCGGCTACCTCGACCGCATCGACATCCGCGCCGAGGCGCGTCCGGTCCTCACGCGCCTGTCGCAGGAGACCCAGGAGACGGCGACGCTCTCCACCCGCTCGGGCTGGCACCGCGTCTACGTCGACCAGGTCACCCCCGACCGCGACGTGAAGATGATGGTGCAGCTCGGTGCGGCGTTCCCGCTGCACGCGGGCGCGTCGTCCAAGGCGTTCCTGGCGTTCCTGGATCCCGCCGAACGCGAGCAGTACCTGGCGTCGCAGCCGATGAGCAAGCTGACCGGCAACACCATCACCCAGCCGCCCACACTGCGCGACGAGCTGGCCCACATCGCCGAGGTCGGTTACGCGATCTCCTTCGGCGAGCGGGATCCGAGCGCGGGCTCGGTGGCCGCGCCGGTGTTCGGGCCCACCGGGGCGCCGCTCGCCGTGATCTCGATCGCCGGTCCGCTGGAGCGGTTCCGCGGGGAGGTCGACCGGCTGGTGGAGCTGCTGCAGGAGGCCGCCGCGACCCTGACCGAACGGGTCGGCGGACGGCCCGACGGCGCGTCCCCGGAATGATCGCGTCCGTCACCGTCGTCACCGCCGACCTGGACGCCGCCGTCTCCGCGTACCGGGACGGCGTCGGTCTGGAGCCGGGCTCTGAGCAGCGGACGTCCGGCGCCCCTCTCCCCGGGCTGGACGGGCGCCGCTCAGTCGTCCTGTCCGGCACCGGAACGGGCGGCGTGGTCCACGTCGTGGAGCTTCCGGGCGCGCGGACGCCCGAGCCGCTCACGACGCTCGGCTGGGCCGCCGCCGAGATCCTCGTGGCCGACGCGGACGAGGCGACCGAGCGGGCCCGCGCCGCCGGGTTGCGCGTCCTGGCCGAGCCGCGTCCGGTCGGGGCGGGCGGCGGGCTGCGGGCCGTGCAGGTCGCGGGCCCGGCCGGGGAGGCGCTCTATCTGACGCAGGTCGACCGCGCCCCGGCGGGATTCATCTTGCCGCGCCCTCGCGGGCCGGTGGGCCCGGTGTTCATCGCCGTCCTCGCGGCCGGCGATCTGGAGACGGCGCGCGGTGCGCTGGAGGCCCGGCTGCCCACGCGGCGGGTGACGGACCATCCGCTGCCGGTCCGGGCGCTGAACGCGCAGCTCGGCCGTCCGGCCGGAACGCTCCACCGCATCAGCACGCTCCAGCTTCCAGACCGCTGCGCCGTGGAAGTCGATCAGTATCCCGTGGACGACCCGGCCGTCCGGGCCCGGAGATCTCCGCACGACGGCGGGATCGTCGCCGTCACGCTGCGCGGGGATGGTCCGGGAAAAACGTGGACCGTTCCGGGCGCGGGCGGCGCGCTGATGGCGTGCGCCTGATCCGCCCGCGCCGCCGCTCTGCGTAATTCTGGTCTGTTACCTGCATGTTTCTTCTTTTCGAACCCTTGACACTGTGCCGGACGTCAATCTACCGTTCCACTGAGCGATTTTATTGTTCCGTTCAGTGGAACAAATGGAGGGCCTGGTGGGCAGAAGCATTGCAGTGCGGGGCGGCATGGCCCTCGTCCTGGGAATGGCGGCGCTCAGCGCCTGCGGCGGCTCCGGGACCGCCGGCGCGCAGACGCTGAAGATCGGTGTCGACTCGCTTCCGGCGTCCCAGGGCAACCCGTTCAACTCCGCGGTCTCCCCCGGCATCTACACCTACGCCGCGATCTACGACCCGCTGACGTTCGTGGACGACACCGGCCAGGTGAAGCCGTGGCTGGCGACCGAATGGAAGAACACCTCCGACACCACATGGACTTTCACGCTCCGTGACGGCGTCGAGTTCTCCAACGGCGAGAAGCTGACGGCCCAGGGCGTCGCGGACGTCGTGAACTTCCTGAAGCAGAATCCCGAGGCCAAGCGGTCGGTCGTGTCCAACGACCTGGCGACGGTCAAGTCCGCCAAGGCGGCCGACGCGAAGACGGTCGAGATCACCACGGCCGTCCCTGACCCGGTGCTGCCGAACAAGGTGACCGAGCTGATGATCCCGGCGCCGAAGGCCCTCGCCGCGGGCGGCGTGAAGGGCATCGCCGCCAAGCCGGTCGGGACGGGACCGTTCCAGGTCAAGAACTGGGGCGGCAACAAGATCACCCTCACCGCGTTCGAGAAGTCCTGGCGCGCGCCGAAGGAGGCGGGCCTGGAGATCCAGGCGATGCAGGACCCCGCCTCCCGGCTGCAGGCCCTGCAGTCCGGCCAGGTGGACCTCATCACCGGCGTCTCGCCCGACCAGGTCGACCAGATGAAGGGGTCGATCCAGGCGGAGGTCAACCCGGGCAACCAGGTCATGTCGCTGGCGTTCCGCACCGTCAAGGGCAAGGACCCGGTCGATTCGCCGCTCACCGACAAGAAGGTCCGGCAGGCCCTCAACTACGCGGTGAACAAGCAGGCGATCACCGACAACCTGCTGCTCGGCAAGGCCAAGCCGGTCGGCCAGGGCCCGACGGAGAAGGTGCGCGGCCACAACCCGGACGTGCAGGCGTACCCGCACGACCCCGCCAAGGCCAAGGCGCTGCTGACCGAGGCCGGGCACCCGAAGGGCTTCGCGATGAGCGCGGACGTCGTCGTCGGCGCCTTCCCCGGAGACGCCGACATCTACCAGTCGGTCAAGCAGGATCTCGCCAAGGTCGGCGTGAACCTCACGCTCAACCAGATGACGTTCCCGACATGGCTGCAGAACTACACGGGCAACACCTGGAAGACGCAGGCGTTCGGCCTCTCCTGGAACGCGCTGCCCACCATGGACGCGGGCCGGGCCATGACCAACTTCACCTGCCTGCGCCCGTCGACGTTCTTCTGCGACAAGCCGACCGCCGACCACCTCTCGGCCGCCCTCACCGACATGGACGGGCAGAAGCGCGACGAGCAGCTCCGCAAGGTCGTCGCCGAGATGCACGACAACCCGCCGGCGCTGTTCCTGGTGCACCAGATCACGATCGTCGGCAAGTCCTCGTCCCTTGAGGGCGCCAAGGACAACAACCGCTTCTTCCGCTACGACCAGATGGCCAAGAAGTGACGGACACGGCATCCGTCCCGGCCGCCGCGGGCACCTCCGCGGCGGCCGGGGCGCCGGTCCGCAAAGGGGGACGGGCCGGCAGCCTGGCCCGGATGCTCGCGTCCCGGCTGGCCCAGCTCGTGGTGCTGCTGTTCGCGGTGTCGACCCTGCTGTTCTTCCTGCTGCGCCTCACCGGCGACCCGGCGACGACGCTGGCCGGGCAGGACGCCACCCCGGACCAGGTGGCGGCGGTCCGGGAGCAGTACGGCCTGGACGAGCCGCTCGCCCAGCAGTACGCCACGTTCATCGTCCGCGCCGCGCAGCTCGACTTCGGGACGTCCGTCCAGTCCGGCGCGGACGCGCTCACCGAGGTGCTGAACCGGCTGCCCGCCACGCTCCAGCTCGCGATGCTGGCGGTGCTGCTCAACATGCTGATCGCGATCCCGCTCGGCGCGTGGATCGGCGCGCGCCCCGAGGGCCGCGCGCAGTCGGCCGCCTCCGGGCTCGTCTTCATCGGCCAGGGCATGCCCGGCTACGTCGTCGGGCTCGTGCTCATCCAGATCTTCGCCGTCCAGCTCGGGCTGCTGCCGAGCATCGGCAACGCCACGGCCTCGGCGGCGATCCTGCCCGCGGTGTCGCTCGCGGCGTTCCTCGTCCCGCGGCTGACCCGCGTCGTGTCGGCCAACGTCGCCGAGACCATGGACGAGGACTTCGTCCGGACGGCCCGCGCCGCCGGGGCGTCCAGGCGCACCGTCATCCTCCGGCACGTGCTGCCGAACGCCCTGCTCGGCGCCGCCGCGCTCGTCGGCACCCAGCTCGCGATCCTGGTCTCCGGCGCGCTGATCATCGAGGTCATCTTCGCGTGGCCGGGCCTCGGCGCGCTGATGATCGACTCGGTGCGGCAGCTCGACTTCCCGATCGTGCAGGCCGCCGTGTTCACGATCGCGGGCCTGGTGTTCCTGACGAACACCGCCACCGACGCGCTGCTCGGCGTCCTCGACCCGCGGCTGCGGGGGCGGCGATGACGGCGGTCCGGGAGGCCCCGCGCGGGCTCGTGCGGCGCCGGCTCGCCCCCCGGCGGCCGGGCGCGGAGTCGGCGCGGCTGATCGCGGGCCTCGGCATCGCGGTCGTGCTCGTCGGCGGGACGCTCGTCGCGCTGCTGTTCGGCGGCATCACCGACGTGAAGACCGGCGTCGAGTCGCGGCTGCTGTCGCCCGGCGAGGACGGCCACCTGCTCGGCACCGACGGCGTCGGCCGCGACCTGCTGACCTGGACGATCGCCGGGTTCGGCTGGACGGCGTCGGTCGCCGCCACCGCCGCGTGCATCGTCACCGTCATCGGCCTGACGCTCGGCGTCCTCGCCGGGTCGACCACCGGCTACGTCCAGGCCGCGATCTCCCGCGTCATCGACGTGTGCCTGTCGCTGCCCTACCTCGTCATCGCGGTCGCGGCGATGGCGGCGGTCGGCCGCGGGTTCCTGCCGCTGTCGATCACTCTCGGCGTCGTGGGCTGGCCCATCTTCGCCCGCGTGATCTACGCCGAGACGCGCGGGCTGATGCAGCGCGAGTACGTCCGCGCGGCGCGGCTCCTCGGCGTGACGCGGCCCCGCATCCTGATCGCGCACGTCCTGCCCGGCCTGCGGCACACGATCATGGTGATGTGGGCGTTCGTGTTCGCCGACCTGCTGGTCGCCGAGAGCGGGCTGTCCTTCCTCGGCATCGGCGCGCCGCTCGGCTCGCCGTCGCTCGGCAACATGCTGTCCGAGGGCCGCCAGCATCTGGTCGGGTCGCCGCTGCTGGTGCTCGTGCCCGCCGCCGTCATCGTCCTGGCCGTGACCGCCGCCAACCTCGTCGGCGACGGCATGGCCGCCCGCAGCAGGGCGCGGCTGAAGTCGGTGGGCCCGTGACAGCCGCGCCCGTCGAACCGAGAGAGCAGACGATGGACGAAGCCCTGCTCGACGTGGACGGCCTCTCGGTCGTCCACGACGGCGGCACCCGGATCGTGCAGGACGTGTCGTTCCGCCTCGGACGCGGCGAGATCCTCGGGCTCGTCGGCGAGTCCGGGTCGGGCAAGTCCCTCACCGCGCTCAGCCTGATCGGGCTGCTGCCGCCGGGCCTGACGCGGACCGGGACCGTCCGGCTCGGCGGCGAGGACCTCACCGGACGCTCCGAGAAGCAGCTGGAGCGCGTCCGCGGGTCGCGGATCGGCATGGTGTTCCAGGACCCCATGACCGGGCTGAACCCGGTGCGCCGGATCGGGTCGGTGCTGGTGGAGACGATCCTGCGGCACCAGGACGTGTCCCGCGCCGCCGCCCGAGAGAAGGCCGTCGAGGCGCTCGCCGCGGTCGGCGTCCCCTCGCCGGGCGACCGCGTCCGGGCGTATCCGCACCAGCTCTCGGGCGGCCTCCGGCAGCGCGCGATGATCGCGCTGGCGCTGATCAACGAGCCGTCGGTCATCCTCGCCGACGAGCCGACCACCGCGCTCGACACCACCATCCAGGCGCAGATCACGCAGCTCATGCGGGACCAGATCCAGGCGCGCGGCGCGTCGATGATCCTGATCACGCACGATCTCGGCGTCGCCACCGAGCTGTGCGACCGCGTCGCGGTCATGTACGCGGGCGGCGTCGTGGAGGAGGGCCCGACCCGCGAGCTGCTGCGGCGCCCGCGCCACCCCTACACGGCGGCGCTGCTGGCGGCGGCGCCGAACTTCGACCGGACGCGGACGCTCGCCGCGATCTCCGGCGCTCCGCCGTCGCCGTTCGCCCGCCCGGACGGCTGCCCCTTCCACCCGCGGTGCGAACGCGCGCAGGACGCCTGCCGCACGGAGGAACCCGTCCTGACCGTGTCCGGTTCGCACCGCCTGGCCTGCTGGAACCCCCATGACTGACGCGCCCGCGGCCGGCCCGCACATGACCGGTAAGGACCGGCCCATCATGGAGATGTCCGGCGTCTCCGTCCGGTTCCCGGTCGGCGGGCGGACGCTCACCGCGGTCGACGACGTCTCGCTGGCGCTGTATCGGGGGCAGACGCTCGCGCTCGTCGGCGAGTCCGGATCGGGCAAGTCCACGGCAGCGACCGCGCTGATGCGCGCCACGTCCCCGCAGACCGGGCGGATCACCTTCGACGGACGCGACATCACCCACATGCCCGAGCGGCGGCTGCGCCCGCTGCGCCGCCACTTCCAGATGATCCTCCAGGACCCCTACGCCAGCCTCGACCCGCGCATGACCGTCGACCGGATCGTCGCCGAGCCGCTGCGCGCCCACGGGTTCGGGACGCGAGAGCAGATCCGCGCCCGCGTCGCGGAGGTCCTCGGCCAGGTCGGGCTCCCGGAGTCGGCCGCCGGCCGCTACCCGGCGCAGTTCTCCGGCGGGCAGCGGCAGCGGATCTCGATCGCCCGCGCGCTCGCCGCCCGGCCCTCGGTGATCGTCGCGGACGAGCCCGTGTCCGCCCTCGACGTGTCCATCCAGGCGCAGATCGTCAACCTGCTCGGCGAGGTGCAGAGGACCGACGACCTGGCGTTCCTGCTGATCGCGCACGACCTGTCGCTCGTCCACCACATCTCCGACCGCGTCGTCGTGCTGTACCTCGGGCGGGTGCTGGAGGAGGGGCCGACGACGTCGGTCGTGGCGTCGCCGCAGCACCCGTACACAGCGGCGCTGCTGTCAGCGACGCCGACGACCGACGAGCGGCCGCGGGAACGGATCGTGCTGTCGGGCGACCCGCCGTCGCCGATCGACCGGCCGTCCGGGTGCGTGTTCCACACCCGGTGCCCGGTCGCGCGGGACGTGTGCGCGACCGACGTGCCGCCGCTGACGGTGTCCGGGGAACGCTCGGTGGCCTGCTTCTTCCCCGGCGAGGTGGATTCCGGACTCGGCCTTGAGGAGGCCCGATGAACGACGTCGCACGCCGCGCGCGGGTGGACTTCGCGCTCGCGCTCCGCCGCCAGTGGGCCGGATCGCTGTATCCGGCGCTCGTCGGTCAGGCGGGCGCGGACCCGGACCGCGCGTCCGTCCACGCGGCGCCGGTGTACCCATGGTTCGCGTGGCTGGAGCGGTCCGCGCAGAAGATGCTGTGGCGCGCGGTGGAGGAGGCGGTCGACGCGACCGACGCGGCCGGCGCCGAGGACGCCCTGTCCGCGTCCGCACCCGGCCTGGAGCTGAACCCCGACCTGCGGCTGCCCGCCTGGTACACCGACGTGGACATCCACATCCAGCCCGGCGGCATCTGGCGCGCCGACCGCGACGCCCTGGTGTACGAGGCGGGCGCCAAGCTCGTGATGCTGGGTGAGAACGACGACTACGCGTTCCACACCCTGTTCACCGACACCGCCGTCCCCGACCGGCCGTACGAGCGGATCGTGGACCTCGGCTGCGGGTTCGGCAAGAGCACCCGGCCGTTCAAGCGGCGCTGGCCGGACGCCGAGGTGATCGGCGTCGACCTGTCCGCGCCCGTGCTGCGGCTGGCCGCGCGCCGGACGGCAGGGCTCGGCATCCGGTACGTCCAGGCCGACGCCGCTGACACCGGGCTGCCGGCGGGCTCGGCGGACCTCGTCACCGCGACGATGCTCGTCCACGAGCTGCCGCCTCCGGTGATCGCCGGCGTGCTCGCCGAGGCCGCGCGCGTCCTCGCCCCGGGCGGGCTGCTGCGCGTCCTGGACTTCCACCCGACGGGCGACGTCGTCCGCGACCTCGCGCTGGTCGAGCACGGCGACCGCAACAACGAGCCGTACCTGCCGATGCTGTTCGGCACCGACTGCCTCGCCCTGTGCGCGGACGCCGGGCTCGCGGACGCGCGCTGGGTCGCGTTCGACGAGCGCGGCGCCGGGCGCCTGGAGACGACGCGATGGCCCGACCGTGCCGAATGGCACTTCCCCTGGGCCGTCCTGGAAGCACGCAAGCCGGAGGACGCCCGTGCCTGACATCGAGCCCCTGCCCCCCGTGCCGGAACTCCGCGCACTCGGCTCCGCCCAGGTGGACCAGCTCGCGGCCATGGTGTTCGAGCTGGCCGCGCAACTGCACGAGGAACGCGCGCGGGTGCGCGAACTGGAGCGGCGGCTGGGGGTGCCGTCCGGCGCCGACCTGACCGAGGAGCTGAACCGGTCGATCGCGCGGCTGCTCGCCATCGCCGCCGAACGCGACGACGCCCGCGCGCCTCTCCACGCCGACCGGACGGGGAGCTGACCGTGGGACGCCCGTTCATCGAGTTCATCCAGTCGCAGGCCCTGCCGTGGCAGGACGGCCTCTACGGCCGGAACGACCCTGGAATCGACAGCAAACTGCTCAGCCTGGACGAGGAGACCGGCGCGTCCAGCCTCCTCGTCCGCTACCCGGCCGGGTATACGCGCGGGGAGGGCGTCCATCATCTGGACGTGGACGAGGAATTCCTCGTCCTGCACGGTTCGCTGACCGTCTCCGGCGTCGAATACGGCAAATACTCCTACGCGCATTTCCCCGCCGGGACGAACACGTCCGGTGTCGCGTCCCGGACGGGCGCCGTGGTGCTCGCGTTCTTCTCCGGCGAGCCGCGGTTCCGCGACGGCGAGGCCCCGGCCGGGATGCTCGACGAGCGCCGCCTCGTCACCAAGGTCGACGGGTTCGCCGGGGAGTGGGGCGGCAACTTCCATCCGACGTTCCCGCCCGGCGCGGGCCGCAAGTGGCTGCGCCGCGACCCGGTCGACGGCGAGGAGACGTGGCTGCTCGGCACGATGCCGCTGCGGTCGGGCCGCAAGCCGGAGAAGCACCCGGTCGTGGAGGAGATGTACCTGCTGGCCGGGGAACTCGCCGGCCCGCTCGGCCTGATGCGCGCGGGCTGCTACTTCTGGCGCCCGCCGGAGGAGTGGCACGGCCCGTTCGGCTCCCCCACCGGCAACCTCATGCTGTTCCGCACCAAGGGCGGCCCGCTCAGCACCGTCTACACCGAGCACGACGTCGACTTCACCTGGACGCCCGAGCACCGCCCGATCCTGCCGCCCGACCTGGCCGCCTACGGCGCCGAACCCCTCCCGGACCAGCCCGGCTGCCTGTGCTTCTGATGGACGGGCCGAGGGTGGAGCGCCGGCTCGTCCGCACGCCGGAGGGGTACGTCCACCTGCGCGCCACGCCCGGCGACGGCCCTGACCTGCTGCTCCTGCACCAGGTGCCCGCGTCCGGACGGCTGTGGCTGCCGGTGATGCGGGAGCTGGCGCGGCTGCCGTGCGTCGCGCCGGACATGCTGAACCTCGGCGAGTCCGACGCCACGTCGCGCCCGCTGAGCCTCTCCGAACACGCGGGGCTGCTGTGGGAAGCCGTCCAGGAGGCGCGTCCCGGGCCGAAGGTCGTCGTCGGCCACCACACCGGCGCGGCGCTGGCGGCGGTCATGGCGGCCGAGCATCCGGACAGCGTCGTGGGCCTCGGTCTCGTCGGGTACCCGGCGTACTTCGACTGGCGGACGAAGCTGTTCAAGTACGAGCGGCTGAATCCGGTGCCCGCCACACCCGAGGGCGTCGCGGACGTGTGGCGGTTCATGGCCCGCGCGTTCACCGAGGGCGCCGACCCTGATCTGGTGTTCGACGCCTTCGCCGACCGCGTCCGGGCCGGGCGCGTCTGGTACGAGGGCTACGTGGCCCTTTGGAACACGGACCTGCGCTCCGTCCTGGCCGGGGCGAGGTCGCCGGGGCGTCCGACGGCCGTCGTCGCACCGGACGGCGACGCGCTGTCGGCGCTGGCCGACGAGGTCGGGCACGTCCTCGACGCGCCCGTCACCCGCATCCCGGGCGGGACGTTCGTCCTCACCGAAGACCCGGCGGCGCTCGCGGCCGTCGTGCGCGACCTGTGGAGGAGCCTGTGACACCGCCGGCGCACGTCATCGTCGGTGCGGGAGCGGCCGGCATGATGGCCGCGCTCACCGCCGCCGAGCGCGGGGTGCCGGTCCTCGTCCTGGACGCCGCCGACGCGGTGGGCGGGTCGCTGAACATCTCGTCCGGGCAGCTCAGCGCGGCCGGGACGCTGCTCCAGCGACGGCGCGGCATCGTCGACTCGCCGGACGCGCACTACGCCGACATCATGCGCATCAGCGAGAACACAGCCGACCCGACGCTCGTGCGCCTCGCCGTCGACAACGCCGCCCGGACGCTGGACTGGCCGACCGAGAACGGCATGGAGTTCATGCCGGACCACCCCGTCGAAGGGTTCGCGCATGAGCCGTACACGGTGGCGCGCTATTACTGGGGCCCCGATTTCGGCCGCTCAATCCTGCAAATACTGCGGAAGGCATTCGACGCGCAGGTCACCGCGGGCCGCATCACACTGTCGCTGAACACGAAACTCATCGGGCTCGTCATGTCCGGCCGCCGCGTGACGGCCGTGACGGCGACGGCTCCGGACGGTGAGCGCACCTACCCGGCGTCATCGGTACTGCTGGCGACCGGCGGCTACAACGCCAATCCCGAGTTGTTCCACGAACTGAGCGGGCGCCCGGCCTACGGCGCCAATTCCTACCCGTACAACACCGGCGGCGGACTGGAGGCGGCACGCCGCGCCGGAGCGGCGCTGCGCGGCCACGAGAACTACCTGAGTTCGTTCGGCGTGGTGATGGACCGTCCGGGACTCGGCGCGAAGCTGGAATTCCGCCACATCCACCACCCGCAGGACCGCCCGCCCTGGGAAATCTACGTCAACACCGAAGGCCGCCGGTTCGTGGCCGAGGACGAGCCGAGCGTCAACGCACGCGAGCACGCCCTCTTGGACCAGCCCGAGCTGCGCCGCTATGTCGTGTTCGACGCCCGGGTCCTGCGCGAATCCCCACCGATGATCAGCGGCCGGACCAACCACGAACTGCGCGACCTGTTCGACGTCCACCCGATGTTCACCAGCGCCCCCACACTGGACGGCCTCGCCGCGAAAACCGGACTGCCAGCCCCCGCGTTGGCCGAGACCGTCGCCGAATACAACACGACACTCGACTCCGGACGGCCTGACCCGTTCGGACGGCGGCACCGGCCGACCCGGATCGACGAAGGGCCGTTCTACGCCATCCGCGTCCAGGGAGCATCGGTGACCAGCACCGTCGGCCTCGCCGTCGACTCCGATCTGCGTGTCCTCGACGCCACCGGCGAGCCGTTCACGAACCTCAGCGCGGCCGGCGAACTGCTGGGTTCCGGACAGCTCATGGGCAAATCATTCTGCGGCGGAATGATGGCGACACCCGCATTGACGCTGGGCCTCCTCTACGGAGAAGGATTGTCCGCTCACGCGTAGGTTCCTTTCGCGAGGCGGCATGGGTATCAAGCCGCGGAGGTCTCCGCCGGGGCGCGGTCCTCGGGGTTGAGGGCCAGGAACGCCACCGCGGCCAGGGCTCCCCCGGCCAGGTCGGCCAGCAGCCAGATCCAGAGCTTCGTCCAGGCGAACACGCCCATCGTCGCCGCGCCGGTGGCGACCGCGGGGTTGAACGCTCCCCCGGAGACGCCGCCCACCGCGAAGGCGCCGGCCGCCACGGTGAACCCGATGGCCAGCCCGTAGAAGCTGTTGTCCGGGTGGTCCCGGCTGGTGGCCACGTTGAGGACGACGTAGGCGAGCGCGAGGGTGAACACCGCCTCGGCCAGGAGCGCCGTCCCGAGCGCGCGGCCGGACGGCGACAGCTCCGCGATCTCGCCCGGATCCACCACGTACCGGGCGGCGATGGCGGCGACGACGCCCGCGATGAGCTGGGCCGCCCAGTAGGCGGCGGCGTCCGTCCAGCGGATCCGGCCGCGCAGGAGCACCGCCAGCGTCACCGCCGGGTTGTAATGGGCCCCGGAGATGTGCCCGCCCGCGTACACCATGACCATCAGCACCGCGCCGATGGCCAGCGGGGCGAACGGAGCCTTCGCCAGGACGGTGCAGCCCACGGTGAAGACCAGGAAGAATGTGCCGATGAACTCCGCGACGTAACTACGCACAATCGACCTCCCAAAGTCTGGGAAATGGCAATTAACCCCCTAGCGCCTTGAGCCTGTCACTTTGCTCGATCTCTGCGGAGGATCGCCGTCCTTACGGGCTGATTACGGACAGGCGGACGTTATCTCTTCGTAAGAACCGGGAACCGCGCCGTCCATTAGCGTGACCCGCATGAAGAAGGCGCTCGCGATCGTGATCAGTGCGGTGTCGCTCCTCGCCGGATGCGGGGGCGCCGGCGATGAGACGACCGCCGTCGAACCGACGGCCTCCGCGTCCCGGAGCCCCGCTGCGCAGAGCCCTGCGGGCCAGGACGCGCCCCAGACGCTGCGGTTCAAGGGCGAGACGCTCGCCGGTGACGCCTTCGACGGCACAAGTCTGGCGGGCAAGCCCGTGGTGTTCTGGTTCTGGGCCCCCTGGTGCCCCAAGTGCCTCGCCGAAGGCCCCGATGTCGCCAAGGTCGCCGAGAAATTCAAGGGCAGGGTCTCCTTCGTCGGCATCGGAGGGCTGGAGAAGGACAAAGGCCGATTGCGCGCCTTCGTCTCCCGGACGGGCACCGAGAACCTCACCCACCTGGACGACCGGACCGGCAAGGTGTACTCCCATTTCAAGGTGACCTCGCAGTCGTCCTTCTTGTTCATGAAGCCCGACGGGACGACGAGCAAAGACTCCGGACCGCTCGGGGAGTCCGAGCTGAACCGGCACGTCGGCGAACTCCTCGGCTGACCGGTCGATGGAGGAGATCTCGCTCGCGCTGGCCGCCGGGCTGGTGGCGGCGTTCAACCCGTGCGGCTTCGCGCTCCTGCCGTCCTACCTGACGCTGCTGATCGCCGCGCCCGGGGCGGGCGGCGTCTGGCGGGCGCTGCGGCTGTCGGCCGCGATGACCGCGGGGTTCGTTACTGTCTTCGGCGCCTTCGGCCTGCTGATCTCGGCGTTGACGAGCTCGATCCACCAGTACCTGCCCTGGGTCACCATCGTGATGGGCCTGGTCTTGGTCGCGCTCGGCGGATGGCTGGTGACCGGGCGGGAACTGATGCTCCGGCTGCCGCGCCTCCAGGCGGGCGGGCTGTCGGGTTCGCTGGCCGGGCTGTACGGATACGGCGCCTCGTACGCCGTCGCGTCCCTGTCCTGCACGATCGCACCGTTCCTGGCCGTCACCGGGCTGGTGTCCGACGGGACGGGCATCGTCGCCGGGCTGGCGGCGTTCGCCGCGTACGGCGTCGGCATGGGCCTGGTCGTGGGGTTCCTGTCGATGCTGGTGGCGCTGGCGCACGACGCCGCCGTGGCGCGCACCCGCCGGATCCTGCCGTACGTCTCCCGCGTCAGCGGTGCCCTGCTGCTCCTGGCCGGGGCCTACGTCGCCTACTACGGCTGGTACGAGACACGCGTCAACGCGGGCGCCGAGGCCGACTCCCCCGTCGTCCGGACCGCCACCGAGATCCAAGGCGCATTGTCCGACTGGATCGACCGGATCGGAATCTGGTGGATCGCCGCCGCCTTCGGCGTCCTCACGGCCGGAACGGTGACGGCCCGCAGCCTATGGCGCCACCACCGCTCAACCCGTCCAGGGTGAGTCGGGTCGCCACCCGCGTGAAGTCAGCCGTCCTCAGCGTGGCGCCCGGCGCCACGCCGTTCACCGGGCTCTACCGGGCGCGGATCACCCCTGACTACGAGGTGGAGTGAGGGATGGCCTGGATGAAATCGTCGAGTGCGCCGCGGCGGCGGGCTGAAGAAATGTGGTCGATGTAGTCGCGGGAGGCGACGATCTCTCCGTCGCGGACGCGGAGGACGAATATGCACGGCACCCGGAATGGTTCCCCGGTCTCGGTCGTCCCGCGGTAGGCGAACTCGGCGACGATGACTTCCGGATCCGCGGTCTCGTGCACGATGATGTCGGCCGGTTCCTGGCGGGGAGGCGGCAGGCTTTTGCCGGCCGCGAAGTGCTCGCGCAGTTCTTCGCGGGTGCGCATCGGCCCGTCTTCGAACGGCGAGAACGGATGCTCGACGCGGGTCTGCTCCGCGTACAGGTCGGGCAGCTCGTCCCAGCGGCCTTCCGAGACTCCCCACACGAGCTCGAGGAACACCTCGCGAGGACTGGGCGCCATGATCCCTCCCGATGACACGGTAGGCTTCCGAAGTGGAGACTCCGAATATACGGAGTGGAGACTTCGGATGTCAATGGAACCCACGCGCGCCGACGCCCGCGACAACCGGGCCCGGATCCTGGAAGTGGCGGAGGACGTGTTCGGCAAGGGCGGCTCGGCGGCCTCCACCGAGGAGGTCGCACGGCTCGCCGGAGTCGGCATCGCCACCGTCTTCCGCCATTTCCCGACCAAGCGGGTGCTGGTGGAAGCGGTTCTGGTGAAGCATTTCGACCGCCTGTGCGGGGAGGCGCGGGGCCTCGCCGATTCGGCCGATCCGGGCCGGGCGTTCTTCGATTTCTTCCGCCGGCTCGTGGCGGACGCCGCGGGCAAGCTCGCCATCATCGAGGCGTTCACCGACGCGGGCGGCGACGCCGAGGGCAGAGCGGCCCAGGGGCCGCGCGACCTCCGCGAGGCCGTCGGCGTCCTGCTCGGTCGGGCCCAGGACGCCGGGGCGGTCCGGGCGGACGTCCGCCTGGACGAGGTCTACGCGCTCCTCGTCGGCGCCTCCCGCGCCGCCGCCCACCTCCGCCTGGACGAGCCGGTCCGCTCCCGCGCGCTCGGGATCATCTTCGACGGCCTCGCCCCGCGCTGACGCCCGACCACTCGTCAGTCGCGGAGCAGCCGCCACACGGTGAGGGCGAGCCTGGCCCGCGTCAGGCCCGCGGGCTCGGTGAGGTCGGCGCCCAGGGTCCGTCCGATCTGTTCGAGGCGGCGGGCGACGCTGCTGTGGTGCAGGTGGAGCTGGTCTGCGGTGTCGCGGCGGCAGATCGCCGAACTCGGCGCCGCCCTGCGCCGTGCCCTGGCCGACTGAGCCCGGCCGCGCTCGTCAGGGGGCCGGGGCGGTGAAAGTCAGCGCGCGGGCCGGGTTCTCCACCATGATCTTGTGGACGGCCTCGTCCGGAACCCCGAGGCGCCGGAGCGCCGGCAGGAAATGGTCGGGGATGTAGCTGTAGCCCTGCCCGCCGTAGCGCTTGAGCTGGATCTTCTGGCAGACGTCGTGACCGAGCAGGATCTGCCCGGAGTACCCGTCCTCCACCAGGTCCGCGATGCCGCGGGCCATCTTGTGGTCGCCGAGCAGCACGAGATGGCCCCACGGGCTGCCCGGCGAGGCCAGGAAGTCGAACTCGATGAAGACGCCCCGCGCGAGCACCCGCCGCGCGAAGGGCAGGTCGACGGCCAAGGTCCCGGCGTGGCCGATGACGACGTTGGACGGGTCCGCGCCCTCCTCGTCCAGGATGTCGAGGACCGTGAACTTCTCCTCGCCGACCCCGCCCACATGGAACGTGATCGGAGCGCCGGTGATGCGGCTCGCCCGCCCGGCGGCCCGGACGCTCTTGAGCTCGCCGGACGTCAGCGGCGCGCACTCCGCGCCGACCTCGCCGATGATCCCGGCGTGGATCCCGGTGCCGTCGGCGCCGTCCACGATGTCGCGGACGATCACGGCGGTGAGGTCGTCGACGGTCCGCTCGTCCATGTCGGGCGGGTGGAAGGTCGGCGTGTACCAGCCGGCGCCCATCACGATGTGGAGCCCGCTCGCCCGCGACATCCGCCGCAGCGAGCCGGGATCGCGGCCGATGCCGAGGTTGGTCACCTCCACGACCGTCCCGCCGCCGGCGCGCTGGAACTCGCGCACCTCCGCGAGCATCTCGTCGAAGTCCGCGAGGACGTCGTTGTCCGCGTTGACGGCCCCGTGCCTGGTGCGGGCCAGGTTGGCGAGGGTGAGCGGTTCCCGCGCCTGCGGGGAGTCCTCGCCCGGACGCAGCGCGTGGGCCGGACGGCGCAGGTCGACGAAGAGGTGCTCGTGCATGAGCGTCGGGCCGAGGGCCGAAGGATCGACCGGCCCGGTGACCGTGAGCACCTGACCGGCGAGGTCGGGAACGGCCGACGGCAGGTCCATCGGCTTCATCCGCTTCATCCGCGGCCCTCCGTCATGGTCAGCCAGCGGCGCGGATTCGACTCCGTGAGGGTGCTCAGCAGGGCTTCGTCCGCCCCCAGATACCCCAAGTAGGGGACGAACTGCTCGGCGACGAAACCGTATCCGCCGCCGCCGAACGCCTTGAGGTCGATCTTGCGGGCGACGCGAGGCGACAGCAGGATCTGCTCGGCGTGGCCGCGCTCGGCGAGGTCCAGGACGGCGGCGGCGACGTCCTGGTCGTCGACCTCGCGGTTCACGGTCGGGAGGCGGCCGAGCCCGTCGAACTGCAGGAACACGCCGCGATCGGCGAGCCGGGCGAGGGCGTCGGCGTCGGTGGCGAGCCCGTCGCAGTGCCCGACGGCGACGCGGCCGAGGCCGGCGCCGGACGCGTCCATCAGGTCGAGGAGCCCGTGCGTGGCGGCCGCCGTCGCGGCGCGGTCGATGAGCACGGGGGCCCCGGTGCGCCGGGCGGCGTGCGCGACGGCGGCGACCAGGACGCGGTCGGCGGGACGATCGGGGTCCAGCCCCTCGATCTCACCGATGACGCCCGCCCGGACGCCGTCCACGCCCTCACGGAGTTCACCGATGATCTCGGCGGTGAGGCTCTCGACCGTCCTGTCCGCGAGTCCGGGCGTCCGGGACGGGGAGTATCCGCCGCACCCCATCACCACGGCGACCCCGGTCGCCCGGGCGAGGTCGGCCAGCACCCGCGGCGCGCGGCCGAGGTCGGCGCCGGTCACCTCGACGACGGCACCGCCGCCCAGGGCGGCGAAGTCGGCGAGCTCGGGACGGACGTCCGCCGCCGTAAGCCGCCGGTCGTCCCGGTTCAGCGCGCCCAGGGCGAGCGCGCCGAGCAGCTCCATGCTCACAGGCTCCTCGTCCACGCCTGCCTCGAAGACGCCGTTCGCGCCGCCTTCGGAGAGACCGTTCGCGTCGGCTTCGGAGAGGCCGTTCAGGTCGCTGACCAGGTGGACGGAGGTGACCGTGTGCCCGAGGGAACGCGGATCGACAGGCCCGGTGACGGTCACGACCTGTCCGGTCGCGCTCGGTGCGCTCATCTCACGGATAGGCTGGTCGTCATTCCCGGGCTCCACGCCGGTCAATGTATCGATCACCGTCCGCAGGCCCTCTTGTGTTTCACCGCACGCTAGTTGACGTTCCACGCACGCCGACCGGCCCGCGCCTGCCGCCCGACGTGTTTGGCCTCATCCGGAATCGGACCGGATGGCATGGCGTAGTCAGGCTAAGGCAGAATGAAAGTTGCATCGCGGCCAACCCGCTTGATCCATTCGGCGACGTTTCGGCCCGAATGAATGCGTCAACCCCGCGTGTCACACTGGCGGGAACTGACCTGATACGGCCGCTCAACCCGTTCTGACTGGCGGCACTTCTGCTGTTAGGCGATCCTGACGGCGTGAGCACGACCGACGACGCAGGTCGGAAGAGATTCTTCATCAGTTACGCCGGACCTGACCGGCTGTGGGCCGAGTGGATCGGCTGGCAGCTCGAACAGGCGGAACACGATGTGGAACTCGATGTGTGGGACTGGGGACCGGGCGAGAACTTCGTGCTCCGCATGGACCAAGCGCTGCGTTCCGCAAACCAGGTGCTCGCCCTTTTCTCCGCGTCGTACTTCGAGCAGGACCGTTTCACGACCGATGAGTGGACGTCCACAATCGCGATCAAGGAGTACGGCCCGCGGCTGGTGCCGGTACGGATCGAGAACCTTCCCAGGGAGAGATTCCCCGCCGCGTTGCGGGCGATGACGACGCTCGACCTCTTCGGTCTGGAGGAGGACCAGGCGCGACGCCGTCTGCTGGAGCTCGTGGAGCAGCCCGGGCACCCCGCGAGCAGCCCGGTCTTCCCCGGCCCAGGGCGCAGCGGCGTCCCGCGCGGGCTGGGGCCGCGGCTGCCCGGCGCCGGGCCGCAAGTGTGGCGGGTCCCCGCTCGAAACGCGTCCTTCGCCGGACGGGACTCGCTGCTCGTGGAGATTCGCGAAGCGTTGACCGTGTCGATCAGCGGAGTGGTAGTCCTCTACGGCGGAGGCGGTTTCGGAAAGACGCAGACAGCGATCGAGTACGCGCACCGATTCGCCTCGGACTATGACGCCGTTTGGGTCATCGATGCCGAGCAGAGCGAATTGATCACTGGTCAGCTGGCGGCGCTGGCGACCGAGTTGGACGTGCGAGCGCCGGTGACCGATCAGACGGTCACCGCCCACCGCGCTTTGGCGGAGCTGCACAAATCGGAGAGATGGCTGCTGGTCTTCGACAATGCTGAAGATCCGGCGGAGATAATCGACTATCTTCCCGGCGGGCGCGGGCACGTGCTCATCACGTCCAGAAATTCAGCGTGGGCCGAAGCTGGTACCCGTATCGCGGTAGAAGTGTTCACGCGCGAAGAATCCGTGCGGCTTCTGCATAACCTCGTCCCCCGTCTGTCGCCCAGTGAGGCCGCGCACCTGGCGGAAATTCTCGGGGATTTGCCGCTGGCGCTCGTCCAGGCCGCCGGTGTCCTCGCCAGCGGGGTGACCGTGGCCCAGTACGAGCGTTCCTTGGAGGCTCATGCCACGGAGGTGCTCAGCCGCGGGCGGCCGATCTCGTATCCCGCGTCGCTCGCCGCCGCGACGTCCCTCGCGCTGGAACGGCTCGCGGCGGCCAGGGCCGGCGGCGAGACGGTGATCCGGGCCTGTGCCTATCTGGCGTCCGAGCCGATTCCGGCCGCCTGGTTCTACGCGTCGCCGCGGTCGGCGGGCGAGGACCTCGCGGACGCGCTGGAGGCGCTTCCGGCGGGCGTCCTCAAGGTCAGCCGGGCCTTCGAGGCCATCACGCGCTACGGCCTGGCGCGCATCGACCGCAACGAGCTGCGCCTGCACCGCCTCACCGCCGCCGTCATCCGCGATCAGACGCGGGCGCAGCGTGCGGCGTACCAGGCGGTCATCGCCGGGCTCCTCGTCGCGGCCGAGCCGAGGACGACCGACAAGCCGGAGACATGGCCGGACTGGGCCGTCCTCGTCCCGCACGTCCTGAGCCAGGATCCCGCGACGAGCCCTCATGATCCGCTCCGCCTGCTGGCGACCGGCGTCGTCCGCTATCTGGTCTCGAGCGGGCAGACTCAGACGGCGCTTCCCGTCGCGGAGCATTTCTATGCGTGTTGGCAGGAGGCCCTCGGCCCGGACCACGCGACCTGCCTGGAAATAAGCATGCAGCTGGCCTACGTCTATCAGCGGCTCGGCTTGTACGCGAAGTCTCAGCGGCTGAACGAGGACTGCCTGGCACGGTGCCGCCGCATTCTCGGCCCGGACGACCCGCGGACGCTCAAGGCGGCCACCGACCTGGCCACGGACCTCTACGCGCTGGGGGCGGCGGAAAGAGCGTGCGCCTTGAACGAGGAGACGTTCCGCCGCAGCACGGAGGTGTTGGGGGAGAATGCGCGCTCCACCCTCGGTGTCGCCTACAACTTCGCCATCGACCTGTACACCCTGGGCGACCTCGGCACGGCCCGCGCGATGGTGGAGGAAATCCACGGACGGCGCCGCGAGGTGCTGGGCGTCGAGCATCCCGATACGTTGAACTCGGCGGGCATCATGGCGGGCCACTTGAGCGAGTCGGGGCAGGTGGAGGCGGCGCGCACCCTGGCGGAGGACACTCTTGAAATGTGCCGCCGCGCCTTGGGCGAGGACCATCCGCAGACGCTGCTCGTGGCCAGAAGCCTCGCCCTATATCTGCGGCAGCTTCACGAAACGGAGGAGGCCCGGCGCCTGGAGGACGAGACGTTGGAGCGCTACCGCGTCGTGCTCGGGGAGGAACACCCGGACACCGCGGCCATGGCCGAGCGGGTCGCCGTCCATCGAAACGAGGGCGGCGCGGGAAACGGTGAGGCGATCGACCGGAAGGAAGCCGGCCGGGAAGCGTGGAATCACGAACTCATGCAGCTCTACAGGGCTTTTCGCCTACTGTGACCGACAGGACTGCGTCATATTTGGCCTTTGACGATCGCCCAGCGCTCGTGATCCATCCATCTGCCATTGATCTTGATAAAGTTCGGTGAGTATCCTTCTTTCCGGAACTGTAATCTCTTGACCAGGTTGAGGGACTTGAAATTCGCCGGCTGAATGTCGGCCTCGACGCGATGCAGGCCCAGATCGGTGAACGCGTAGTGGAGCAGCAACCGTAGCCCTTCGGTCATGTAACCGTGTCCGGTACCGGACACGAAAGCCCCGTAGCCGATGACCCCGCGCTGGTACGGCCCGCGGACGATCTCGTTAATGTTGACGAACCCGACCATGGCCTTCGTGGCCAGCAGGCAGAGCACGAACCCGTCCGCGGCGACTTGATCGAATCGCTTGATGTACCTGTCGAACTCGTCCGCGGTCTTCGGAGCCAGGATCCAGGGACGGAAGTGCGACTCGCTCCCCCGCGCCAGTTCGACAAAGGCGTCCTGATCGATGGCGGCGACCCTGCGGAGCCCCACTCTCTCCCCGCAGCGAAGGAAAAGATCCTCCGCCTCCTCCGTCGCGCTATGTGTCCTGATGCTCACGATTGGAGAGTACACCTCTACCAAAGATCACGCACTGGCCGGAAGAGCCAAAGCGTCCCGGTCTAATCGCCTGCCATCCGTCGAGTGCGCGGACATTTATGGACGCTCTAGTGGATCAGGCACAAGGCCGTCATCGACTCCCCCATGGGTGCGCCATCAAACGCCCCGAACCGTCAGAAGACGGTCGCGGACGCGCTCGGGATTCGAACCGGAACCCCTATGCCCAGGGCCAACAGGATGCTCAACAAAGCCATTTACCACGATCGTCGCAACACAGATCGTCCGACCCCGCGGTTGCTCTCCTGCAGCACCATGCCCGCGCAATCAGGGGTCCTGTGTCGCATCAAAAGCTTGACCGGTAAATGGCGGCCAGATACCGCCGGCCCGCTGAGGCCGACGGGATCGCCCGCGCCGGGATCGCGCGGACGTTCCAGACGCCGCTGATCCCCAGCGGCATGACCACCAGAACTTCGTCGCGGCGGGCCGCTACATCTCGCATCGGCCGCCGCTGAGGCCGAGCGCTGCTGGGGCTGAGTGCCGCCGCGTTGGCCGTGCGGCTGCATCGGAACGTCCACGGGCTGGACCCGACTCCAGGGGTGCACGGCCTCACCCGGCGCGCTCAGGAGCGCGGCCTTGGTTGAGCCACCCGGAGGACTTTGCGTGCTGTGCGGGTCTCGGGTAGCAGTTTCGAGATCACTCATCGGCGGGATGCGGGTTCGACCGGCCCGCGAGAAGGGTGAATCCCATGACACGCACCGCAGCACGCCTCACCGCCGGCCTGGCGGCCGCCGCAGCGATCACCACCGCCGCCGGTGTCGGCGCCGGGCCCGCCGCCTCGGCGACCTCTCTCGACCGTCCCACCCTCACCCACCAGGCCGCCGCGCGAGGACATCTGGTCTCCGCGACCCATCTCCGAACCATGTCCGCAGACCAGGTGCGCGCGTGGCTGGCGACGGAGGACTTCGACGACTCGTCCGTCCGGTACGGCGTGGACACCTACCGCCTCGTCTACCGGACGATTGACACCCGCGGCCGCGCGACCACGGCCAGCGGCCTCCTCGTCCTGCCCCGCGGCGGCGACCGCAGGCTCCAGACGGTCTCTTTCACGCATGGAACGGAGATCTACAAGCCGGACGCACCTTCGACGTCCGGCGACGTCTGGGGCCCCGGCCCGGCCGTCACCTACGGCGCCGCCGGTTTCGCCGCAGTGGCTCCCGACTACCTCGGTCTCGGCAAGGGCCCGGGCCTCCATCCCTGGAAGCATGTGCCGTCCGAGGTCTCGGCGGCGCTCGACATGCTCCGCGCAGCGCGGCAGTTCGTGCCGCGCACCGGACGCGTTCTGAACGGTGAGGTGCTGGCCACCGGGTTCTCGCAGGGCGCCTCGTCCGCCCTCGGCCTGGCCCGCGCGCTGCAGGAGGGCGCCGACCCTCGCTTCGGAATCCGCGCGGTCGCCCCGATCAGCGGCGCCTACGACTTCGAGGGCGCCGAACTCCCCGCCCTGCTGAAGGGCGACGTGCCACCGGAAGTCGCCGCCGTCTACGTCTCCTACCTCTTCACCGCGTGGAACCGGATTCACGGCGGCCTCTACGAGACGCCGTCGGACGTCTTCCAGGAGCCTCACGCGAGCCGCGTCGAGAAGCTCTTCAACGGCACCACCCCGGGGCCGGACGTGGTGGACGCCCTGCCGGACACACTCGGCGACCTCCTCACGCGGCGCGGCCTCGCGATGCTGCACCGTCCGTCCGGCACGTTCGCCGAGGCCCTGCGCGTGGACGCCGAGGTCTGCACCGCCTGGACGCCCCGCGTCCCGATCCGCCTCTACAAGATCGCCGACGACGAGCAGGCCACGACCGTCAACACCGACCACTGCGCCGCTCGGCTCCGCGAGCGCGGTGTCAACGCTCCCGTCATCGACGTGGGCGACACCCTCTACGGCGGTTCCCGCCACCTCGGGTCCAATGTCGCAGGCACCGCTCAGATCATCCGCTGGTTCACCACGCTCAAGTGAAAGCAGAATCGCCTGTGACGTGCGCTTGACGGCGGTGAACCAGTGTTCCAGGCGGGCCGCGATGCCGTCCGCGAGCGCCGCGGGCTCGTCGCCGCCGACCCAGGCGTACATGCGGACGCGGTCGCGCACAGGGCCGCCGAGCAGCGAATACACCGGGACGCCGCAGGCTTTGCCGGCGATGTCCCACAGCGCCTGGTCCAGTCCCGCGTGCGCGCTGGACAGCACCGGCCCGGCGGCAACGCGGTCGGGGACGCGGCGCGCAACGGCGACCAGGGCAACGGATCATCACGGCAGTGCGGAGGCCGACGAGTGGAACCCAATGGAAGCATCCGTGAGGGGGTAGACCGAATAAGTCGTCCGCGGAAGTGGGATATTCCGCTGTCCCCGAATCCGCCCGGGTCAGCGTTGTTTGCCCTGGCTGAGCGTGTCCACCGATTTGGCGATTCGCCGTTGCCGGGTCTGTTCGGTCTTGGCGCCCTCGATCTGCAGCACGTGATACCGCTGGTTACTGTACGACAGGCCATTCCAGGTCTGCTGCGCCGCCGGTTCAGCGGCCAGTGCCTGCGCGAAGTCTTCGGGAACCTCGACCACCCGTGGCTCGGTGTCCAATTCGAGAGCGACCTCGGTCTCGTCTCCCGCCTCGACGCCGGCCTTGGTCCTGTTCTCGGCGGCCAGCGGCAGCATGTACCGGTCGCCGTAGACGGCGACCGTGCTGCGGTAGCTGTGGGCACCGATGGTCACTTTCACCTTCGGCTTCTTGCCCGCCCCCAGCTGTTCGACAACGCCGGCCGGAACCTCGAAACCGGTCGCGGTCTTACCGCCCAGTTCGATCGTGGTCCGAAACTTCACCATCTTGCGTCCTCCCGATCAGCCCATTCACAGAAGCACACCGCCGTCCAACAGCGCAACAGAACAAGGCTGGACGCGGCCCATGCCCGCGACGGTTGCCGAACTGTGAACGCGCCGCACCCTCATCGCCGTCGCCCACGCTCAGGAGGTGTTCAGCAAGCGAGCCCACCCACCTGCCGGGGTACCAGCACGGACGACTCAGACGTACAGGGTGGGCCAGTCGATGAGCTCTTGGGTGTGGCGTCGACCATCCGGCTCTCGATCAGGTCCAGGTCAAAGTCGACCGCAACGATCGGCGCGGTCGTGGCCCGGCGGCGCGTGTGTCGGGCGTGCGGCGCGGTCCTCTGGTGGGTGAGTTCGGCGCGCTGAGCGTTCGAGAAGGGACGTGACGCACGCGCCAGGGCCGGGCTCACTCCACGGGGATTGCGGGTGCTGTTCGGCGTTGGGTCAATCCCACTCCCAGCGCATTCCGTGGTAACCAGCGTCGAGGCCGAAATCAAGGTAGTGAACGCTGTTGTACAGGGACAGCCGCAGTTGTGTTCTGTCTTGCAGTGGGGTTCGGCCGTCTGGCCGCCACACGCGGTAGCAGCGCGTCGGGACGGCCTCGGGGTGGAACCGGATATCAAGCATGAATTGATGCATCGGGATGCGGAATGCGCGTCCGTCACCGGTCATGGGCGGTCCGGATTCGTCGAACGTGAAGGTGTACTCCAGCAGGTAGGTCTCGCCCTTGGCGAGCGGGTGGTCGAAGAGGAGTTCGGTAGCGATCGCGCCGACGGCATCGGTTCGCGTCCGGCCGAAGCGGCATCCTTCGGCGATGCGCGCAGAAGGCAGGAGGCCATGTTGGTGGCTGTAGACGGCGATCCAACGGTCGGCGCCGCGCTGCCGGGCCTGGAACACCATGCGAGTCCGGGTCTGGAGAAGTTGCCCGTTCCGTCCCAGCAGGTACTGGCTGTGCAGGCTCAGGCCGACCATTTGGCCGTTGGTCCGGGTACCGATGGCGTCCACCAGCCCCTTGACGCGGGGCTGCTCGCACAGCTCGTCCAGTGGGAGTTGTGGTGCCGAGTCTCGAGCCTTCGTCTTCAGGAGCGTCAGTAGGGAATGACGTGGAAGTCCCAGGATCTCCTCAAGCCCCCGGACGGCTTTCAGAGAATCGGCGCGCTCAGGTCTGTTGCGGCCACGTTGCCAATGACTGAGGCACGCAACGCTGACCGGACTGCCCAGCGCTTGCAGTCGGCGGCTCAGTGCTTCCAGGCTGAGCCCTCTTGCCTGAATCGCTGCCTTGAGCGCCTGATCGAACGGCCCGGCAGGGACAATCTGGAGAGGATCGTCCTCAGTGAGTGTGGGGACACTGCGCATTTTTTCTTCTTCGGAATAACCCCGACCTGTACTTGCAGGCGATGACGTCCGAACCCGACACGCGTGCCGACGTCGCGCGCGACCAGGTCGAGCAGCGGCGAGCTCGTCGGCGACCCTGCACGTCCGCAGCCTCGATCCCGGACGAGACCGAGCGGCCCTCCGGTGCGGTTAGGCGGCACCCCGGCGGCTCCTCCTCGAGATCAGCAGCCGCTCACCCAGCCGCCGACCAGACGGCCAAGCAGAATCACCGAGACGTCGTTCGGTACGCCGGATTCGACGCACGGATGTTCGTCGGGTCGTTCCCGGCGGTCGGCCGTCCAGACTGGTGGCGCTCTGGGGACGGCGACGTGGCGACCATCCATCCTCGCTGCTTCCTCTACTCGTGCGATGCCACGACCAATTCGGCGATGGCGCCACCACGATGGGACGCGGCAAGCGAGGTATCAATCCGGAGAACTCTAGGTGGCCCTACCTATTTCGGCCGTTCATCGTGACCGCCACATCGGTGGCGTCCGGTCTGTCGCCGGTCGCTGAGACCCGACTGGCACGTGGCGGCAGCGCTACCGACCGCATCGAGCGCCGCCGACGGATAGCCGAGCACACGGCGCGTGGCGTCAGCCGATCGGTCGAGGGTTGGACGAAGCACGAGGGTCAAGGCTTGCGGAGCACTCCGCCGAATTCTCTGGCGAGTTCGCGTTCGGTCGATGCGCCGATATCGGACTGCAAGGCCGGATCGACCGGGTCCAGTGGCGGCTGCGTGGGATCGGGACGCCAGTCCATGACGTTGACCATTCCTGGTTCGACCGGTTCCAATCCGCTCACGAATGCCTTGACCTGGTCGGGAGTCCGGCTTCTCCATTTCATGCCGACACTGTGCATGATCGCGGTGAACTCGTCGGCCGTCTGCTGGTCGGCGCCGACGAATTGGGACAGCGCGACGTAGCTTCCGGAAACCAGCGCGTCCGTGATGGTGCCGATGGTGTGCCGAGCCATCTCATCGTCGGGGATCGAGTGCGGAACCGACAAGAACAGGGCGGCGACCGGCTGCGTGAAGTCGATGATGCGTCGCACCTCAGGATGATCGAGCACCTCGTCGGGCTTGGTCATGTCCTGTGCGATCACCGTGGTGTACTCGTTTTCGGCCAGCACGGCCCGGCCATGCGTCAAAACGATGGGGTCGTTGTCGACATAGACCACGTGTGCGTCCGGCCGGAACTGTTGCGCCACCTGGTGCACGTTGTGCTGGGTGGGCAATCCGCTGCCCAGGTCGAGAAACTGCGAGATCCCGGCGTCTCTGGCCAGGAATCGAACCACCCGATAGAGGAAAAGCCGGTTGGCCCGCGTCGCGTCGAGAGCCTCGGGGAACCTCGCGTTAATCGCCCGGACGGCGGCGCGATCAACGGCGTAGTTGTCCTTGCCGCCGAGTCCGTAATTGTACATTCGCGCGGGCGTCGGAACGTCAACCGAGAACTTCGCGGAATACGAGGGATCGTCCGTTGACACCGCAGACTCCACATCGTCCAAGCCAGGCTTACCGAGCGCGGGAATCCTACCGGCGCAACGGCCGAGGGGGAAGACCACTCGGAGCGACGCAAGCCACACGTCAACCGGGTCGCGGCGCCCGTCCCGCAACTGCTCCCGGGACGACGAGCAGGTCAGGGTCAGTTCGATTCTGCCTCTCCGACGCATCCTCAAACAGTCCGCACGGGCTCGGGGACAGGGCCCAACTACTTACGCAGATTGCTTTCGAGAATTGGCAGCAGGGACAGGCGCCAGCGAGGCGCCCCCGTCAACCTCAGCTGCCGATGCTCGACGTCATCGGGTGATAACGCGTCCACCCAGGAGAGGCACAAGGAAGGTTGCAGGTCGACCGCATCGGCAGGTCGACCGCATCGGCTCGACGAGAGATTTCCTCCAAGAGATTTCGCTGGACGATGATGGTCTCGGTTCATGAGCCCGTCGTCCGAAAGCGGCTCAGAGGCCGGTTCCGAACGCGCCGGAACCGGCCTCTTTGAGCCTGAGGGTCAGCTGACTTCGGCGCCGAAAGCCTCGAGCGGCTCGCTCACCGGCTGGAAGAAGGTGACGCCACCGGACTGACAGTCGCCTGAGCCGCCCGAGGTGAGGCCCAGAGCGGTGCTTTCGCTGAACAACGGCCCGCCACTGTCACCCGGTTCCGCGCAGACGGTCGTCTGGATCGCTCCGGTGACGGTGCCTTCGGGGTAGTTCACCGTTGCGTTGGTGGCGGTGACGGTGCCGTCGCGGAGGCCGGTGGTGCTGCCGCTGCGCGTAACGCGCTGGCCGACCACGGCCTCACCGGCTTCGGTGATGTCCTGCGACTGGCCGTTGTACAGGTTGACAGCGCCTTCCCCGGCCTCTTCCGCCTGGACGAGCGCGAAGTCGTCCCCCGGGAAGCTGCTCTCCACGGTGGTGCCGAGCGCCTGGCCGCCCTGCTGGTCGGCGGTCCAGGTGCGCACGACGTTGCCGCAGTGTCCGGCGGTGAGGAAGAAGTCCTGATCGCCCCGTTTGACGTTGAAGCCCAGCGAGCAGCGGGTGCCCCCGCCGAAGATCGCATCGCCGCCGAGAGCGAAGGTGCGGAGGCGTCCCGGGATGCGGACCATGCGGATCGCCGGTCCCATCTCCCGGGCCGTCCGGCGGACGGCGGCCATGCGCGCTCCGGTGACGGAATCGTCCGTCCAGACGGTCACCTTGGACGTGGCGGGGTCGACGGCCCAGCCGGTGCCCGATATGCCGGACGTCGACTGCCGGAGAGCGGCGGTGATCCGCTTCAGCGTCGCCGGGCTTCTCCGCAGCGCCTTCGGCACGGCGCCGGCTTCGCGCACCATGGCGGCGTCCGCGCTGTTGGTGACCGTGACGACGGGCCGGCCGGACGAGTCGAGGTACGCCCCGGCGGTGCGCGTCCCCAGCCGGTCGGCCAGCTTGGCGGCCAGGGCGCCGGCCGATCTCCTCTGCGTGTTCGATGCCTGCTGCCCGGCGAGCGCGGCCTCCCGGCCGCCGCCGGACTGGTCCGGCATCCGGACCGCGTACAGCGAGCCGGCCACGAGGCCGGCGGATCCGGCGGTCACCGCGGTCCACGTGACCACGGTGCGCATACGAGTCTTCCTCGTGGCGTTACGGCGGGTCATGGGTCCTCCAAGGTCCGGTCTGTGCGAGGAGATACGGCGCACGGCCGGACGGAGTTCAAGCGCCGGCGGGGACGCAGGTCACGGACACCGTCAGGCGCCCATTTCGATAGCGTCGGGTTCATGCGGCTTCATGTGGGGTGTGCGATGTGGGCTCATCCGCCATGGCAAGGGCGTTTCCTGCCGCACCCGTTGCCTCCGAGCGAGCGGCTGCGTGCCTATGCGAGCTGGTGCAACGCGGTGGAGGGCAACACGACCTTCTACGCGACGCCGTCGCGCGGCACGGTGGAGTCGTGGGCGGAGCAGACGGCGCCCGACTTCCGGTTCGTGGTCAAGCTGCCGAAGTCGATCACGCACGAGCGGCGGCTGGTCGGATTCGACGACGAGCTCCGGACGTTCCTGACCGCGATGGAGCCCCTGGCGTCGCGGGCGCATGCGCTGTGGGTCCAGCTTCCGGGGTCGTTCGGCCCGTCGGATCTCGGGACGCTGGCCGGATTTCTGCGTCGCCTCCCGAAGGAGCACAGATACGCGGTCGAAGTGCGGCACCGCGCGTTCTTCGAGGACGCCGGATGCGTGCGCGATCTTGAACGGGTCCTCGCCGGCGCCGGGGCCGAGTGGGTTCCGTTCGACACCACCGTGTTCTTCCAGAGGCGTCCGGGCAGCGACGCTGAACGCGATGCGTGGACGAAGAAGCCGCGTGTTCCGCGGCGGTCTGTTGCGCTGACCGACCGTCCGGTCGTCCGTTACCTGGGACGGGACGACACGGCGGAAACGGTCGAAGGATGGCGATTCTGGGTCGAGAAGGTCGTCGAGTGGCTGCGTGAGGGACGTTCGCCGACCGTCTTCGTCCACACACCGGACAACGCAGACGCACTAACGCTCGCCCGTCGCTTCCACGACGAGGCAAGAGACCGACTCCCCGAGATCAGCCCCCTACCC
>NZ_SMKT01000328.1 GCF_004348735.1 Actinomadura sp. KC06
AGATGTGTATAAGAGACAGCCCGCGGCAGGCCCCGCCGCCGTCGGCTCGTCCACAGGCTGTGGACAACGGGTTGCCGCTGGCGAAGCCACCGGTCCGGAAGATGGCGAAGGACCTCGGGATCGACCTCGCGACGATCACCGGCTCCGGCCCGCAGGGCTCGATCACCCGCGACGACGTACTCGCCGCTCAGTCCGGCGCGGCGCCGGCCGTGCCCGCGCAGGCGGGGGCGCGCGAGGAGCGGATGCCGGTCAAGGGCGTCCGTAAGGCGACCGCGGCGGCGATGTCCGGTTCGGCGTTCACCGCGCCGCACGTCACCGAGTTCCTCCAGGTGGACGTGACCCGGACGATGGAGACCGTGAAACGCCTCCGGGAGCTGCCCGAGTTCGCGGACGTGAAGGTCTCCCCGCTGCTGCTGGTGGCGCGGGCGCTGCTCACGGCCGTGGCGCGGAACCCGCAGGTCAACTCCACCTGGGTGGACGGCCCGTCCGGCGCGGAGATCGTCGTCAAGCGGTACGTGAACCTGGGGATCGCGGCCGCCACCGAGCGGGGGCTGATCGTCCCGAAGGTGAAGGAGGCGCAGGACCTCGACCTGCCGGGACTGGCCCGCGCGCTGCAAGAGCTGACGGAGAAGGCGCGGGCGGGCAAGGCGTCCCCGGCCGACCTGTCCGACGGGACGATCACGATCACGAACGTCGGCGTGTTCGGGGTGGACTCCGGGACCCCGATCCTCACCCCGGGCGAGGCCGCGATCCTGGCGTTCGGCCAGATCCGCGACATGCCGTGGGTGCACGAGGGCGAGCTGGCGATCCGGAAGGTCACCACGCTGTCATTGTCGTTCGACCACCGGATCGTGGACGGCGAGCTGGGGTCGCGGGTCCTCCGCGACGTCGGCGCCATGCTGGAGGACCCCGTCCGCATGCTGGCCTGGGGCTGAGCGAGAGAGTCAGAGGGCCGGTGCCGCGCACGCCGCGGCACCGGCCCTTGCCGTTTCGGATGTTCAGGGGCGGGGCGGGTTGTCCCCGTCGTACATGCGCTCGTCACGCTGTTTCGATTGGAACCGCGGCCCGCGCTGCTGCATGCGGGACATCATCAGCAACTGGAGCAGGAACGTCGCCCCGCCGACAATGATCAAGATGACGCCGATGATGTGGATGTCCACCGGGTCGGTCATCGCATCCGGCTTGATCGCGAACTTCAGGATCAGCCCGAGCGTGATCGTGAAAACACTGACACCGAGACCCATCGATGACCTCCGCCAGACGATCCGTGTGCGTGCTCTTTAACTATCCGTTCAGATCGTCCATCACACGTCACGCGATCGGCAATGACCCACGGGCGGCGTCCGGCGTGGACGGTGTTCTATTGGCAACATTCTCACTATGTGTAATTAGTCGCTCACTATCAGGATAGGGAGGCCGGTGGGCGCGGACTTGACCAGCGCTCGGGAGGAGACAGCCGTCATGCGAATCACCCACCGACCCGTCATTGCCCTGGGGGCCTTGGTCATCGCCGCTGCCGCAGCCGTGGGGCCCGCCGCCGGCGCCGAAGCACGATCTGGGACGAACACGTCCAGCACGGTCGCCGCCGGCAGCCTGTACGCCTGGGAGAGCGCGCATCCGAGCGGGCCGCCCGACATGATCTTCGAGGGCGTCGGCTGCAGGAACACCGGCGGCCGCTACAACGCCTGGCGGGCCTTCGAGCGGGGAACCGCCGAGGTGTGGGCGCTCTTCGACGGCCCGCACTGCGACGGATTCATCGCGATCGTCAACCCGCGGCCGGAGCCGCAGGCCGTTCCCGGTATCGAATCCGTCCAGCGGTTGCGCTGACGGGGCGTCCGCGCCTACGAGACGGGGACCCTGTCGAACTTGCCGAAGGGTCCCGCGTCGAAGACGACGGACGTGACGTTCCCCGACGGGGCGGGCAGGTAGACGAATCCGCGCACGGGCTGGTTCGCGGCGGTGCGGAACACGGCGCGTCCGGGGTCGACGTAGGCGCTGGGGCTGTTCGGCGTCCTGGGGCCGACGCGGACGGCGCGGTACACGTCCTTGCCGCCCGTGAGCTGGATGGAGAAGGACGTGAACACGCCGCCGGGGTAGTCCGCGTGCGCGTAGGAGGCGTCTTGCGGGGTGGCTCCGGGGCCTTCGTTGACGATCTCGAACACGGCGACGATGTAGGCGCCGTCCCGGTAGAACGGCTTGACGTCCATGCGCCGTTTCGCGGCGCCGAAGTTCGCAGAGCGGCTGGCGACCGTCTTCCCGTCCTGCGCACGGAACGCCGCCGTTGCGGGCACCGTCCCCGACCCTCCAGTCGCGCCGGGCCCGCCTGTTGCACCAGGCCCGCCTGGCACGCCGGGTGTGTCTGCCGGTGACTGTTTGACCTGGTAGGAGATCTCGACGCGGCGGTTCCGGGCGCGGGCCGTGGCGTCGCTCGCGCCGCCCTCCCTGGCGACCGGCTCCGTCTCGCCCTTGCCGCGCGCGGTGAAGGTGAACCCGCTCCTGAGCCGCGTCTTCAACTCCTTCATCACTGCGTCGGCGCGCTGCTGCGATAGTTTGAGATTCTGCGGATCGTCGCCCTTGGTGTCGGTGTGCCCGGCGAGGGTCACCGGGCCGGTGGCCTTCGCCTTGATCTGCTGCGCGGCCTCGTCCAGGACGGCCTTCGCGCGGTTCGACAATTTCGCCGAGCCGGAGCCGAACAGCACGTCGGCGCGCAGGTCGACCGTCATGTTCGAGCCACTGGACGCGACGTCCCTGGTCTCGCTCTCGGTGATGTCGTACAGATCGACGGGATTGCCGCCCGCGCCGGGCCCCGGCGGCGTGGCCCCAGGAGGCGGCGTGTTTCCGGTGGACGGCGTCGTCCCAGGAGAGCGCGAAGTCTGGTTCGGAGCCGGAGTCGGCGACAACGGCGACGGCGCGTGAGCCGCGTACGGATCGAACCCGCCGGACGGCGTCGACGACGGCCCCGCGGCCAGCCCGCCCGGCTCCCCGAACCCTCCTGACGGCGGCGAGAACCCGGGTGGGGGCGAGAACCCGGGAGGCGGGGAGAAACCAGGCGGAGGCGAGAAGCCGGGCGGCGGCGAGAAATCAGGCGGTGACGAAAAGCCGCCGGACGGCACGGAACCACCCGGCGTGGACGAGCCGCTCCCCACCGGAATCCCCGTGAACTCGCCCGCCGTCCCCGGCGTGATCACGGTGAGCTTCTGCACATCCGGCGGGAGCGACGGGTACTCGGCCGCCATCTCGCGGGTCGCGTTCGGCGCGAACGCGGCCCCGCTCGTCGACCCGGTGGGCTTGTAGAGCTTGCGCCCGACCGGGTCGAGCAGCTCGATGGCGAACGGGACGGACTTCGTGGCCGAGTCCAGCGACGTCACGGTGTAGCGCAGCACCGCCTTGGCGGCCTGCCGTTCGACGCCCTTGAGCTCGACGCGCGCGTGCAGGCCGTCCGCGCTCCCGAACCAGCCCTCCTTCGCGAACCCCTTGGTGGCGGGCGAACCGTCCAGGCCGACCGTCGGCGGATCGCTCATCTCCGCCTTGCCGGCGTCGGCGCAGCCGGCGATCAGGACGAGCCCGGTGAAAGAGACGGCGAAAGGCAGAGCGCGCATCGGTCATCCGGTCAGGGGGAGGGGCCAGGGGGAGCCG
>NZ_SMKT01000329.1 GCF_004348735.1 Actinomadura sp. KC06
ACCTGCGCGACGGGCTTGCCGGTCTCCTTGACGATCCGCACCGCTCCTTCACGGAACTCCGGATCGAACCGGCGTCTCTTGTCTCCCACGACCCAACCATCTCTCTGGTTCAGGTCTCCACGCTACGGGGGGAAGCGCACATTGGACACAACCAGGCACAGCCGCTCCTTGGCATACCCGAGCAGCCCACCCAGGCTCCTCCGCCGGACCGTAGCGTAATGAAACGTCCCCTGCCGCATTCCACAATCATCACGCCAAAGCCACAGGGTGTCCATTGCGCACCCATATAGACCGCGCCATTTATTCCAATCAGTGCCGTCTTTTATCTCAGCCCCACACCGACACAACAATGCCCCCGGGAATGGATTCCCGGGGGCTAGGGCGCAGGGGCTCCTACTGCGTCACACCCTCGGACTTGGCCACCAGCCGCGCCAGAACCCTGCTCGTCTCCTCCTGGCGCGCCGCCTGCTTGCCGAGTTCACCCATGATCAGGTTGACGGCCGAGCCGAGGTCCCGCCTGACCAAGCCGATCTCCCGGCTGAGGTCGTCCTTGGTGGCAAGCTTCTTGAGGTCGTCCTTGGTGGCCAGGTCGGCGAGGGTGACCTGTTCGAGGGGCTTCGATGCCATGACGGTGATGCTACCTCTCCTCAATCTTCCCGGCGCGTTCGCCGGACGGGGGAGTCACATCTTCCCACAGACCCGACACTCTCTGTGTCCAGGTGATCACTTAGAGGGAGGAAGGTCGTGCGGTCAGGCGTCCTCGTAGGGGAGGAAGGCGCTGCTGTCGATCGCGTAGCCGCCGGCGGTGATCTGGTCTCCGAACACATGATCGTGCCGGGTGCGGTAGCGGGTCCCCTCTGGAGTGGGCCCGGGATCGCTGAGGATGGTCACGGTCGACTTGCGCGGATCGATGATCACGTAGGTCGGGATCCCCATCGCGGGGTAATCAGCCGCCTTGTGCTCATAGTCGTTCTCGGGATTGGGCGCCGAGACGACTTCAACGACCAGTTCCACGTCCTCCGGCCGAAGATACGTCAGGCCGGGCCGAGCCAGTGCGGCTTCGGGGACGACGACCAGGTCGGGCCTGCGCAATCTGCCTGTAGCGGGATCGTCTATCTCCGGCGTCCCGGAATGCGCGATCATTTCCGGCCCGACTTGGGGGAGCAGTTGCCGCAGCAGGCGTGAGATCGCCAGCTCGTGCCGGTTGACCGGACTCATCATGACGTGAACCCCCTGGTCGTCCAGCTCCACGCCGTAAGCGTCCAGTTGCTCCATGATGGCTACCGCCGTCGGGCGCAATCGCTCGTATGCCCTCATGTTCCGTCCTTGGCGATCAGCTGACACCGGGGATGCGAACGACCACGTCCACTCGCCGGTGGGTTCCTATGACGACGAGGCCCCGCATGGTGATGAAGCCAGCCTAGAGCATGCAGACTCGCTGGTCCGTGTGGTCGCGGGCAGGCCCGGTGGACGGCGGTTGGGGAGTTTCGGTGTTACAGCGGGTGTAGGTGGGTGGTTGTGAGGGGGTGGTGTTCGGTTAGGCGTTGGGCGATTAGGGAGCGGTGGCAGGCCTCGGGGGTGCGTTCGACGCAGAGGAGGGCTGCGGTTCCGTTGCTGGGCATTGCCGACACGATGGGTGTCAGGTCGGCGTGGTCGAGGATCTCGGTGGTGTAGCGGTGGGTGTACTCGGCGGAGAGTTCGCGGCGGGAGCGCTTGCCGACCCCTTGGCGGTCGTCCTCGGCGTACTGGAGTTGGCGTAGTTCGGTGGTCGGGGCGAGTTCGGGGTGGTGCTCGTAGGCGATCCGGGCCTGGGCGAGGGCGGCCTGGAGGCGGAGTGAGTTCGCCCAGGCGTAGTCGGGGCCGCGGACACCGCGGCGTTGGCGGACGTCGAGTAGCAGGCGGACGTCCGCTTGCCGCAGTTGCTGCAGGAAGGATTCGGCGTCGAAGCCATATACGCCGATCGTCACCATTTTGAGCATCATCGCCTGCCTGCTGCTTGCGCCGCCTCCGGCGGGTCTGCCGGAGGCGGCGAGGTCGCGTCACGCGACGGCGGTTCCTTCGAGTTCGACCATCAGGTCGGGGATCGCCAGCCGTGTCACCCCGAGCATCGTCGTGGACGGCGCCACCCCGGCGGCGCCCAGCCGCGACGCCAGGACGCCGTAGTGCTCGAAGAGCCGATCGACGTCGGTGGTGTAGACGTTGAGCCGGACGAGGTTCGCCAGAGACATCCCGCCCTCGCCGAGCACGGCCTCCAGGTTGTCGAGGCTCAGCGCCAACTGCGCCGCCATGTCACCGGCGTGCTGGGGCTTGCCGTCGCCGCTCATCGCGGTCTGCCCGGCGCAGTACAGCGTCCGGGTGTGCCCGGAGACGATCTCGCCCTGGTTGTATCCCAGCTCCACCGACCACGCCCACGGGTTGACCGCCGTTCGCTCCATAGCCCTATCAGCTCCATTCGATTCGTTGAAAGCACGTGGTGATGAGCCTGCCAACAAATCACGACATCCTGTGTCGTATATTTCGGTAGAGTTTTCGGATGCGCGCCGACCGGTTGGTCTCGCTGGTGCTGCTGCTGCGACAGCATGGTCGGTTGTCGGCGGCGGCGCTGGCCCGCGAGCTGGAGGTGTCCACTCGTACCGTCCTGCGCGACATCGAGGCGCTGTCCGCGGCCGGCGTCCCGGTCTACGCCGAACGTGGTCGGCACGGTGGGTTCGCGTTGCTGCCCGGCTTCCGGACCGAGCTGACCGGGCTGAATCATGATGAAGCGCTCGCCCTGCTGATCGCGGGATCGCGGCGGGGGGCGCAGGCTTTCGGTCTCGGCTCGGCGCTCGCTTCGGCCATGCTCAAGGTGGTGGACGCGCTTCCCGAGAGCTATCGGAACACCGCGGCCGACGCGGCGCAGCGGCTGCTCATCGACCCCGAGACCGACCTCCTCTCGCGTCGGCTGGTCACGGATGATGTGCCCGACGCTGTTGTGGCCGAGGTCCGGCGTGCGGTGTTCGCCGGGCACAAGCTGCGCATCCAGTACGCGGCTGTGAACCAGGCTCCGAAGTGGCGGACGGTGGACCCGATCGGCCTGGTCACCGTGCGCGAGCAGGGGTACTTGCTGGCCACGAGGTCTGGTGCGGACCGCACCTACCGGATGTCCCGGATCTTGGCCGCGGAGGAGCTCGACGAACCCGCGGAGCGTCCAGACCGGGTCGATCTGGACCAAGCGTGGCAGGAACGCAGCACGCGGTTCCGGACCGGCGGCGACCAAGTCGCCGTGGAGGTGCGGGTGAATCCGGCGCGGCGGGAGGAGTTGGTGGGCACCGCGCTGGCCGTCCTCACCGAGGAAACCGACGCGGACGGGTGGCTGCGGATGGAGGTCACCTTTCAGGATCCGAGGCATGCCGAATGGGCGCTTTGGCAGCTCGCCATGAGTGCGGAGGCGCTGGCTCCGCAGTGGTTGCGCATCGCGTTGCGCGACCGGGCCTCTGCGATCGTCGCCCGCTACGAAGCGCCGGAGGACGGTTAGTCCCAGCGGTTGGTGCGTTGGCGTTTTACCGCGCTGCGGCGTTTCTTGTTCTCCAGGCGGCGTTCGTTGATGCCGCGGGGGATCTTCTTGGGGATGCGCTTCTTCGGGGG
>NZ_SMKT01000330.1 GCF_004348735.1 Actinomadura sp. KC06
CGGAATGATCTTGTTCGGATGGCGGTGCGGCCGGAGAGTACGCGCAGGTGAACGAGGGTGCGGAGCCTTCAGACAGCTTCGGACTTCTAATCCGACGGTCGCGGGTTCGAATCCTGCCGGGCGCGCCCACCCCACCAGCACATCTCGGCGCTGACCTGCAAGAACGCTTCTTGATCTTGCTCGTCCAGATGCAGCTATGTGCCACCGAAAGCAGCCGCACAGCACCGTTCCCGGAATATACGCGGAATGACCTCGCCCACGTTTGCCCAGGTCAGCACACAAGCGAAGAGAGGCCCCGGACGCTCCGAAGCCTCTCCACCGCGCTTGCTGGTCATGCCGCCAACGCGTCCTCTATGCGCTGGTTGGCGACGTCCCGTTGCCCATCTATGCACTTAGCGTAAACACGCAGCATCACGTCGACTCCGTGCCCAGCGCGTTCGGCCGCTTCGGGCGCATGCACGCCCGCGTTCAGCCAGAGCGAGACGGCCGCGTGCCGCAGGTCGTACGGCCGTGCCGCCAAGGGTGACTCGACCTGGTCGGGAGTCAGCGCCAGGGCGCGGGCCCGCTTCCAGACTTGCGCGTAGGCCGAGCCGGAGAACGACGCACCGCTACTGGTGACGAACAGCCGCCCATCATCGGCCGTCCCGAACGCGTCGAGGTGTTCGCGGAGGATCGCCACCAGCTCTGGCGGTATCGGGACCGGACGGACGATGTCGTCCTCCCGATGCTTCAGGCCCCGATCATCGAAGGTCTCCCCCGAGTCGGTGTATCGCTTGTTGCTCTGAGGCCGGGTCTTCTTGAGCGTGATCACGCCCCAGCCAGTTGCCGGAAGTTCGCAGTCCTGCCGCCGCAGGCCCGCCGCCTCAGCCGGACGAAGTCCCGCGAAGTACATGCACGCGAACATCGCCCGCAGCCGAGGCCCACGCGACCGGCCGACATAGGACACCGCCGTCAGCAGCTCCCGAGCCTGCGCCGGATTCACCACGACGCGCCGATCAATAACCCCGTTCTGTTTCGGCGGACGCCACTTCACCCGGTCGAGAGGATTGGACGCCAAGTCCCCCAGTTCGACCGCGTAGCCCAGCGCATGCTTGAACACCGCCCGCTTGCGCCGAAAGGTCGAGGCCGCCGCCGGCTGGCCGTCGAGCTGCAGCGCCAGGACCTCTAGAGCACTCCGCGCCAACCGCGGTTCGTCCAGGGCCGTGACCGGCATGGACGCCGCCTCCAGCCACCGCAACGCCTTCCCCAGATCAGGCGAGATCTCCGGACGGCGCTCGTCCGCGACGAAGACGTATTGCCGAAGCAGCACCCGCAGAAGCGACGCGTCCGGACGTCCCGGCGCATCCTTGAGCAAGACGAGCGTCACGGCCGTCATGGTGTCGGTGAGACCCTCACGCGATTTGGCCGCCGCATGTGGCCAACGCGCCTTTACGTAGGCACGCGCGAACTCCAGCCACGTCCGCGCGGATTCTGCCTTGAGCATGGACACCGGAAGACCCGTGTCCATGTCGAACGCCTCACCGTTCTTGGCCGCCTGCCGCAGATCAGACAGGAAGCTCTTTGCCTGAGAGGACCGCTCAAACGTCCGGGACTTCTCACGGCCGCCGACCGTCCAACGCGCGGTGTATGAGATGACCTTGCCCGGTTTGCTCGACTTCGGCCCTGCTTTGTTCGGCCGGATCTCCCAGAACTTGACCTTGTAGGAGGTGTTCACGCCGCCTCCCGCAGCGACCAGAGCCACGCGTCGAGATCGCTCCGATAGATGCGGATCTCACCATTAGGCAGCTTGAAGCTGGCCGGAGCCCGCCCGATCTCACGCCACCGGTAGAAGGTCCGCCGAGAGATGCCGCCGAGTTCTTCGAGCACCTGGTCGACGGTGAGGAGTTCGTCGCGCTTGCCGCTCACGCTGCCTCCCGAGTTGCCGAAAGTTCTGGGGTGGGGTTGTGGGTCGCCGCGTCGAGCTGACGACGCCGCTGGATGCGTTCGCTGATCAGCAGCAAGAGCCGTTGCTCGGTCGGTTTCACATCCGGGTCGCCGGGCCCGGCGCGTTCCCACACGTGCACAGCGGTCGGGTTGGTGGGGTTGGTGACGGGGATTCCGGCCTCTGCCAGCCGGGCCAGCGCCCACGCCTTACGGTCGGCTTTGTGGTCGGCGAGGGTCTTGCCGGACCATTTGCGGGAGACCAGGACGCGGCGGCCGCCGTAGCCGAGATGCTCACGGCGGTGTGCCTTGCCCTTGCAGTAGCCGGGCGTGAGTCCTTTGCGGGAGTTCTTGGGCTGGACGCCGTAGCGCAGCCAGTTCGCGCACGTCGGTGAGCACGGCTCGAATCGGAGTGCTTCGGCCATCCGGTCGACGTGTTCGCGTTGTGCGTCGGTCGTGGCCTGGTGGCATTCGGCGACGCCCTTGACCAGGTACTTGGTGAGGTAGCCGATGAGCTTGCGGGAGTCGGGGGTGTCGGCCATGACGCCTTGAGCGTCGATCTGCCGTCCGAACCGCACCACATGCAGGGGTTCGGCATCAGCGTCAGCGCCGAGGGCGTCTAGCGCCTCATCCCAGGTGGGGAGGACTTCCCCGGTCGCCGGGTCGAGGTATCCGCCCTCTGGCCCGGCCGCCGCATCCCAGACTGGCAGCCGTTCGCCCTCGAAGACGACGCGGTCGGTCGGTGGCCACCACACCTGGTGGTAGGTGGCCGCGACGACCTGACGTAGTTCGGCGCGGGAGATGGTGCCGCGGATGGCCATGTGCAGGTGGGGGGCGAGGCGGCGTTGGGGTTCGACGGTGGCGAAGTACTGCACGTCGTAGCCGACGAAGCGGCGCAGGTTCTGCACGAACCGGTCCACCAGTTTGGAGAAGTGCAACGCGTCGCGGGCCGCCCGCACGTAGTCGTAGGACTCGGGGTTGACCGGGGCCCCGTCCGAACGCACCCGCCCGTAGGAGTCCAACGTCAGGGTGAGGAACAGCGAGGGCCGGAAGGTCTGGCCGTCCCGGCCGCGGAACACCTTGCCGACCGTGCGGGAGTCGACCGGCCGCCGAGGCAGATCCGGAGCATCCTGCCGCCGCCTGGTCGACCGGGTCCGCCGGCTCTTACCGTCCTCGCCCGTCTTGAGCGCACCACGCACGCCCGAGCGTGCCAGCTCATGATCCAGGTCCCGGACAACGGCGTCCCAGAACTCCGGCCCTTCCCCATCCGCCGTCCCGTTCTGGCCCGCACGATCACGCGCCGCCGCCGCATGCGCCCGCAGCTCCATCCACGCCCGCTGCTCCTCATCCGGATCAGCACGGGTGATGACCGGTTCGGTGGTCAGGTGCCAGCCCTGACGGCACTGCACCGCGCGGAGTTTCCGCTTGCGTTCAGCGCACGACGGGCACACCGAGGCCAGCGTGTGCCCGCACGGCACATACACCACCTCGGCCGCCCCGGTGGTCAGGTCCACGCGCCGCATGGGCACCGGCCGGATGCAGATGCCGTGGTCGACGGCGACGGCTTCCAGCACGCCCCGCGCCAGCGGAGCCAGCGTCTTGACGACCGGTTCCGGGGCAGGCTCGGACGGGTCGACGGCGGGCGGGGAGG
>NZ_SMKT01000331.1 GCF_004348735.1 Actinomadura sp. KC06
GGGGAGGGTGGGGCAGATCCGATCCAAGAGACAGAAGACGTGAGGAGCTGATCGTGCTCACGCTGACCAGCGGTGCCGTCCAGGTCATACGTACCGTGACCGCGAACCCGGAGCTTCCGCCGGAGACCGGCATCCGCATCGAGTCCGGGCTCGACGGCTCGGACGCCCTGCGGCTCTCGGTCGCGCCCGCCCCGGAGGCCGGCGACCAGGTCGTCGAGGAGGAGGGCGCCAAGGTGTACCTGGAGCCCAGCGTCGCCGAGATGCTGGACGACAAGACCCTCGACGCGCAGGTCGACCCGCAGGGCGACGTCGCGTTCACCATCGCGGAGGGGTCCGAGGGCACCCCGGCCTGAACCGAGCTTCTGGAGCCGGGGTGCCGAACCCATCGGCGCCCCGGCTTCAGCCTTCTGGCCCGGCTCAGCGGGCCGCCGCGATGGCGGCCACGATGGCGAGCACGAACGCCACCGTGGTGAGGACCATGAAGGCGGCGACGACCGCGCAGCCCAGGCCGCGCGGCTGGTCGCGCCAGCTCCGGTAGCGGTCGCGCACCTGCCGGTCCAGCTCCTCCCGGGACGGCCGTTCCGCGTCCGAGGGGTCGGGCGAAGGCGGGGTCGTCACGCTCGCCAGTCTCGCAGATCCGCTAGCCCTCGAATGACGGGTGCGGGCCCAGCGCCCAGTACTCGTAGAGGCCGTGGCCGGTGACGGCGTCGGCCGGTTCGGCGCCGTCCAGGTACTCGTAGCGGCCGACCGCGTCGATCATGCCCCACATGCGGGCGGCGTCGTCCGGGTTCCGCAGGTCGTGGGCGACGCCCTCGACCTTGAGGTCCGGCCCCTGGTACATGCCGTGCTTCCAGCCGGGCTCCAGCCCGTACCCGGTGCCGACCATCATGTGGACGGGCAGGATCGGCGTCGCCCGGACCTCGAACGGCGCCCCGCCGGGCGGCGCGAACCGGAGCGTCGCGGTGACCACGTCCCGGGTGCCGGCGGCGTAGACGGGGACGTACTCGGGACGCCCCAGGTATTCGGCCTCGCGATCGGGCCAGACACGGGTGGCCTCTTCCAGGACGCGCCGTCCCTTCTCGTCCTCCTGGACGATGCAGAGGATCGAGTGGTCCTCGAACTGCATCGGCGCGTACAGCCAGTAGAACGTCCCCGCGTTCTTGACCTGGATGCCCGGCGGCTCCGGTTCGCCCACGGGACGGATGCCCCACGAGCGGTCCCGCGAGCCCCACCAATGGTCGGGCGTGACGTCGATGGTGTCGCCGTCGATCGTGATGGTCCCCGTCCAGCGGCCGGTCTGCGCGAGGCGCCGCGAGTCGAACATGACCCGCTCCTGCCAGCGGAGATAGTGCGGCGGCTCCAGCGTGGCGGGGATCGTCCCTTCCCAGGAGAGGTCGAACGCGAGGCCGTGCTCGTTCTCGTCCAGGACGACCCTGAGCCGCTTCAGCCCCTCGATCACCTCGACGCGGAACGGGCCGACGGACGTGTCCATGCGGTCGTCCCCCAGTTCCCGCGACGCTCGGACGACCCTGTGCAGCGGCCCGCGCCGCACGACCGCGAAGGCGTCCATGACCCCGAGGTTCGGGTACTGCCCGACCCCGATGATCAGCATCAGCTCGTCCGAGCAGGGGTGGACGTTGAAGTAGTACCGGTCGTAGAAGTTGCGGTCGGACGTCGTGACGTGCCGCATCACCTCGGGCGCCTGGTGGACGGGGTAGTCGTCGAGGGGCGAGAGCGTCACCGGCCGTCTCCCAGGATGCGCGCGAGCAGCTGCGTGCAGTTGTTGTTGTAGGGGAAGTCGGCGGTCTCGTCGATCCAGCCGAAGTCGATCATCGCCTGCCCGATCCGCGCCATGATCACCGAGAATTTGAAGCCGGACAGGATCTCGTAGTACGCGAGGTGCCGCATCGGGCGTCCGAGCAGCTCCTCGTAGCGGGCGACCGTGTCGGTGTGTGGCGGGAAGCCGTCCAGGCGCGGCACGCCGACGCCCTCGGAGTGGTGGCGGTCGAGGAACAGGAACCAGGCGAGGTCCTCCTCGGGGGCGCCGAGCACGGCGGTCTCCCAGTCCAGGACGGCCGCCGGAACGCCCGACCGGAAGATCACGTTGCCGATGCGGGCGTCGCCCCATAGCACGGCGGGGTCGTCCGGTTCGTCGGGGCGGTTCGCCTTCAGCCATTCCAGGGCCTTGAGCGCGGTCTTCTGCGGCCCCTTGTACGCCCAGTGGAGGTAGTTCTCGTAGTAGGCGAGCCGCTGGTCGAGCCCGGTCGCGCCCCAGGCGGGCTGGTCCAGGAAGCCGAGGCCGAGATCGTCCGCGTCCAGGCGGTGCAGGCTCGCGAGGATCTCCAGCGTCGACCACCACATCGCGGCCCGCTCGTCCGGCGGGGCCTCGGTGACCCACCCGCCCATGTGGTACGGCGGCATGTCGGTGGGAACGCGTCCTTCGACGCGTCCCATGACGAAGAACGGCGCGCCGAGCACGTCCCCGGACGGCTCGTACCAGCGGATCGGCGGCACCGGGATGCCGGTGCGCTCGTCCAGGATCCGCATTAGCCGGTACTGCTCCTCGAACCGCGGCTCGGGGAAGATCTGGTACCCGGCCGGGGCGACCCGCGCGACGAAAGGCTCCCGCCGCTGGGCGCCGTCGCCGTCCGTCCATTCGGCGTCGAACATCAGGGTCTCGCTGGAGAAGCCGCTGTTCTGCGGGGTCTCCAGGTGCGGAATCCGGACGCCGGGCAGGTGGCGGCCGAACCAGGCGGTCAGCGCGCGGCCGGTGACCTCGGGGTCGCGCTGGTCGGGAACGGGCATCGAGCCGCCTCCTCACACCGGGTCCCCGAAGTAGAACGTGTTCTATCAACGGGGGCAGGGGGCGGTCAACGGGACCGGACGTCCCGCGTGAAAAAATCGCCCAATGCGTCTCACGAAACTCGGCCACGCCTGCGTTCAGCTCACGAAGGACGACCGGACGATCGTCATCGACCCCGGCTCGTTCAGCGACGCGTCCGGCGCGCTCGCCGCCGCCGACGCGGTCCTCATCACCCACGAGCACCCCGACCACTTCGAACCCGACGCGCTGCGCGCCGCGATGGCCGAGCGCCCAGGACTCCAGGTCTGGACGTCCCGCGTCGTCGCCGAGAACCTCTCCGACCTGGGCGGACGCGTCCACCAGGTCGGGCATGGCGACGCCGTTACGATCGCGGGCTTCGACGTCCACGTGTACGGCGAGGACCACGAGATCCTGCACCCGGACGTCCCGCCGATCCCGAACACCGGGTTCCTCGTCGACGGGGAGGTCTTCCACCCGGGGGACGCGCTGACCGTCCCGTCCGAGCCCGTCCGGACGCTGTGCCTGCCCGGCAACGCGCCCTGGCTGAAGATCCCCGAGCTGTACTCGTACACGCGGGAGGTCCGGCCGGAGCGCGCGTTCGTCATCCACGACGGGCTGCTGAACGACATCGGGCTCGCGGTGATGCAGAACCACGTCACCAAGGCCGGCGAGGAACTCGGCAGGGAGTTCACGCGCCTGGCCCCCGGCGCCTCGGTCGATCTGGCCGCCGCGTGAACCGAGCCCCC
>NZ_SMKT01000332.1 GCF_004348735.1 Actinomadura sp. KC06
GCGGCGGGGCGGGGAGCACGGGGACGCCCGGAGGCGGCGCGGTCAGCCGCCCGGCGGCCGGACGCTCGGGCGGCGGCTCGTCCAGCAGCAGCTTCATCTGGCTCTTCCGGCGCCCGTACACCAGGTACAGCAGCAGGCCGACGACCATCCAGATCCCGAAGTAGGCCCACGTCTGGACCTTCAGGTTCAGCATCAGCCAGCCGACCGCGACGACCGTCACCACGGCGGTGACCGGGGCGAGCGGCACGCGGAACGGGCGGTGCAGGTCGGGCCGGGTGTGGCGCAGCGCCACCACCGCCGCCGGGACGAACAGGAACGCGAACAGCGTCCCGATCACCACGAGCTGCTCGAGCGTGAGCACGTCGAGCGTCTGGGAGATCACCAGCGCGACGCCGCCCGACAGCAGGGTCGCCCGGGACGGCACCTTGTAGCGGCGGCTCATGTGCGCGAGCGGGCGGGGGAGCAGCCCGTCCCGCGACATCGAGAACACCACGCGGGTGAGGCTGATCACCAGCACCAGGATGACGGTGGTCAGGGCGAGCACCACGCCGACGTCGACGAGCTTGCCCATCGCGCCCGCGCCGACCGAGTCGAACGCCGCGGCGATGAGCAGCTTGTCCGGGTTCAGCTTGGCGAAGCCGTCCATGCCGACCATGCCGACGAGCGCGACCGCCACGGCCGCGTAGAGCACGACGGCGGTGACCAGGGCGGTGATGATGCCGCGCGGCACCTTGCGGGGCGCGTCGTCGGTCTCCTCGGCGGACGTCGCGATCAGGTCGAAGCCGATGTAGGCGAACGCGATGGCGGGCGCGGCGGCGAACAGGCCCCAGACGCCGAAGACCTCCGGCGTCCCGCCGCCCAGGGCGCCGAGCATGGCGTCCAGCATCGTCTGGTCGCCCTCTGGCGCGGGCTGGGAGGGCGGCACGAACGGGGTGAGGTTGCCGGGGCTGAAGAACTTCAGGCCGGTCGCGATGACCAGCCCGATCACGATGACCTTGGCCATCACCATGAACCAGAGCGTCTTCAGGCTCAGCCGGCTGCCGGTGGCGAGCATCCCGATGACCAGCAGCAGGATGCCGAGCGCGAACAGGTCCGGGCCCTTCTCCTGGCCGATCAGGTCGGCGAGCCACGCCGGGACGGGCACGTCGAAGTCGGCGAGCGCCTGCGTCGCGTACAGCGACCAGACCCGCGCCAGCACCGCGGTCGCCAGCAGCAGCTCCATCACCAGCGCCCAGCCGACGATCCACGCCCAGACCTCGCCGAACGCGACGTAGCTGAACGAGTACGCGCTGCCCGCCACGGGAATGATCGACGACAGCTCGGCGAGCGCGAGCGCGACCAGCAGGCAGACGCCGCCGGCGATGAGGAACGACACGAGCACGCCGGGTCCGGCGGTCGAGGTGGCCTGCTCCCCGGCGATCTTGAAGATGCCGGAGCCGATCATCACGCCGAGGCCGAGCACGACCAGGTCGCGGGTCCGGTAGACCACGCGGAGCCGGTGCCGGCCTCCATAGAGCCGTCCGGTCGCCTGCTCGACCGGCAGGCGCCGGAACATGTTGTTACGCATGCGCATGTCCCAGGTCATAGGTGTCCCCCCAGGCCTGAACCCGCGCCGCTGTTCGCGAGATGACGGCTTGTCGAAGTCCCTAAGAATTCACCAGGTATGAGCATAATCGCAACGTTTTCCTCGGGATTGGTGTCATCCGGGCGTTGTCGGATCCTGCCAAAGCGGCAGGTCGGCGACGTGGCGCAGCCTCCCCCTCACGCTGGGCTAACACTCGCACGAGTTTCGGGGGACCGGCCAGGCGGAAAATCGCCGAATCGCTCCGGGGAAAGCGCTTTATGATCTTTGTCCGCGGGCTGGCGGACCCGCCGCCGGGCCGGTGCGGGCGGGGCGTCCGGGGTCGGCCGGTGCGGACGGTGGCATCGGACGAAGATCGGTGACACCGTAGGGTCGCCGCGTTCATCTGGAGGCCCGATGTTCCGCTCCCCATCGTCCTCGAAGGCGCCGACGGCACCGACCGGATCGACCGCTCCCGCCACCTCGCGGAGGCCGCGCAGGCCGCGCCGCACGGCCGTCCTCGTGGCCGCGGTCGCCGCCGCCGCGTCCCTGACGGTCCCCGCCGTACCCGCCATCGCCCGGACGCTCGCGTCCGTCCCGGCGCCCGGACCGCCGCCCGCCAAGCAGCCGGTCGCGACGGGTTACGGCGGCGCGGTGTCGACGGTCGACCCGTACGCCAGCCGGATCGCCCTCGACGTCCTGAAGGACGGCGGCAACGCGATGGACGCGGCCGTCGCGGCCGGGGCGGCGCTCGGCGTCACCGAGCCGTTCGTCGCGGCGATCGGCGGCGGCGGATACATGACCTACTACGACGCGAAGACCCGCCGCGTCCACGCCGTCGACGGCCGCGAGTTCGCGCCCAGGCGGATGAAGGCGGACACCTTCGTCGACCCCGCCACCGGCAAGGCGATCCCCTTCGACCAGGCCGTGACCAGCGGGCTCGGCGTCGGCGTCCCCGGCACCCTCGCGCAGTGGGACCTCGCGCTGCGCCGCTTCGGCTCCCGCGACCTGGACGACCTGCTCCGCCCCTCCATCAAGCTCGCCGACCGCGGGTTCGTCGTCGACCAGGAGTTCCGCGACCAGACACTGGTGAACGAGGCCCGCTTCCGCGACATCGTCCCGACCCGGAAGCTGTTCCTGCCGGACGGGAAGCCGCCCGAGGTCGGCGCGACGTTCCGCAACCCCGACCTCGCCGACACCTACCGCGAGCTGGCGAAGCGCGGCACGAAGTGGTTCTACGAGGGACGGCTAGGCGAGGAGGTCGCGCGGACGGTCGCCAAGCCGCCGGTGGACCACGCCGCCACCCGCATCGTCCGTCCGGGGCTGATGGAGGCCCGCGACCTGGCCGCCTACCGGGCGCTGATGCGCAAGGCCACGCACGTCTCCTACCGGGGGACGGACGTGTACGGGATGCCTCCGTCGTCGTCCGGCGGGTCGACGGTCGGGGAGGCGCTCAGCATCCTGAGCAACTTCCGCCTCGACCGGCGCGACCCGGTGACGGCCCTGCACTACTACCTGGAGGCGTCCAAGCTCGCCTACGCCGACCGCGGCCGCTACCTGGGCGACGCCGACAAGGTGGACGTGCCGCTGGAGGAGATCCTGTCGTCCGGGTTCGCCCGCGAGCGCGCCTGCCTGATCAAGCCGGACGAGGCCGCCGCCGCGCCCGTCCCGCCCGGATCGCCCGACGGCTCCTACGAGCCGTGCGTCCCGCCCGGCACGCAGACCCGGGCGCTGGCGTTCGAGGGCCCGCAGACCACCCATCTCAACGTCGCGGACAAGTGGGGCAACGTCGTCGCCTACACGATCTCGATCGAGCAGTTCGGCGGCAGCGCCCTCACCGTCCCCGGACGCGGGTTCCTGCTCAACAACGAGCTCACCGACTTCTCCCTCCAGCCGCCCCCGCCCGGCGCGTTCGGGTCGGGCGGGC
>NZ_SMKT01000333.1 GCF_004348735.1 Actinomadura sp. KC06
GTCGTGGGCTCAGGAGACCGAGGAGGGGCCGGACGGGGAGTGGATCGTCCGGTCCGTGTCCGGGGCGGGCGCGGCCAAGGCGTACCGGTGCCCCGGATGCGACCAGGAGATCCCGCAGGGCGCCGCCCACGTCGTCGCGTGGCGGGCGGACGACCGGGGCGGCGAGGACCGGCGGCACTGGCACCGTCCCTGCTGGCAGGCACGGTCCCGGCGCTCGCCCAAGGTTCAGCGCTCGCGCAACGCGCCCCGCTATTAGCGCCCCGCTACTAAGGAGATTCATGGCTGAGATCAGGGCGTCCACGGTGCTCCCGGCGCGGCGTGAGGAGATCACGCTGCACACGTCCGACGGGCTGGAACTGGTCGGCGAGCTGGCGCTGCCCGCCGACCGGCCGCCTTCGGCGACGCTGGTCTGCCTGCATCCGCTGCCCACGGCCGAGGGCATGATGGACAGCCACGTGCTGCGCAAGGCGTCCTACCGGCTGCCCGCGCTCGCCGGCCTCGCGGTGCTGCGGTTCAACACGCGCGGGACGACGTCCGCGCGCGGCACGAGCCATGGCGAGTTCGGCGAGGGGGAGACCGAGCGGTTCGACGTGGCGGCGGCGCTGGAGTACACCGAGTACCACGATCTGCCGCGCCCGTGGCTGCTCGGCTGGTCGTTCGGGACGGAGCTGGCCCTGAAATGGGGGCGCGACCCGCTGGTCAAGGGCGCGATCCTGCTGTCCCCGCCGCTGAAGCGCGCGGGCGACGCCGACCTGGACGCCTGGGGCGCGGACGGACGGCCCGTCGTGGCACTCGTCCCCGAGTTCGACGACTTTCTGCGTCCGGCGGAGGCGCGGGAACGGTTCAAGCGCGTCCCGCAGGCCGAGGTGATCGCGGTCGAGAACGCCAAGCACCTGTGGGTGGGCGAGCCGTACGTGCGGATCGTGCTGAACGAGATCGTGAAGCGGGTCGCCCCGGCCGCCGCCCCGCTCCCCACCGAATGGGACGAACCGGACAAGTAACTCCATGCGGCCGGTCGCGGCCATCTCCGTCACGCCCGACCCGTGAGCGGGTAACGATGGTGGAGCCGGCGCGTTCCGGCCGCCGCGTTCACGGCGGCCCTCGGCGACGCCGTCCGGGAGGGCCGCCCATGACCGTGCAGCTGTACGCCAGGGACGTCGGGTCCGGCACGCCGCTCGTCCTGCTGCACGCGTTCCCGCTCTCCTCGGCGATGTGGCTCGCCCAGCGCGAGGGCCTCGCCGACAGGTTCCGGGTCATCACGCCCGACCTGCGCGGCTTCGGCGGCTCGCAGCTCGGCGACGACGACCCGTCCGTCGACGCGATGGCCGACGACGTCGCCCGCCTGTTCCGGCGGCTCGGCGTCCGGCGGGCCGTGGTCGGCGGGCTGTCCATGGGCGGCTATGTCGCGATGGCGCTGTGCCGGCGGCATCCCGAGCTCGTCCTCGGGCTCGTGCTCGCCGCCACCCGCGCCGCCGCCGACACCGGGCCGGTCCGGGAGAACCGGCTGCGGCAGGCGGGACGGCTCGACGGCGACGGCACCACGCGGGTCCTCATGGACGAGGTGCTGCCCGCGCTCGTCGGGCCCACCACGTACCGGCAGCGCGCCCTGGTCTACGGGCGCGTGCGCGGGCTCGTCCAGGCCACGCCGCCGCGGGCCGCCGCGTGGGCGCAGCGCGCGATGGCGGGGCGCCCCGAGTCGTTCGGCACGCTCCGCGGCCTCCGCGTCCCCGCGCTCGTCCTGATCGGCGACGAGGACACCCTGGCCACCGAGGACGAGGCCCGCGCCATGGCGGACGCGACGCCGAACGCGGAACTGCTCGTCATCCCGCGCGCCGGGCACCTGTGCGCCGTCGAGCAGCCGGACCTGTTCAACCAGGCCGTGGCCGAGTTCGCCGCCGCCCTCGCCCGGACCAGCCGCTGACCGTCCGGGCCGGGGGCTACATCGTCTCCTGGCGCGGCACGACGATCTCGCGGATCAGTAGCGAGATCGCCGCCGCGGTCGGGATCGCCAGCAGCGCGCCGACCACCCCGAGCAGCGCCCCGCCGACCAGCGCCGCCACGATCGTCACCGCGGGCTGGACGTCGACCGTCCGTTTCATCACCCGCGGGTAGACCAGGTAGTTCTCCACCTGCTGGTAGATCAGGTAGAAGATCGCGCAGACGATCAGGTCGGTGACGTTCCCGGTGAGGAACGCGACCAGGCACGCCACGACCGCGCCGATCGTGGCGCCGATCAGCGGGATCAGGTCGGTCACCGCGACGATCAGCGCCAGCGCGAGCGCGTACTTCACCCCGAGGACCGACAGGAAGATGTAGGAGATGGTGCCCGCGATGAACGCGATCGTGAACTGCCCGGCGACGTAGCCGCCGATCCGGTCGAGGATCTCGTCGCCGAGCAGCGCGACCCTCGCCCTCCGGGAGCGCGGCGCCAGCTTGTAGAAGAACGTCTTGATCTGCGGCAGCGAGCTCATGAAGTACAGCGTCAGGATCAGGATGGTGACCGTCTGGAAGACGCCGCTGACCGCGACCTTCCCGATCCCGGTGGCGATGTCGGTGAGGCTCTTCTGGAAGTCCTCGCCCTTCACCGTCTCCTCGGCGCGGTCCAGCAGCCCGTACCGCTTGTCCCAGTTCGCGAGCGTCTTGTTCTCCTGCAGCTGCTCGACGTACTCGGGGATGTTCTTGCGCAGCTCGGTGACCTGCTCGGACACCGGCTGGACGAGCGAGGCCACGAACCCGGCGAAGAAGAGGATCACCACCAGGAACACCGCCGCGACCGCCGCGGACCGGGGCAGCCCGAACCTGCGGAGCCGCTCCACGGCCGGGTTGAGCCCGACCGCCAGGAACATCGCGACCACGATCATCACGATCACGGACTTGGCGTTGGACGCGGCCTGCACCAGCAGCCACGCGGTGATGACGCCGAGCGCGGCGGTGAACCCGAACACGAACGGGTGGGCGCGGCCGAGCGGCTGGCCGGGCCGCCCGAACGGGAAGCGGTGGTCGACGCCAGCCTCGCGCCTGCGCTGCTCGACGTCGTGCGCCGGGTCGGGCGCGCCCGGCTCCGGCGTCACCTGCGTACCCGCCGCCGTCGCCGTGGGCGCCGGGAGATTCACCGGGGCGCCGGTGGCCGGATCGCGCTCGCCGACGGGCTCGTCCATCTCCTCGGGCTTCAACGCACCGCTCGGCGCCACGACCTCGGCGTCCGGCTCGTCCTGCCCACCGGCCCCCGGCTCGCGTGCGTCGGTTTCACCGGGCTGAGAGCCATCCTCGGCCGCGCCGACCTCCGCGCGCCCGTCAGACTCGACCGCTTCACCGACCGAAGGCTCGCCCTCGCGCTCGCCGGCCTCACCGCGCTCGGTGACCGCACCGCGCTCGGTGGCCGCGCCGGGTTCGGTGGTTGTGCCGGGTTCGGTGGTTGTGCCGGGCTCGGCGGGGTTGGATGGTTCGTTCGGCTCGGTGGGGTC
>NZ_SMKT01000334.1 GCF_004348735.1 Actinomadura sp. KC06
GGTGGCGGAGGGCAGGAGAGGCGCGTGCGGGAGGGCGGAGAGCATTGCGGTTCAGTCAGGGGCGCGGGTGGCGCGCTGTCGGGTGGAGGGGGACGTCGTGGAGGTCTCGGTGACGGTGGACGTGAGGGTTCCCATGGGGATCGGCGCCCTGGAGGTTATGTCACGGGCACGGGCTGGCCCTGTGAGGTGAAACGGCGTAGCCTGGCGCGATGCGGCTCGTTGCACAGAGTGTCAATAGGGCGCGGGAGGATGAAACACCCTGCCTCTTTGTCATCTCTCTGTGACTTTTGCTACTGAGTGGTACGTTACTGTGCCGTAAGCACGTAGTTATCACTCGGCACGGTGCGCCCCGCGAGTCGGGGCGAGGCGAGCGGGACGTTGTCGAAGGGATTGAGGCCGTGACCATCACTCGCAGGATCGGTGCAGTCGCAGTCGCGGCGCCACTTGCGATGGGTGTTCCGGTACTCGCGGCCTTGCCCGCGCAGGCCGCCTCGACGGGCGTCACTGCCCCGGCGGACAACTCGGTCGTCACGAGCGGCTCGCAGCTGACCGCCAAGGCTCGCTTCGATTTCGCGCTCACGATGCAGCTGCGGGTGAGGGGCCCCGGGATCGGCGACAGGGTTCTGCAGGAGCGGTTTCTTGCGGGCAGCCTGTCCGGGACGTTCCCGATCCCTCGAAACGGCAGCTACACCGTCTACCTGAGGGGCAAGCAGACCGGTCACGTCTACGGCGACAGCACCTTCCAGGTGCGTATCGCGCCGGCCGCGCCCACCGGAGTGTCCGCGCGAGTGTCGGGCAACAAGCTCGTGGTGAAGTGGAACCGCGGCCTTGAGGACGACCTCAACGGCTACACGCTCTCGGGCTCCGGTGTCCGATCAACGTCCGGTTCGGTCAGCTCGCTCTGTCAGGGGACGAACTGCTCCGCCAGCCTCTCGATGACCCGGTCGAGTGGGCCGGTGTCCGTGGGCGTCCGGGCGCGGCGTCCAACCGGGTCGGGCGGGTCGCTGTACTCGGGCACCACCACTGCGAGCGCCATGGCCGCCGGTTCCGCTGCCCTGCCTGGGGGTGCCGCGCCGTCCCTGCCCTCGGGGAGCGGTGTGCCTGGGGCCGGAACACCGCTGACGCCGTTCAATAACGAGTCGCCGGTTACCCTCCCGTCCGTCCAACCGGACGGCGCGACGCCCGGCTTCGCCTACCCCGCGCCACAGATCGCCGCTGATTCGCCGAGAACTCAGAACGTTGCAGCGACCGAACGGCTCCAGTGGGGCAAGAGCGTGGGCATCGCGCTGGTCCTGCTGATCGCCGCCGCGCATCTCGGGACCTGGACGCGCCGCTTGCGCGTCGCCCAGGCGGGAACGAGCAACAGCGGCATGGCGGCCCGCATTGCGCGTAGCGGGACCGGGCGGAAGCGGGTCAGTCAGGCGCGTCGGCAGATCGCACGTGCCGAGGCACGCGCCAAGACGGCTCCGGTCTTGGCCGTTGTTGAGAAGGACAAGGACGCGCAGGGGGAGTCAGTTCCGTCCGCTGGCGATGCGAAGGCCCTCGCTGTGTCAGGGGAGAAGGCGAAGGTCTCGCGTCGTCCCGCAGCGCTTGGTAAGCGTTCCGGCGGGGGCGTGAACGTCCGTATCGCCCAGTCCCCCTCCATCACCAAGCGCAAGCACGGCCGCCGCCGCAAGTAATCGCCGTCGCAGACGAGCGCATCGCCTCTCCCGGCGGCACCCCCGCGCGGGCGCAGGCTTCGGCGCGTTCTTCCTCGCGTGGAGATGCTGCTCGAGGCCCCGGGTCGAGCGGTAGGTCACCATCGTCCGCGACCATGTGCTGGCTGGCCGGTCGTTTGCATCTTTCGACGAGCTGGATAAAGCATTCCTGTCGTGGGTGCCGCTGTGCCGCCGCGCCGCGCGCCGTACCCACGGTGAGGTGATCGGAGTGCGGGCCCGCCGACTGCGGGCGGTTCGGCCTGCCCGTAGCTGGGACGGACCGGCATCTGCGGCACGTCGGCAAGGACTGTCTGGTCGCCTTCGAGGCCAACCTCTACTCCGTCCCCGCGGCCGGGATGTTCCCCCGGCAACTGGTGGAGGTGCGCGCTTCTTCGGCCACCGTCAGCCTGCACGCCATCGTCCCCGATGCGTCTATCTCCGCCCGCACATTCTCGTGCTGGACGAAGTCGGCTACCTACCGCTGGCACGTGATGAAGCCAACCCGGTCTTCCAGACGATCTCCAAAATTAATGAGAAGGCTCGACCTGCTGACCAGCAACAAAGCCTTCTCTGAATGGGAAGCGTATTCGGCGACGAGGTCCTTGCCGCCGCCATCCTCGACCGTTTCCCGCACCACGGCGAAGTCATCCCCAGCAACGGACCAAGCTACCGGCTCAAAATCAACCGGCTCGCCGTCGTCGAGACCCAAGTCGCCACCACCGGCTGAGTTCCTTCCACTGCCCGAAGTAGCACTATCGCCCTCATGGAGTGCATCTTCTGCGACCTGCTCAACTCGGGCACCGCGCGCTGGGTCACTCGTGAGCCCTCCGCTGCCGCTTTCGCGCCGCTACGTCGTCCCCTCGCGCCAGGACACACACTGGTCATTCCAACACGTCACTACACCGATATCTTCGACACGCCGTCCGGCCTGCTCTCTGAGGTCATGACGTTGGTCCAGCGCCTGGCCAAGGCCATACGCGTCACCCTCGGCGCCAGCGGCGTGAATATTCTTCATGCCAGCGGCCCCAACTCGGAACAATCGGTCCCGCATCTGCACTTCCATCTGATTCCGCGTTGGCCCGACGACGGATTCTCGACCTGGCCCGCTGGACAGTCCCGTCACCGCGTCACCGCTGACCCGATCGCGGAGCTGACCAACGCGCTGAGATCGCACGATTAGGCGGCATTGGTGGACGAGACCCGACCACCTCTGCGCGCTTACCCGTACTCCCACTCTGCACATCAGCTAGTACGCCGACACCCTCGCAGCAGGCCCGTGGGCGTGATCATGCTAGACGCGTCGCGGTGGGACGGCGGCCGAGACGACCGCGTCCGCGTAGGTGGGGGCATCGCACTGAGCGGTGATGCGGCACCGCCGTGCACCGGTGACTGGCTGGCGCTGGGACCGGCCGGCGCCGCGACCAGGCGGCGCTGGCTCCGGCCGCGCTGCGACTGCGCGGTGCTGCGATCGGGCCGGGCTGCGATCGGGCCGGGCTGCGATCGGGCCGGGCTGCGATCGGGCCGGGCTGGGTCCGGGCGGCGCTGGGTCCGGGCGGCGCTGGGACCGCGTCGCGCTGCCACCTGGCGGCACTGCCACCGGGCGCTGGGGCCGGGCCGTGCTGGGCCCGGGCTGTGCTGGGACCGGGCGGCGCCGCGACTAGGCGGCGCTGAGGCCGGCCGCGCTGCGACTGCGCGGTGCTGCGATCGGGCCGGGCTGGGTCCGGGCGG
>NZ_SMKT01000335.1 GCF_004348735.1 Actinomadura sp. KC06
TCGCCGGACCCGTCCTCGCCCGCGGCACCGAACCCCTCGCCGCCCGCCTCCGCACCCGCCGCGCCGCCCGCACCCAGCCACCGCACCACACCCCGCAAACCGACGACGACACACCCGTCCCCACATCACGCACCACACGCACCGCCGACGACACCCAGGACGCCGCCGAACCCGCCTGACCCCGGCCTCGGGGAACATCGGTACAGCGGTTAACGCCAAGCCGGTGATCATGGTCCGGCCGGTGTGAGCGCGCTGACGCGGTTCTCGTACTCGCGGCGGGCCTTGCGCTGTGCCGGGACCGCCGGGGCGCCCTGGCCGCCGTCGAACGGCTGGCAGCGGGCGAGGAGTCCGAGGTGCACGGCGGGGACGGCGCTGACGCGCAGGGTGTAGCCCTGGCCACGCCGTACGGTCACCCCCTGGTCGGGCGCCTCCTGCTCGGCGGGGTCCAGTTCGCAGGCGCGGAGGAAGTCGGCGACCTTGCCCGGCATGTCGAGGGTGACCGGCAGCTCCGGCGCTGGGGAGTCCTCGTTGATGGCGGCGTGGTCGGGCAGGAGGTCGGCGACGGCAGTACGGATCGCGCCGCGGCTAACGCCATGGTCGCGGGCGAGGGAGGCGATGGTCCGGCCTTCCAGGTACGCGGCGCGCACGTCGGCGGTCTTTGCGGCCGAGACGGCGGGGCGGCGCCCGCCCTTGCATCGCGGTCTTTGGCATTGCGCGTCAGTGTCGAAGTTCCGGCTTCAGGTCAGGCGGTCGGGGGTGTATCTGGCGAGCATGGTCTCGACGGCCTCTTCGACGGCTTTGTGGATGTCGGAGGCTGCGGGGTTCCAGCCGGTCAGCAGCATGCGGGGCCACAGGACGTAGTTGGCGATCATGCCGAGGAACTGGTTCGCGGCGCTCTCGGCGTCGGGCACATCGGCGTTGCCCGCCTCATGCTCGGATTCCAGGTAATGCTGGACGGAGGCGAAGTAGGGCAGTTTGCCGAGCTGGAACTGCATCCGTCCCAGCTCGGGGAAACGAGGCAGTTCGGCGATGACGATTCGGAACAGCCCTGTCATGCGGGGCTGGCCGATCAGGTCGGCGTAGCGATGGCCGATGGCTGTCAGCCCGGAGCGCAGATCTCCCGCCTGTGGCCGCGCGGCGGTGTCGCCGGCGTGGCGCTGCCAGGACTCGGTGACGATGGCCTCGAAGAGGGCCGCCTTGGTGGGGAACTGCTTGAACAGGGTGGACTTCGAGACCCCGGCCGCTTCGGCGATCCGTGCGAGGGAGGTGCCGTCGTAGCCACGGTCCAGGAACAGTTCTGTGGCCGCGGAGGTGATCGCCTCGCGCTTCTGCTGGGCGAGCCTGCGGTGATGCGCGGTGAGTTCTGCTGCCATGCGGAGAGTATGCCGCAGCCCCGAGGCGAGTCACTTGACTCGCCTCGGGGCCTCGCCTACGGTGCACCAGCAAGGCGAGTCGAGTGACTCGCATCTGATCTGTGGCACCTGGGCGCATCCTGGTTGTCGCACCGTGGAGGAAGTTCATGACAATCGACAAGATCGCTTTGGTGACCGGTGCGAATCGCGGCCTCGGGCGCAGCGCGGCCATCGCCCTGGCCACACGCGGGGTGCGGGTCGTGGTCACCCACCGCGGCGATGCGGCCGGGGCTGAGAAGACGGCGGAACAGGTGCAGGCCGTGGGTGGGACTGCCGCTGTTCTCCGGCTCGACATCAGCGACGTCTCCTCCTTCGCGCCCTTCACCTCCGAACTGGGCGCGCAGCTGGAGCGCTGGGGTACTTCGCGGCTCGACATCCTGGTCAACAACGCGGGAGTGGGAGTCTTCGGGCCGCTGGAGACTGTCACGATCGACGACTTCGACACGGTGATGGGCACCAACGTCCGGGGCACGTTCTTCCTCATCCAGTCGCTCGTGCCGCTGCTGGCCCAGGGCGGCCAGGTCATCAACGTCTCGACGTCACTGACCCGCCACACCAGCCCCGCCACCTCGGCCTACTCCGCATCGAAGGCCGCCGTCGAAGCTCTGAGCCGCACCCTCGCCGCAGAACTCGGACCTCGCGGCATCCGGGTCAACTCCATCGCCCCGGGGCCGACCGCCACCGACTTCAACGGCGGAGCGATGCGGGACGACGCCGGAATGCGCCAGATTCTGGCCGGACAGACCGCGCTCGGCCGCGTCGGCGAACCTGAGGAGATCGGCGACGCCATCGCTACGCTGGCCTCCGAGGGACTGCGCTGGGTCACCGCCCAGCGCATCGAGGTCTCCGGCGGCGCCCTCCTGTGAAGCCGGGCGACGGCCGGTGACGGCCGGTAGGGAAGCAGGCAGTGACGGCCCCGAATCACTCCGAGCCGACCGACTCGGCAGCGCCGGGGCAGCACGGCGGGCGGCACCCGCGACCGTGGAGTGCAGCCGCTTCTCGGCGACCTTCCGGGCCTCCGACACCCGCCGGGCCAACACGCTCACCCCGGGCAGCAGCACCCGGTGACGGCGCAGCCAGCCCACCGCCTGGTTGAACAGCGCCACCGGCCCCTCGGCGTGCGTCCACGCCCGCCCGTGCAGGGAGGTAAGGAACCGGCGCGACCACTCTGCATCCTCGTACTCGCGGTACTTGTAGGCGTCCCGGATCTCCCACGCGTGCTCGTACGCCGTCGGCTTGCGCTCGGTGTACCGCTTCACGCACGAGGCGTCCTCGATTGGCATGAGCATGAAGCTATCGGCGCCCGGAGCCGCTCAGGGATCTTCCTCCGAACCTCGCCGCCAGGCATGCCACCTGTGCTGGACGCCATGATCACCGGCTTAGCGTTAATCGCTGTACCGATGTTCCCCAAGGCCGGACCCCTACCCGACCGGCGGCTGGCAGCCCGGACACCAGAACAGATTCCGCCCCGCCAGCTCCGCCAACGCCACCGCCGTCCCGCACACCAGGCACGGCTGCCCCGCACGCCGGTACACGTACACCTCACCGCCATGACCGTCCACCCGCGGCGGCCGCCCCATCGCCTCCGGCATATGCTCCGGACGCACCGTGTCGATCCGCCCCGCACGCACACCATCAGCCATCAACGCCACCAGATCCGCCCAGATCCCCGCCCACTGCTCCCGCGCCAGCCGCCGCCCCGGCAACCGCGGATCCACACCCTGCCGGAACAGCACCTCCGCCCGGTAGATGTTCCCCGGCCCCGCCACCACCGACTGATCCATCAGCAGCACCGCGACCGGCGTCCGCGAACGCCCGATCCGCCGCCACGCCACCTCCGGATCCGCGTCCGCCCGCAACGGATCAGGCCCCAGCCGATCACGCAGCAGCTTCACCTCACCCGGATCCAGCACCTCGCAGGTATTGGGGCCACGCAGATCCGCATACCCGCCCGCCCCCGACAGCCGCAGCCGCACCACCC
>NZ_SMKT01000336.1 GCF_004348735.1 Actinomadura sp. KC06
CGCCACACCCCACACACCCCGCCCTCTGCGGCGGGCGCCGGACGGTCCCGCGAAATGCGGTGGGCGGCGCGAGCGGGTCGGCGGGCGGTGCGGGATGGTGCGCGGTGCGGTACGGCGAGCGGTGCGGTACGGCGGACGGTGCGGGTCGGCGGGCGGTGCGGCGTGCGGCTACAGGTCGTCGCGTTCGCGGGCCGCCGCCTGCGGCCCGGCCGTGACCTCCAAGTCCGCGGGGGACGGGCGGTTCACCGGCGCCGCCGGCAGCGGCGGGGGAGTGCCGCCGAACTCCGGGCACCGCTCCTTGTGGTCACACCAGTCGCACAGCCGGCCCGTCCGCGCCCGCCACTCGCCCGTGTCCATCGCCCGCCGGATCGCCTGCCACAGCGCCTCCACCTTCCGCTGCGTCGCCCGCAGATCCGACTCGTCCGGCTCGTAACGCAGAACCTCCCCGTTCCCCAGATACATCAGCTGCAGAAGACGCGGAACCCGCCCCTGCAACCGCCACAGCACCAGCGCGTAGAACTTCATCTGGAACAGGGCGCGCGCCTCGAAATCGGCACGCGGCGCCGTCCCCGTCTTGTAGTCCACGATCCGCACGTCGCCGCTCGGCGCCACGTCCACCCGGTCGATGTAGCCCCGCAGCTTCAACCCCGAATCCAGGACCGTCTCCACGAACAGCTCCCGCTCCGCCGGCTCCAGCCGCTGCGGATCCTCCAGCGTGAAGTACCGCTCCACCATCCGCCGCGCCTGCCCCAGCCACTCCGCCCGCTCCGCGTCGCCGCCGTCCCCGTCCGCGAACAGCCCCGCCAGCTCCGGCTCCTCCGCCAGCAGCCGCTCCCACTCCGGCCCCAGCATCTCCAGCGCCGCCGCCGCCGTCCGCCCGTCCCGCGGAAGATCGAACAGCCGCTCCAGCACCGCGTGCACCAGCGTCCCCCGCGCCGCCGCCGCGCTCGGCCGCTCCGGCAGCCGGTCGATCACCCGGAACCGGTACCGCAGCGGGCACGTCATGAAATCGCTCGCCCGCGACGGCGACAACGACCCGACCACCTCCACGCCCGCCGCCGATCCGGCCCCGCCCCCCGACCCGGCCTCCGCGCCCGCGGACGGAACGGACGTCTCACTACCCGCCTCGGTCGTCGTCATGGCACAGCACACTAGGCGACACCCCCGACGAAATCCCGCATCCGCCGCGCCCCCGCCCCGACCACCCGATCGGCCCGCGGCACCAGGGCCGTAGCATCGGTGACGTGACACACAGCGCGCCCCCGACCGAGGGCAAGACGCCCGCCGGCGACTCCGGCCCCGGCGACGGCGGCCCCACCCCGCGTCCCGGCCTCCTCATGGGCCGCCTCTTCGGCGTCCCCATCTACGTCTCGCCCAGCTGGTTCCTGGTCGCCGTCCTCGTCACGATCATGTTCGAGGGACAGGTCCACGACGTCGTCCAGCGCCCCGCCAGCTACCTCGTCGCGTTCACCTACGCCGTCCTCCTCTACGGCTCGGTGTTCGTCCACGAGCTCAGCCACGCCGTCACCGCCCGGGCCTTCGGGCTCCCCGTCCGCTCCGTCACCCTCCACGTCCTCGGCGGCGAGACGTCCATCGAACGCGAGGCCCCCACCCCCGGCCGCGAATTCCTCATCGCCTTCGCCGGCCCCCTCGTCAACCTCGTCCTCGCCGGCCTCGGCCTCCTCGCCCACGCCTTCGTGCCCATGCCGGACGTCGCGCTCCTCCTCGTCGACGCCCTCACCTTCGCCAACCTCCTCGTCGGCGTCTTCAACCTCCTGCCCGGCCTGCCCCTCGACGGCGGGCGCCTCGTCCGCGCCGCCGTCTGGAAGGCCACCGGACGCAGCCGCAGCGGCGCCATCATCGCCGGCTGGGTCGGCCGCGGCGTCGCCGTCGCCACCCTCATCGCCGGCGCCCTCCTCGCCACCTACGGCACCGGCGCCGGAGAGGGCATCGGCTGGCTCGCCCTCCTCTGGTCCGCCCTCGTCGCCTCGTTCATCTGGGTCGGCGCCACCCACGCCATCCGCGCCGAACACGTCCGCGACCGCATCCCCCTGCTGTCGGCCCGCCGCCTCGCCCGCCGCGCCACCCTCGTCACCGCCGACGTCCCCCTCGCCGTGGCCATCAGCCGCGCCCACGAGGACCGCGCCGGCGCCATCGTCATCGCCGACCACGACGGCAGGCCCCTCGGCCTCGTCAACGAGAAGGCCGTCACCGCCACGCCCGAGCACCGCCGCCCCTGGGTCACCGCCGGCGACCTGTCCCGCGGCGTCGACGAACGCCTCACCCTCCCCGCCGACATCACCGGCGAAGAACTCATGGAGGCCCTCCGCCGCGCGCCCGCGTCCGAATACCTCCTCGTCGAACCCGACGGGCGCGTCTACGGAGTCCTCGTCGCCACCGACCTCGACCGCGCCTTCGCCGGCATCTGACCCCTCCCGCCCGGCTGCAGCGCGGCGTCCGAGCCGCTTCCCAGAGGCCCCCGGACGGCGTCCTGAGCGGGCCGCACCCGCCGCTAGCCTTGACGTTCATGAGCGAACCCCAGCCGAACGACCCCGCACCCGCACCCGGCCGCGCACCCCACGGCCCGTTCCGGCCCGGAGACCAGGTTCAGCTCACCGACCCCAAAGGGCGCATCAACACCATCACCCTCCAGCCCGGCAAGCTCTACCACTCCCACAAGGGCTCCGTCCCCCACGACGACATCATCGGCAGCCCCGAAGGCACCGTCTACCGCTCCACCGGCGGCACCGAATACCTCGCCTTCCGCCCCCTCCTCGCCGACTTCGCCCTCCGCATGCCCCGCGGCGCCGCCGTCGTCTACCCCAAGGACGCCGCCCAGATCGTCGCCATGGCCGACATCTTCCCCGGCGCCCGCGTCGTCGAGGCCGGCGCCGGATCCGGCGCCCTCACCTGCTTCCTCCTCCGCGCCGTCGGCGAACACGGCCTCCTCTCGTCCTACGAGCGCCGCCCCGACTTCGCCGACATCGCCCGCGCCAACGTCGAGAAGTTCTTCGGCGGCCCCCACCCCGCCTGGCGCCTCACCGTCGCCGCCCTCGAACACCACCTCGCCGAAACCGACGTCGACCGCGTCGTCCTCGACATGCTCGCCCCCTGGGAATGCCTCGACGCCGTCGCAAAAGCCCTCGTCCCCGGCGGCATCGTCTGCGCCTACATCGCCACCACCACCCAGATGTCCCGCGTCGTCGAAGACCTCCGCGCCCACGGCGCCTTCGCCGAACCCCACGCCTCCGAGACCATGCTCCGCACCTGGCACGTCGACGGCCTCGCCGTCCGCCCCGACCACCGCATGATCGGCCACACCGGCTTCCTCGTCACCGCCCGCCGCCTCGCCGACGGCGTCACCCCGCC
>NZ_SMKT01000337.1 GCF_004348735.1 Actinomadura sp. KC06
GGGTGGCGGCGGCGGGGGTGACCGTCCGCTGATCGTCCTCAGCCGCCACGCGGGCCCGGGCGACGCGCTGCTCCTCGTCCACCACCTGCTGACCGACTACCGGCGGCGCCCCCGCGTCGTCATGAAGGCGCAGCTCCAGCTCGATCCGTGCATCGACATCGCCGCCAACCGCCTGCCGAACGTGTTCGTCACGCCGGGCGGCGGCGCCGTCGAGGACATCGGCCGCCTCGCCCAGGACCTCGGCCCCCGGGACGCGCTCCTGATCTTCCCCGAGGGCGGAAACTTCACCCCGGAGCGCCGCCACCGCGCGATCCGCCGCCTGACCCAGCTGCACCGGAAGGACGAGGCGGAACGCGCCGCCGCGATGCGGAACCTGATGCCGCCGCGCCCCGGCGGCGTGCTGGCCGCGCTGGAGTCCGCCCCGTCCGCCGACGTCGTGTTCGTCGCGCACATCGGGCTCGACCACATGGCCACGGCCGGCGACATCTGGCGGCGCGTCCCGCTGACGGGGCCCGTCCGCGCCCGCTGGTGGCGGATCCCCGCCGAGGACGTCCCGCCCGACCGCGACGCCCGCACCGACTGGCTCTACACCCACTGGGAGCGCGCCGACGCGTGGATCAGCGCCAACCGCGCACCCGCGCCGCAGTGACATCATGGACGCATGGGCGACGAGGGGACGGTGCGGGTCGACCTGTGGATCTGGTCCGTGCGCCTGCTGAAGACCCGCTCGATGGCGACGACCGCCTGCCGCGCGGGCCATGTCCGCGTGAACAACGAGCGCGCGAAGCCGTCCACGGCCGTGAAGCCCGGCGACGAGATCCGGCTCCGCCATGACGGACGGGAACGCATCGTCATCGTGCAGCGGATCATCCGCAAGCGCGTCGGGGCGCCCGCCGCGCAGGAATGCCTGATCGACAAGAGCCCGCCCCCGCCGCCGCGCGAGGCGCTCATCCCGGTGGGCCGCCGCGATCGCGGAGCGGGCCGTCCCACCAAACGGGAACGGCGCGAGCTGGAACGCATCCTCGACCGCTACCGCACCCTCAAAGAACCGCCCGACGACATCGAGCGGCCCTCAGACGATTGAACCTTTCGCGAACGCGGAACGGCCAATGGGCGTTCCGTCCGCGGTCTGCGCTTCGGCGACGACATGCGGCGCCTTCGGAAGGGTCACGGCGGTCTCGAATCCGTTCCGCCGCACGGTTTTGGCCACCGCCAACCGCGACGGGACGGCCCCGGTCAGGAACCGCCAAGCGGCAACGTCCGTAGCGCCGTTCCAGCTCACATGAACCCGCATCCAATGCGAATTCACCGGGTTCACGACCACGTCCGGCCGGGCTGACGGCCGCCCTGCCCACGCCGCTCTGTACGCGCGGTACGACCCGTCCCCGATGCCGGTGATCTCCAGGACGGGCGTCCCGTCGGCGCGGAACTCGGTGATCGCGGGCGTCGAGCCCCAGCCGACGAGCGCGTTCCCGTCCGGCAGCACCTGCAGGTTGCCCATGTACTGCCCGAACGTCGCGCCGTCGCTGAACTCGCGCACGAGCGACACGTGCCGGCCCGCCTCGTCGATCTCCAGGATCACACCGCGCGACGGGCCCTCGCCCACGTCCTCGATGTGGTTGTCGAACAGCGTGACCGTCCCGTCCGGCCGCCGCCGGGCGTCGTGCTGCCAGGCGAACTCCGCGTGCGCCCCGAACGTGAAGTCGCTGCGTTTCCCACCGAGCCGCCACCGGACGGCGCCGGTGCGGCGATCGACGGAATAGAGCGCGCACGTGTTCCGCGCGGACACCAGCAATGTGTCCCCATCATCCTGGACGGAATTGACGTGAACCGGATCGAACGGCTTTCCCTTTGAGCCGTCAGCGCCCTTCGTCACGGGCGTCCGCGTCTCCGCGATGTCCACATGCTCAAGCGCGCTCCAGTCGAGCAGCACCTCGCCCGTCTCGATGTCGATTTCTTGGACTCGTCCGTCCAGGACACGTCCCCTTCGAGGGCCGCCCACCGGCCGCATGTCGGCGGTGACCTCCGGATAGGCGATGATCAGCGCCGTGCCGCGCTCGGTGAGCGCGAACTCGTGCAGGTCACCGGAGACGCCGTCCCCGGCCCGCACCTCGGCGACACGCGTGTAGTCCCGGCCGAGGACGACACCGACGCCCTCCCCATAACCGCCGGTCTTCCGGGCCCCCTCCCAGTAGGTCAGGACGGGCTCACCCTCATACGTCTGCACCCGCACGTCCGTGACCAGCCGGTCGGACCGGTAGATCCACACGGGCTCGCCGTCGTCGTCCACGATCAGCGCGTCGGCGGCGTCCGTCCCGCGAAACGGCGCGAGGAGCAGTAGCCCCGCCGCCGTGGCCCCGAACCGCCGCACCGTCAACCCCGGCCGCCGCACGCCCGGCATGGTGACGTACCCGTCGCCGCCGTCCTCCGGCTCAGGCCCTCCGAAAACCCGCCGCCCGGACGCGGCCCCGCTGAGCAGAGCACCCCCTCCGACCAGCCCGGACACCAGAAACCCGCGACGCGTCACCTTCATGGGGCCTGTTTACAGCCCGAACCTCAAAACTCCATGAACGCCCCCTGAGACCCGCCTGGCCGCCCCCTCTGTCAGCGCAGAATGCCGGCCGCCCGGACGGCGTTGAGCCAGCCCGGAAACTCGTCCATCAAAGCGCGATAAAGGTCGTCGTCAGCGATGGCGCGCGGATCCGACCCGGCCGGGAAGAAGGCCGCGTTGTCGACCGCCCGCTTGCGCGGCACAGGAAGGTCGTCGAGCTTCCGCAGGAACTTGAACTTGTCGTCCCCGAACCCGATGAACTGCCAGAAGATAGGCAGCGTCGAGGCGTCGCACAGCACCCTCTCCGCCGCAGTCCGCGAGTCCGGCGACCCGTCCGTCTGGAAGACGACGAACGCAGGCGCCGCCGACGCGGCGCTCGGTAATGGTCGATGACCGCCTGCATCGCAGCGGCGTAATTCGTCGTCCCCATATGCCCGAGGCGCTCATGCTCCTCGTTGATCCGCCCCTGGTAATGCGTAAGCCCGACCTCCACCGGAGGATGCGCGATCTTGTCGAAGAACACCACCGGCACCACCCCGTCATCGTCCAGGTGCGCCGACAACGCAAGGGTCAGCTCCGCCAGATGCTGGACGGTCCCGTCCTTGTAGTACCGGCGCATCGAACCAGACCGATCGAGCACCAGATAAACGGCCGCCCGCTCGCCCCCGAGCCCCCGCTTATCAAGGTTGACCTTCGCCGCCTTGTAGAGATTGATCAAGCCGGGCGCGGTCGACTGCACCTTCTCGAAACTGATGGCCACCGGACATCTCCCCCCGCACGTAGTCACACAGAAGCCCCAGCATGCACCCCCCTCAGC
>NZ_SMKT01000033.1 GCF_004348735.1 Actinomadura sp. KC06
GGGTGGTGGCGCGGCGGGGTCTCATCCTGAAGCAGGCGAACGCGAGGAGCACCGCGCTTGTCAGGATCATGAGTGCGATGGCCACCCATTCGCGGGAACCGTCCGGGCCGTACACACGGCTGGCGCGTCCTACATCGATGGCCTTGGTCTGCGCTCCGACATGAAGTGAGTCGCGGCCTGCGCCGTGGAGGGAGACGCCCGTCCGGTGGATTCTTCCGGTGTCGGACCTGAACTCGCCCTTCCAGCTACAGCTCTCATGTCCGGGATGCTTGATGCACTGCAATTGTTGCGCGGTGAATACGCCTGGAGTTCCTTCGGCACTGGCGGCGCGGAAGGCCGGTCCCACGTTCGGGATGGCCAAGTAGAGCAAATAGGCCGCCACGACGATCGAGATTACGGTCAATGCGTGAGAGCGACGCCGGTCGGCCATCCCCGGCCTTTATCGTTTGGCATGGACGGCGCAGGTGCAAAGCATGCGACCCTGCTCGGAGTCGCGCGGTCGCCGGTGCAGGAGCATCGCCACCACCATCGGCATGAAGACGATCGCGTTGTAGAACAGGTGGAGCTCGACCCGTGGAATGAGAAGCTGGATGATGCTCGTCGGGACGGGACGGCCAGCGATGTTGTTGCCGGTGACTGCCTGCAGGAGCAGGAGCAGGTGCTCGAAGTGGTGCCAGACCTGGATCAGCAGCGCCGCGTTCCACCAGGCCTTCGACCTGCCGACGAAGCCGGATCGCAGCAGGATGAAGCCGGCGAGCATGATGAGTGCGTAGCCGTAGTGCATCCACTCCGATGTGACGAGCCAGGGGAACGGCATTCCGAGCACGCCGCGGGCGTCCTTCACCGGCCAGCCGAGCGCGTAAATCTGAATCGCCTGCGCGATGTGCTCGGCCCAGTGCGCGACGACGATCAGAAGGAAGAGGCTCAGAGCGGCGCGGTGATAACGCTGGTTGAGTGGTTGCAGTCCCGATCCGAATCGCCTTGCCGGCGCGGTTTCCGTCGCCATGCCCAGGTCTCCCTCCCTGCGTCGGCTGGTCCCGCCCTTTGATATCCAACACCTGTGCGGAGCGGCGGCTCTACTTGGAGATTGCTTTCATACCTTCTCGCCACACCGATCTGCTCTGCGTGAATTGGTGTGCCGGTCGATCGTCAACGGCGGTGACCTGAGACGGGGGCGGCGCCGCGCCGTGCCGGTCGCGGCAGGGACATGCGGCGGGCGTGCTCCTTGTCGGAGGACGCGATGGGCTGGTGGACGGCGCCCATGTCGGGCCGGGCCGTCCGCGTGCGCCCCGGATGATCGGGGCGTCCCGGGAGGTCGGGTCGTGCCGGAGGCCGCTCGTAGGAACCCACCTGCGGAAGGCGCGCCTTGTCGCCGAGGCCGCGCCGGTCGGCCGCGTGCGACGTGTCGAGAAGGGCGAGGAGGACGGGAGGGTCGAGCGGCTGCATTCGCCGGAGCCCGAGCCGCACCATCGGGAGCTGCTGGCCGTTCCTGACCGTGACGGGGCCGTGCATGGCCACCCGTGCGCTCTCGGGGTCGTCCGTTTCACCTGGCCTGGCCGCGTACGCCAGCACGTACCACGTGCCCTCCGGCACATTATCCATTTTGAATGGTCCGGGGCCGTCCAGTACCGCGCATCGAGCGGGCATGCCCTGCGGAATCGCGTCGGGAAAGAGCCCGACGAAGACGGTTCTTTCAAAGCTGTCCGGCTCGGCCGGCGAAAAGTCTCCCTGCAGCGTCGTGGAGAGTGTTTCCGGACGCTGGGTCTCGATGGGGGAGGTCAGCTGCAGGCTCTGCAGGTCGCGATAGTCAGTGGGACAAAGACCGACACTGCTCTTGAAGCGGGAGCTGAAGGTGCCGACGCTGCTGTATCCCACCATGTGACTGATCTCGGTCACGCTCAGGGACGTTGACAGAAGCAATCGCTTGGCCTCCTGGAGGCGGACCGCGGAGAGGAACCGCCCAGGTGAGACGCCCGTGGCCTGCTGGAAGAGGCGGGTGAAATGGAACTTGCTGAACATCGCCGTGCGGGCCATGTCGTCAATCGTGATCTGTTCGCCTATGTTCTCTCGGATGCTTTCGATGACACGCCGGATGCTTCGGACGGTGGCGTCGTTCATGGGTTCCCGTTTCGTTGCTGACCGTGTCGAACTAGTGCGATTCTGTAAAAGCAATGCCAGTTCCGAGTGTTCTGGTCGGACGTCCAGGGTCAAGAAGCGGAGAGCTGCGGGGGAGGCGTGCGCCGGAGATGCCGGAGAGCTTCTCGGTCGCTTTTTATGGCCATCATATTATCAGAGCTATTTTGCGGGTAAAGGGCGGGAAGTTGAACATAAAACAGCCCTGCGGACCAATTCGGCTACCCAGAGTGCCGGTCGGAGCACCGAGCCCGGCGCAGGTGGTCGAGCCGATCCGTGAGGTGGCGAGTCAGTCGGCGGCGAGGCTTCGGTCCTCGAGAGCGCGCGCGAGATCGTTCCAGCTCTCCTCGCACAGCCGGGCGATCGTCGCGACCGTGGTGGCCTGGTAGGGCGGGACGGCCTCGACGAGGGCGGTCCAGTTCTCGATGGCCGTCGACCAGGTGTTCAGCAGCCGCAGGAGCTCGCGGCCTCGGACGGTGTTCCGGAGTGCGGGATCCTTGGCGATCTTTCGCAGCAGGAGCAGCGGGTCCTCGGCCGGTCCGGCCGGGCACGCGATGGGGGCGGTCTCGGGGTTCGGGGCGTCATCGTCCCTGGCGGGGGGCTGTTCGGTCGTGGTGGGGTTCTGCCCGCCGTCCCTCGTCCGGCGCTGGCGGGCGGGCAGGGGATCCTCGCCGCGGTCCAGCCGGCGGCGCACGTCGTGGACCGTGCCGAGGGAGACTCCGGCGATGCGGGCGATCTCCCGGAGCGAGGCGCCGGGGTGCCGGGCGATCGCCTCGGCGGCCCGGTTCCGGCCCGCCTTCCCGTTCAGCGGGCGCACCCGCCCGTCGGCCCCGAGGCGCGTGTTCGACTTCTGAGATTCCTCGGTTGAACGCGTTCGGATCGCGGCGACCGTCTTGGCCGCGAGGCCGGCGTGCCGGGCGATCTCCCGGTCCGACAGCCACGGGTGGGAGACGATGATCCGCTCCGCGGCGGCCTTGCGGTCGGCCAGGCAGAGCGGCAGGCCGTGCGTCACGTTGTGCGACACCGCGCAGAGGAAGGCGTCCCTCAGGTCGCCGTCGAAGTAGCGGACCTCGATCTCGGTGTGCCCGCGCCGGGTCGCGGCCTGCAGCCGGTGCACGCCGTCGACGACCCGCAGGGTGTCTCGGTGGACGAGGATCGGCGGCAGCCGATCGACGATTTCGCTGAGCCGCCGGACGTGCTCCTCGTCCAACCGGCGGCGGGGAGAGAGACTCGATGTCAGCGCGGAAACGGCAACGGTCCCGAGATCCGGGCGAGCAGTGGACGGCGCCTCTCCCCGTTGATCTTCCAGCGGTCCGTTGCGAGGTAAAGGCCCAGGTCGTCTCACGGAATTACCCCCGTCCTTTCCGGCGCGGTGTCGCCAGAGGGGACGCGGTCATCCCGACGATGGCGACGTGACGAGCACCATGCCTGTTCCCGATTGAGTCAAAAAGATACCGGCTGTCCGACTTCTGGCAATACTTCGTGGATGCTCACCTTGATTGGCCGACGTGCGGCGGGCGCCGTCCATGTCAACGCACAGTACACAGACATGGCGGTGATCAATCTCCGGACCGGTGGAAATCGGCTCCGCTCGGTGACCGAAAAGGCGGGCGAACATTTTACTCACCTGCACTTGACAAGCGCCACGACGTGCAGCAAAGACCTTTGTCCCCAGGTGGTCGGCCTGTCCCGCCTCGGCGCGTTCCGGTCGCCTGACGTCACGGAGCGTGGTGATCGCGGTGCGGCTCCGGCTCGATCCCGCGCCGCCGGGCGGGAAGGTGCGCGGACTCGCTGTCAGCTCAGCGCCCGAAGGGCAGGTCGTGGCGTCCATAGATGATCTCCTGAGCGCATTTCTCCCCAGCCGGGAGGCGAAATGGAGTCGGCGTCCATGTCCACGTTCTTACTGGCCATCGAGGCCCTCAAGGTGATGCGCGCAGATAGCCGCGAGTGTTCATCTGAGATTCACGCACAGCGGCGGCTCTGATCTGCAGGTGGGCCGGCAGGGCTATTTCCGCGAAGCACGGCGCGGGCGATTCGGTTGGGCGGCAAGCCAGATGGATGAGGACTGTGCCAAGCCTTCTTATCTTTGTTGCGTTTGTGGTTGGAGTGATCTCTTGTTCCATGGGTCGGCGAGGGATGCCAACGAGGTGAGAAAGCCTTGCTGCCGCCTTGGGGCAGGGAAGCCCTGGCGCGGACCGGGCAGGGGCAGGCGGGCCGCCGGCCGGCCGGGCCGGACCGCATGCTCAGAGATGCGGCGGTGATCGTCGCTGGGCAGGCTGGGAACGCCGGGGCCTTTCATTCTGCGTCATTGAATGGCTCCGTTGTATTCGGCGTGTTTCGCGAAATATCAATGGCGCGGGAGATGGTTCGATGTTGGTCAGCGTGACCGGCGGCACCGGGTTCGTCGGGGCGCATTCGGTCGCCGCGCTGGTGCGGCGGGGGCATCGCGTCCGTCTGCTGGTCCGCGACGAGGGCAAGGCCGAGCGGGCGCTGGCCCCGCTCGGCGTCGACCTCGGCGCCGTGGAGACGGCGGTCGGCGACGTCACGGACGCGGCGGCCGTCGACGGTGCGGTGCGGGGCGCGGACGCGTTGCTGCACGCCGCCTCGGTCTACTCCTTCGACAGCAGGCGCCGCGCCGAGATGCGCAGGGTGAACGAGCGGGGCACCGAGGTCGTCCTGGACGCGGCCCGGCGGCACGGCGTGGGCCAGATCGTCCACGTGTCCACGTTCGGTGCGCTCGCCCCCGGTCCGGGAAGCACCGTCCTCCAGCCCCCACCCACCGCCATCCAACGGACGAGCTCCGCTCGACGGATCGTCGGGGTCGACGCGCCGGTGGGCCGTCCCCGGGAGCCGTACACGGCGACCAAGGCGGCGGCGGAGCGGATCGCGCGCGGCCACCAGGCGGCGGGCGTTCCGGTGACCATCACCTATCCGCCCGCGCTCCTCGGCCCGCACGACCCCAATCTCGGCGACCAGACCGCCCGGCTCCGGAACGCGCTGCGCGGGCTGATGCCCATGTGGCCGACGGGCGGTTTCCCGGTGGGCGACGTCCGCGATACGGCGCAGTTCCACGCGGACCTCTTCGACGGCGGGCCCGGCGGCCGCGGCCGCCACCACACGCCGGGGCGCTACCTGTCCACGCGGCAGTACGTGGCGGCGCTCCGGGAGGTGACCGGCCGGCGGCTGCCGGCGGTGTTCCTGCCCGCGCGGATGATGCTGCCGGTCGGCCTGCTGACGGACGTCCTGCAGCGCGTCTGGCCCTGGCACATCCCTGCCGAGTACGGCGCCGTCCACATCTGCGCCGCGGACCTGCGGCCCGCCGGGGCTCCGGAGCCGCGGCCGGTGGACGAGACGTTCCGCGACGCGGTGCGGTGGCTGCGCGGGACGGGACTGCTGACGGCGGGGCAGGCGGGCCTCGCCGGGCGGACCGGTCCGCCGGGCGGCGGGGGCCTGCCGGGCGATGAACGCGAACTACGGAGGGAGGGGCGGTGAGCGCTCCGGAGGCCGATTACGTCCCGGTCGCGGTGCCGCGGCCGAACGGGCAGGGGCCCCGGCCCGTCCGGGAGGGAACCCGGCCGGGCGCGGACGGGGCCGGGCCTGGCGCGGAGGGGCGCGGGCCTGGCGCGCCGTCCATGCGGGAGCTGCGCGAGGAGCGCGAGCGGCTGCGGTCGCGTGTGCTCACCGGGAGCGAGGCGGCGGTCGAGCGGCAGCACCGGCAGGGCAAGCGGACCGCGCGGGAACGGCTGGACCGGCTCCTGGACGAGGGCTCGTTCGTCGAGATCGGCATGTTCCGGCGGCACCAGGCGCACGGCCTGAAGCTCGGCGAGAACCGTCCGCACACCGACGGCGTGGTGACCGGGTCGGGGACGATCCACGGCCGCCGCGTGTTCGTCTACGCGCAGGACTTCACGGTCTTCGGCGGCTCGCTCGGCCAGGCGCACGCCGCCAAGATCCACAAGGTGATGGATCTGGCGCTGGAGAACGGCGCCCCGCTGATCGGGTTGAACGACAGCGGCGGCGCGCGGATCCAGGAGGGCGTGCTGGCCCTCGACGGCTACGGCGGCGTCTTCCAGCGCAACGTCCAGGCGTCCGGGGTGATCCCGCAGATCAGCGTGGTGCTGGGGCCGTGCGCCGGCGGAGCGGCCTACTCGCCCGCGCTGACCGACTTCACGTTCATGGTGCGCGACACCGCGCAGATGTACCTGACCGGCCCGGACGTGGTCGAGGCCGTGAGCGGGGTGCGGGTCACGCACGCCGAGCTGGGCGGCGCGGACGTGCACGGCGGCAAGACGGGCGTGGCGGCGTTCGTGTACGACGACGAGGAGACGTGCCTGGACGAGGTGCGCTTCCTGGTCTCGCTCCTGCCGAGCAACAACCTCGACCTGCCGCCCGCCGCCGCGCCGACCGGCGCGACCCGGGACCAGCGGCCGCGGCTGGCCGAGATCGTCCCGGTGGAGCCGAACCGGCCCTACGACATGCGCCAGGTGATCGAGGAGCTGGTGGACGACGCCGAGTTCTTCGAGATCCATGAGAACTGGGCGCGGAACGTGATCTGCGCGCTGGGCCGGATCGACGGCGAGGTGGTCGGCGTCGTGGCCAACCAGCCGCTGGTGCTGGCGGGCGTGCTGGACGCCGACGCGGCGCAGAAGGCGGCGCGGTTCGTCCGGTTCTGCGACGCGTTCGGCATCCCGCTGGTGTCGCTGGTGGACGTCCCCGGGTTCCTGCCGGGCGTCGACCAGGAGCACGCGGGCGTGATCCGGCACGGGGCCAAGCTCCTGTACGCCTACTGCGAGGCGACCGTGCCCCGCGTCCAGGTCATCGTCCGCAAGTCCTACGGCGGCGCCTACATCGTGATGGACTCGCGCTCCATCGGCTGCGACCTGTCGCTGGCCTGGCCGACCAACGAGATCGCGGTCATGGGGGCGGAGGGCGCGGTGAACGTCCTGTTCCGCAAGGAGCTGACCGCGGCCGCCGACCCCGGCGTGCTGCGCGCCGAGCTGGTGGAGGAGTACTCCAGGCAGCTCATGCATTCCTACTACGCGGCCGAACGGGGGCTGGTGGACGATGTGATCGATCCGGTGCAGACCCGTGCGGCCGTCGCCCGGGGGCTGGCGATGCTGCGGGACAAGCGAAAGCAGGGGCCGCGCCGCAAACACGGCAACACCCCCCTCTGAGAGACGGACGCGCGACGGAGAAGGAGTCGGCATGGGCGAATGGGAACCGGCACCCAACCACCTCGTCTACGAGCGGGTGCGGAACAACGTGATCGGGTTGCTGGAGGAGCGTCCGGACGCCGCCGGCCTGCCGGTGCCCGCCTGCCCGGAGTGGACGGTGCTCGACCTGGTGGGGCACCTCCTCGACATCTGCGGGCTGGCGACCCGCCGGCTCACGGGTGACGGGCCGGACGGGAAGCCCCGCGCGGTCCCGCCGCCGGGCGACGCGCCGCGGCTCGCGCGGCTCCTGTGGGAGTGGCGCGAGTCCGGTGCTCGGCTGGACGACCTGATCGCCGCCCAGCTCAACCCTTCGACGAACGTCCTGGTGATGGACGCGTTCACGCACGAACTCGACCTGCGCGAGGCGCTGGGCGAGCCGCTGGAGGAGGCCGCGGTCGGGGCGGTGGCCGATGCGCTGGTCGACGCGCATCCCGCCTATCCCGGCGTGCTCGGCGTCGTCGTGGGCGGGTTCTCGGGCGAGGTGCGCAAGCGGGGCCTGCCCGCGCTGGAGATCACGACTCCCGGTGCGCGCTGGAGCGCGGGCGTGGACCGGCCGTCCGCGACGCTGACCGTCCCGAGCCCGCACGACCTGCTCCGCAGCCTCACCGGCCGCCGCACCGTCGAGCAGATCGCGGCACTGGGGTGGAGCGCCGACCCGGCGCCGTGGCTGCCGGCCTTCGCGTGGGGCCCGTTCACGCCGCCGGAGCGGCCGGTCGAGAAGGCCGCCGGATCGATGAGGGCCGGGTAATGATCGTTCCCATTACGCAGGCCAGATGGACGGGTGCGCGAAAGGCGCTCGACGAGACCGGTGACCGTTTCGCCGAACTGCTGGAGAGGGCGGCGCGGACGCCGTCCAACGCGACCCGGGACTGGTCGGTGACGGACACCGCCGCCCATGTCGCGACCCTGGCGCGGATCTACGCCTCGATCGTGGACGCGAACGGCCGCCCCTATCCGTTTCCCGGGGCCGAGAGCCTGGTGAACGAGACCGTCGTCGACACGGTCGACGATTTCAACGAGGTGCTCCTCAGCGAATTCACCGAACGGGACCCCGAGAAGATCGGCCGCATCCTGCGCACTGACCTGGACACGATTCTCCAGGTCACGGAGGGAGCAGACCCCGCGGCGGCCATTCCGTGGCTGGGCGGCTCGGAGGTCCCGCTGGCCGGGGTCCTCGCCCATCTGGTCAACGAGCTCCAGATTCACGGCCGCGACGTCGCGCTGGCCGCGGGCTCTCCGTGGTCCGTGCCGCCCGAAGAGGCGGGCCTGTTCTTCGACCTTTTCCTGCTGGGCGTCACCCACTACGGCTACGGCAGGCTGCTCGACGGCCATGGGCCCGCCCCGAAGGGCCGGGTCGCAGTGGAGTTCTCGTCCAAGTTCACGTCCACTCGTGTGATGGCCTTGACCGATGGGTTCGTCACGGTGGAGGAGCCCGGCGCCGGCCCGGTGGACGTGAAGTTGTCGTTCAACCCGGTGGCGCTCAACCTGATGCTGTTCGGGCGGATCAGCAAAGCGCGCGCCGCAGTCACCGGCGGGGTCGTCCTGCGGGGCGGGCGCCGTCCGTGGACGCTGCCGTCGTTCCTCCGCATCGTCCGGCTCCCGTCGTGAGCCCTGCCGAGAGGCGCTAAAGAGGAGGGCCGGGCGGGGCGAGGCCGGGCGTCAGCTTGGCCGCGCAGACCGGCGTGACCAGGCCGGGGAACATGTGGCGCCACATCGCCCGTATCCGCCGGTTATGGTCGACGGTCCAGCCCTCGACCGGCCGGGACGGCTTGCGCCCGGCCACGCCGACGGTGGCGACGATCACCTCGGCCACGCTCCTGACCTCGACGTCCGGGAGCAGATCGCCCTGCTCCCTGGCCTCGGTGAGCAGGTCCTCGACCGCGTCGGTCCAGGTGGGCAGGAGCGGCGGCGCCGGTGTCCCGATCCGGTCGAACTCGCAGGCGAGGCGGGTCCCGGCGCGGATCGCGACATCGTCGCGGAGCATCTCGGTCGTGCGCAGGGACAGGTCGACGAGAACCTGGATCGCGCTCCGGCGGCGGTCGCGGAGCTCGTCGGCCAGGGACGGTACCAGGCCGAGTTGTTCCTCCAGGATGGCCGTCGCGAGCGCCTCTTTGGAGGGGAAGTGGAAATAGAGGGCGCCTTTGCTTATACCTCGGCCTCTGACTATGTCACTGAGGTGCGTGCCGACGTAGCCCCGGGCCTCGAAACGTTCTGCGGCCGCTTGCAAGATGAGACGCCGGGTACGGTCAGCTCTTGCCTGCATGTTCCTGCCGTCCTTCCTGGGGGTCTTTAAGCCTACCGCAGAGACCGATCTGGAGAAATTGTCCGCTGCGCCGTTTCCGGCTTCGCCGGGTTTGGCGATGGAGGGGTGAGTACGGTTTTGACTCTGGTCATGTGCAGGGTGGCAGGCCCTGGTGGAAGGGGCGCGCCGGCCCTTCGGGCGCCGTGACGCCTTCGCCCTCGGTGCGGGGCATGGTTACAGAGTTCTTCCCCTCTGGCGTGAGGGTCCGAACCAGGAGACGCCGGTCGGATGGCGCGGGAGACACGGTTCGGCGGTACGCCTGTGCCTCCGGCCTACTTTGGCCCGCTCCACCGATGTCTTCTCGCCCGACCGGAACCGATCAAGATCATTGACGTGTCGCCGACATCCGCGCCCGGCCGTGCCGGGGCATGACGGGAGAAGCGTCCGGTCCGGCGGTGTGCGAACGTTGGTCGTGAATCGTCGGATTTCCGATGGGGAGATGTGATGGCGACCGTTCTCGGGTCGGTGCGCAGGCTCGTATTGGCTCCGTCTCTGCGGGACGTGACCTTTGTGGAACGGGGCTTTCCTGCCGCGCCGGCGCCCGCGACCGAACATCTCGAAGCGATTCCCCAGTCAGTGGTCTGCGGATTTGAATGGGGTATCGACGCGTCCGGTCTCTGGGAGCTCCAGCGCCGGCTGGACATGGTGACCCCGGAATTGCGCGGCTTCGCCTACGAGGGCGCGACGATGGCCTGCACGGTGCGCGACGTGATGCCGGGCCGCGGCGGACGCGCGCATGAACTTCTCGCCGGGCCCGGCAGGGCGCATATCTTTCTCGCCTACATCGGTATCGGCTTCGCGATGGCGCGGCTGCCGAGAATGATGTGGAAGAAGGTCCTGCCCGACCTGAAGGACAGCGGATACTACCCCGAGATGAATTGGCTGGCCGTGGACGGCTACGGCTTCGATCTCGCCTACTTCGACGTCAAGCGATGGGTGCGGGGCCAGGAGCGTCCCGCTTCCTATCCGTGGCAGGGATTCCCCGACTACTTCCCGCGGGCGGTGGACCAGGGAATCGGCCGGGCGCTGTGGTTCATCTGCGGTGCGCAGGTCGCGGACGTGGGCGCGGCGGTGCGGCGCTTCGCGTCCGGACGGCACGCCGACCTCTGGAGCGGGGTCGGGCTCGCCGCGGCGTTCGCGGGCGGCAGCGACCCCGCCGGCCTGGCCGCGCTCGCGGACGAGGCGGGCGAGCACCGGGCCGAGCTGGCGCAGGGCGCGGTCTTCGCGCTCAAGGCGAGGTCGTACGCGGGACACGTGCCGCCGAGTGGCGAGCAGGCGGCGTCCGCCCTGGTCGGCATGCCCGTGCCGGCCATCGTGGACCTCGCTGACGACACCGCACCCGCAGGCGGCCGAACGGACGGCCGAGCGAACGGCCGGGCGGACGGCCAGGCGGACGGGGTTCCGCGATACGAGCATTGGCGCCGGAACGTCCGGGAGCGGCTCGCGGCACTCGGCCCCTCCCGCCACATCTGATCAGCCGAGGCCCCTGCTTACCCGGCCAGGCCGTGCCGCCGGATGCGGGACCGGGTTCGTGCGCGCCCCGGCCCGCCGGGCGATGCCCACCGGCGGCGCGGCCGCCACCCGTTTCCGATTGCCGCCGACTTATCTCGCAAATTGCTCTTCTTGTTTTGGCGGGTTGCTCTTCTGTTGGGTGAGCACAGATGAAGTAGCCGCCGACTTGCTGGCCTTGTTTCCATGAGTCAAGGTGCGCCACGGGTTGCCGGGCGAAGGAGTCGGGTGGATCAGCGGCGGGAGAACGCCCGCGGATCGAGGAGTAACATTGTCCAGAGGATCGAAAGCGCTGCTACGTCGAATGCTCACTCCGAATGTCTCGGCGACATCGCTTGAGACGCGCAAGTTCCACGTCAAGGACGCAATCGCCAAAGACCTTCTGGAAAAGGTCGGACGCACATTCCTCGCCGGCTACGGCCACGCGGTGGAGACGGGCGACGACGCGGCGCTGGCGGAGCGGCTCGCGGAGATCCCATCCCGCTTCCGCGGCTTCGCCTACGAGGGCGCCGCGATGGGGTTCACCGTCGTCGACGGGCTGACCTTCGCCCGGGGCCGCAGGGTCGGGCGGTTCATGGCCGGGTCGGGCGCCCCCCACATCTACATGGTCTACGTCGGGATCGGCTGGGCCATGGCGCGGCTGCCGAGACCGCTGTGGCCGAAGATGGCGTTCGACCCGCTGCTGCAGTGGTTCATCCTCGACGGCTACGGCTTCCACCAGGCGTACTTCAAGACCGGCAAGTACGTGAAGGGGCAGCACCAGGACCCGGCGTTCCCCTGGCCGGGCGGCCCGCACCAGTGGTACGCCGACCGCGCCCTGGACCAGGGCATCGGCCGCGCCCTGTGGTTCGTCGGCGGGACGGACGCCGACGTCGTCACCGACCTCATCGGGGAGTTCCCCGTCCGGCGGCGTCCGGACCTCTACGCGGGCGCCGGGCTCGCGGCCACCTACGCCGGCGGCGCCGACGAGGACGAGCTGCGCCGCTTCTGGAAGGCCGCGGGCGACTGCCGTCCCCAGGTGGCGCAGGGCTCGGCGTTCGCGGCCGAGGCCAGGCGGCTGGCCGGGCTGGAGTCCCCGCACACCGGGATCGCCACCGGGGTGTTCTGCGACCTGCCGCCGGACGAGGCGGCCGACATCTGCGTCCGGACCCGTCCCGACGGGCGGGACCAGGGCGAGCTCCCTGCCCACGAGGTGTGGCGCAGGCGCATCGCCGACGAATTCGTTTCGCGTGGGAGGAGCTGATCCATGGCAGTCCTCAGCTGGCTGCGCCGGCAACTGCCGGGTGTCGTGGCGCTCGTGGCGGTGGTCGGGATGTTCTTCGCCGTCCGCCTGCCCGACGCGCCCGCGGCCGAGAAGTCCGAAGTGGCGCAACGCTACAGGTTCACGCCGATGAACATCGCGCTGCCCGGCGGGTTCCGGCAGCAGACGATCCGGCGCGTCAACAAGGACTACAAGAACATCGACGCCTGGATCTCGTCCGTCGGCGCCGGGATCTCGATGAACGACCTCGACGGCGACCGTCTCGCCAACGACCTGTGCGTCACCGATCCCCGCATCGACCAGGTCGTGGTGACACCGACGCCGGGCGCCCGCGCCGACCGCTACCGGCCGTTCGCGCTCAGCCCCGGCTCGCTGCCCATGAACCCGGCCATCGCGCCGATGGGCTGCTCCCCGGGCGACTTCAACGAGGACGGCCGCATGGACCTCCTCATCTACTACTGGGGCCGGACGCCGATCATCCAGCTGGCCAAGCCGGACGCCAAGCAGCTCACGGCCGCCGCCTACACCCCCGTCGAGGTCGTTCCCAACGCGGGCGGCTCGACCTACACCGGGGCGGAGTGGAACTCCAACGCCGTGGCGGTCGACGACTTCGACGGCGACGGCCACGTCGACTTCTACCTGGGCAACTACTTCCCGCACGGGCCCGTCCTCGACGACCGCAAGAGCGGCGGCGTGGCGATGAACCGGTCGCTGTCGGCCGCGCACAACGGCGGCGAGGACTACTTCTTCCGCTGGACGGGAGCCACGTCCGGGGACAAGCCCTCGGTCACCTTCCAGCGGGCCGACCACGCCCTCCCCAAGAAGATCTCCAAGGGCTGGGTGCTGGCGGCGGGCGGCAACGACGTCGACGGCGACGGCCTGCCCGAGCTCTACATCGCCCAGGACCACGGCACCGACGCGATGCTCTACAACATCTCCCGGCCCGGCAAGATCGAGTTCCAGTCGGCGCAGGGGGACCGCTCGTCCGGCCTGCCCAAGTCCAAGCGGATCGGCGACGACTCGTTCAAGGGCATGGGCATCGACTTCGCCGACTTCGACCACGACGGCCTGTACGACATGTTCGTCAGCAACATCACGACGACGTTCGGCATCCAGGAGAGCAACCTCCACTTCTACAACACGGCCAGGAACCAGGCGGACCTGCGCGCCCAGCTGGGCGACGGCAAGGCCCCGTGGAAGGACCGCAGCACCGAGACCGGGACCGCGTGGTCCGGCTGGAGCTGGGACGCCAAGGCCGCCGACTTCGACAACTCCGGCCGTCCGGCGATCGCGCAGACGACCGGGTTCGTCAAGGGCGAGGTCAACCGGTGGCCGCAGCTCCAGGAGCTGGCGGCGTCCAACGACCTGGCGGTCGAGCACCCGGAGCTGTGGCCGAACGTGCGGGCCGGCGACGACATCGCCGGCAGCCAGCGGCTGCACTTCTGGGCCGAGAAGAGCCCGGGCGAGTACGTCAACGTCGCGCAGGAGCTCGGCCTCGGGATCCCGGTGCCGACCCGCGGCATCGCCACCGGCGACGCCGACGGGGACGGGCGGCTGGAGATGGCCGTCGCGCGGCAGTGGGACGAGCCCGTCTTCTACCACAACGACAGCCCGAAGCCCGGCGCGTTCCTGGGGCTGCGGCTGACCCACGACACCGAGCCCGCGAAGGGGGCGGCGGGAACGCTGCCCGCGCCCGGGTCCCCGGTGGTCGGCGCCCAGGTGACCGTGACGACCCCGGACGGGCGCAAGCACGTGGCCCGCGTCGACGGCGGCAGCGGCCACTCCGGCAAGCGCAGCACCGACGTCCACCTGGGCCTCGGCGGCTTCTCGGGGCCCGTCCAGGTCAACCTGTGCTGGCGGGACCGCTCCGGCCGGATGCACAAGCAGGATCTGCAGCTCACCCCGGGCTGGCACGCGTTGAAGCTCGGCTCTCAGGCCAAGGAGGAGTGACCGCTCATGTCCACCACCGCTCCCTCGAACGACAACGTCTCGAACGGCGCCGTGGCCGCCCCGGCCGCCCCGGGCGGCCCGGCGGCTCCGCGGCACAGCCCCAAGGTCGTCATCGCGCTGCGCAACTTCGCGATGTCGATCACGGTGTTCAACATCTTCGGCTATACGGTCCTGGGGTTCGAGCAGCCGTGGATCTGGCCGTTCATCGCGCTGGCCACCGCCTACTCCTTCGAGTCGGCGCTGGAGTTCATCTCGGCCCGGGTGGAGCGCCGCACGCCGCGCTTCATGGGCAACGGGATGCGCGGGGTCATGGAGTTCCTCTACCCGTCGCACATCACCGCGCTGGCCGTGAACATGCTGATCTACGTCAACGACAAGGTCTGGGTGATGATCTTCGGGGTGCTGGTCGCGGTCGGGGCCAAGTGGGTCCTGCGCGCCCCGGTCAAGGGCCGGATGCGGCACTACATGAACCCGTCCAACTTCGGCATCGCCGTGATCCTGCTGGTGTTCCCCTGGGCGAGCATCGCGCCGCCGTACCACTTCACCGAGCGGTTCGAGAGCCCGGTGGACTGGCTCGTCCCGGCGATCATCCTCGGCGCGGGCACGATGCTGAACGCCAAGCTCACCGGCCGGGTGTGGCTGATCATGGGCTGGCTCAGCTGCTACGTGATCCAGGCGGTCGTCCGCGGGGTCCTGCTGGACGTCTCCATCCCCGCCGCGCTGATCATGATGACCGGCGTCGCGTTCGTCCTCTACACCAACTACATGGTCACCGACCCGGGGACCAGCCCGTCGGCGCCCGCCTCGCAGTTCGCGTTCGGCGCCGGGATCGCCGTCGTCTACGGCCTGCTCACCGGCATGAGCATCGCCTACGGCCTGTTCTTCGCGACCGCCGCCGTCTGCGCGATCCGCGGCGGCTTCCTGTGGTCGCTGCACATCTCCAACCGCGCCCGCGAGCAGCGCGAGGCGCAGGAGAGAGCCGCCAAGGCGGTCGAGGGCGGCGGGCATGACGGCGACGCCGGCCAGGACGGCGAGGCCGCCAACGGCTCGCTCGACGGGAAGAAGGTCGTTACCGCATGAGCAGGCTGGCAATCGTGGGGATGGCGTGCCGCTATCCGGACGCCACCTCACCGCGGGAACTGTGGGAGAACGCCCTGGCGGGGCGCCGGGCCTTCCGGCGCCTGCCCGACGAGCGGATGAACCTGGACGACTACTGGGACCCGGACCCGGCCGCGCCGGACCGGTTCTACGCCAAGAAGGCCGCCGTCATCGAGGGCTACGAGTTCGACCGGGCGGCGCACCGCGTCGCCGGGAGCACCTACCGCGCCACCGACCTCACGCACTGGCTGGCGCTGGACGTGGCGGGCGAGGCCCTCGCCGACGCGGGCTTCGCCCAGGGCGAGGGGCTCCCGAGGGAGCGGGCCGGCGTGATCGTCGGCAACACCCTGACCGGCGAGTTCGTCCGGGCGAACAACCTGCGGCTGCGCTGGCCCTACGTCCGCCGGGTCGTGTCGGCGGCGCTGCGCGAGCAGCAGGGGTGGGACGACGACCGGCTGTCGGACTTCCTCGACGATCTGGAGGCGGCCTACAAGAAGCCGTTCCCCGGCATCGACGAGGACTCCCTGGCGGGCGGCCTGTCCAACACGATCGCCGGGCGCATCTGCAACCACTTCGACCTCAAGGGCGGCGGGTACACCGTCGACGGCGCCTGCTCCTCGTCGCTGCTGTCGGTGGTGACGGCGTGCAGGTCGCTGCTGGAGGGCGACGTCGACATCGCCATCGCGGGCGGGGTGGACCTGTCCATCGACCCGTTCGAGATCATCGGCTTCGCCAAGACCGGCGCCCTGGCCAAGGGGGAGATGCGGCTCTACGACCGGCACTCCAACGGCTTCTGGCCGGGCGAGGGCTCCGGGATGGTGGTGCTGATGCGGGAGGACGACGCCCGCGCCCAGAGCCGCCGGATCTACGCGACCATCGCCGGCTGGGGCGTCTCGTCCGACGGGCAGGGCGGCATCACCCGTCCCGAGATCGGCGGCTACCGGCTGGCGCTGGCGCGCGCCTACGAGCGGGCCGGGTTCGGCATCGAGACGGTGTCGATGTTCGAGGGCCACGGGACGGGCACCGAGGTCGGCGACAAGACCGAGCTCACCGCGCTGTCGCTGGCGCGCAGGGCGGCCGACCCGGGCGCTCCGCCCGCCGCGGTCAGCTCGATCAAGGGCATGATCGGGCACACCAAGGCCGCGGCCGGGGTGGCCGGGCTGATCAAGGCCGTGATGGCGGTGCACGACCAGGTGCTGCCGCCGACCACCGGCATGGTCGACCCGCATCCGGTGCTGGCGGAGGAGGGCGCGGCGCTGCGCCCGCTCCGCAAGGCCGAGGCGTTCCCCGCGGGACGGCCCGTCCGGGCGGGCGTGACCGCGATGGGCTTCGGCGGCATCAACACCCACGTCGTGGTGGAGAGCACCGCCCCCCGGCGGCGCGTCGCCGTGGACACCCGGATCCGGGGACTGTCCGCCTCGGTCCAGGACGTCGAGCTGCTGATCGTCGACGCGGACTCGCCCGGACGGCTGCGCGAGCGGCTGGCCGAGCTCGCCGGGTTCGTCCCGAAGCTGGCCTACGCCGAGCTCGGCGACCTGGCGGCGACGCTGCAGGAGCGGCTGCGCGACCTGCCCTACCGGGCGGCCGTCGTGGTGTCCTCCCCGGAGGACGCCGAGCAGCGGCTGCGGCAGGTGCTGGACGCGCTGGACGAAGGCGAGCTCCGCCTGATCTCCCCGGACGCGCGCGCCTTCCTCGGGCACGCCGCCCGCGCCGCCCGCATCGGGCTGCTGTTCCCCGGCCAGGGTTCGGGGCGCGGCACCAGCGGCGGCGCGCTGCGGCGCCGGTTCGCCGAGGTCGAGGAGGCCTATCTCAAGGCGGCGCTGCCCGCCTCCGGCGACATGGTGGCCACCGCCGTGGCGCAGCCGCGCATCGTGACCGGGTCGGTGGCGGGGCTGCGCGCCCTGTCGGTCCTCGGCCTGGACGGCGAGGTCGCGGTGGGCCACAGCCTCGGCGAGCTGTCGGCCTTGCACTGGGCCGGGGCGATGGACGAGGAGACGCTGCTGCGGGTGGCGGGCGTGCGCGGGCAGACGATGACCGAGCACAGCTCGTCCGGCACCATGGCCGGGATCAGCGCCCCGCCGCCGCGGGTGGACGAGCTGATCAGCGGCCTCCCGGTGGTGATCGCCGGGTACAACGGCCCCGGGCAGACGGTCGTGGCCGGGTCGCGGGAGGCGGTCGAGGCTGCCGGGCGCAAGGCGGAGGAGGCGGGCGTCGGCTTCACCCGGATCCGGGTGTCGCACGCCTTCCACTCGCCGCTGGTCGCCCCCGCCGCCGGGGCGTTCGGCGACAAGCTGGCCGGGGAGTCGTTCGGCGCCGTCGGACGGCGGATCGTGTCCACGGTCACCGGCGAGGTGCTGGCACCCGGCACCGACCTGCCCGGGCTGCTCCGGCGCCAGATCACCGATCCGGTGCTGTTCGCGCAGGCGGTGGAGCTGGCGGCCAAGGACGTCGACCTGTTCGTCGAGGTCGGGCCGGGCACGGTGCTGAGCGGGCTCGCCGCCGGCATCGCCGACCTTCCGGCCCTGCCGCTCGACACGGACGCCGAGTCGCTGGCCCCGCTGTTCGGGGTGATCGGCGCGGCGTACGCGCTGGGCGCTCCGGTGCGGCACGAGGCGCTGTTCCACGGCCGGCTGACCCGTCCGCTGGAGATCGGCGCCGAGTTCTCCTTCTTCGCCAGCCCGGCCGAGGCGGCTCCGCCGGTCACCATCCGCGGGGGCAGCGGCCGCAAGGCGGGCGGCCCGGAGGCCCCGGCCGGCGTCCCGGCGGACGATGCGGCGGACGGCCTGCCGGGCCTGGAGATCCTGCGCCGGCTCGTGGCGGCGCGGATCGAACTGCCGCCGGAGATGGTCACCGACGACAGCCATCTGCTCGACGACCTGCACCTGAGCTCCATCACGGTGGGGCAGGTCATCAACCAGGCCGCGCAGGCGATGAACCTGCCGGTGGCCCAGGTCCCCACCAACTTCGCCGTGGCGACGCTGGCGGAGCTTGGGCAGGCCCTGGACACCCTGGCCGAGACCGCCACCGCCGACGCGGGTCCCGCCCCGGTCGTGGCGGGCGCGGCCTCGTGGTCGCGGGCGTTCGGCCTCGACCTGGACGAGCTGCCGCTCCCCGCGCGGACCGCGCCGCAGGACAACGGCGCATGGCACGTCCACGCCACCGAGGGGCACCCGCTGGCCGAGCCGCTGCGCCGCGCGCTGGAGCGCGCGAACGTCGGCTCCGGCGTCCTGGTCTGCCTCCCGCCGGACGTCGAGCGGGATCACGTCGAACTGGCGCTGGACGGTGCGCGGCAGGCCCTGCGCGAGCCGGACGGCCGGTTCGTCCTCGTCCAGCACGGCCGGGGCGCGGCCGGGCTGGCCAAGACCCTGCGGCTGGAGACGCCGGGGCTGAAGGTCACCATCGTGCAGTTGCCGTCCGTGTCGCCGGACTCCGGCACCGCTGTGGCGCAGGTCGTGGACGAGGTGGCCGCGACCGCCGACTTCAGCGAGGTGCACTACGGCGCCGACGGCGTCCGGCGCGTCCCGACGCTGCGGGCCATGCCCGCGACCGCCGGACGGGTCGAGCACGTCCTCGGCGGCTCGGACGTGCTGCTGGTCACCGGCGGCGGGAAGGGCATCACGGCCGAGTGCGCGCTGGCGGTGGCCGCCGACACCGGCGCGAAGCTGGCGCTGCTGGGCCGTTCGGACCCGGCCGACGACCAGGAGCTGGCCGCCAACCTGGCGCGCATGGCCGACGCCGGCGTCACGGTCGGCTACGCCCGCGCCGACGTCACCGAGCCGGACCAGGTCCGCGCCGCGATCGCGGAGCTGACCGGGTCCGTCGGGCCCGTGACCGCCGTGCTGCACGGCGCCGGGCGCAACGAGCCGGCCGCGATCGCGGGCCTGGACGCCGAGGCGTTCCGCCGCACCTTCGCGCCCAAGCTCGACGGGCTGCGCGCCGTGCTGGACGCCGTCGACCCCGGCGCGCTGAAGCTGCTGGTCACCTTCGGCAGCATCATCGGACGGGCCGGGCTGCGCGGCGAGGCGCACTACGCCACCGCCAACGAGTGGCTCGCCGAACTCACCGCCGAGTTCGCCGAGCGGCACCCCGCCTGCCGGACGCTCTGCATGGAGTGGTCGGTCTGGTCGGGCGTCGGCATGGGCGAGCGCCTGTCGGTGGTCGAGGGGCTGTCCCAGGAGGGCATCACCGCCATCACGCCCGACCAGGGCGTGCAGATCATGCGGCGGCTGGTGTCCGACCCGGACGCGCCCGTGATCACCGTCATCAGCGGCCGGACGGGCGGGATCGACACCGTCCGGCACGACCTTCCCGAGCTGCCGCTGCTGCGGTTCGTCGAGCGGCCGCTCGTCCGCTACCACGGCGTCGAGCTGGTCACCGAGGTCGAGCTGAACGCGGGCACCGACCCGTACCTGGCCGACCACCTGCTGGACGGCAACCTGCTGTTCCCGGCGGTGATCGGCCTGGAGGCCATGGCGCAGGTGGCGACGGCCGCCACCGGCTGGACCGGTCCGCCGGTCGTGCAGGACGCGGAGTTCCTGCGCCCGATCGTCGTCCCGCCGGAGGGCTCCACCACCATCCGTGTGGCCGCCGCCGTCGTGGACGACCGCGCGGTGCGCGTGGCCGTCCGCAGCGAGGAGACCGGCTTCGCGGCCGAGCACTTCCAGGCGACGCTGGTGTTCTCCGGCGCCGAGGTGGCCTCCGGGCCGCCCGACCAGGCCGCCGAGGGCCTGCCCGGCGTACAGCTCGACCCGATGACCGAGCTGTACGGCGGGGTGGCGTTCCAGGGGGCCAGGTTCCAGCGGCTCCGCGCGTTCCACCGGGCCGCGGCCCGGCACGTGGACGCCGACGTCGCGCTGGTGCCGGGCGTGACGTGGTTCGCCGGGTTCCTGTCCGGTGAGCTGCTGCTCGGCGACCCCGGCACGCGGGACGCGCTGATGCACGGGAACCAGGTCTGCGTCCCGGACGCGACGCTGCTCCCGCGCGGCATCGACCGGGTGCACGTCGGCCCGGCGGCGGTGGAGGCCGATGGCGTCCTCCGGTACACCGCCACCGAGCGCAGCCAGGACGGCGACACCTACGTCTACGACATCGCCGTCCGGAACGGCGCGGGCGAGGTCGTCGAACGATGGGACGGCCTGCGGCTCCAAGCCGTCCGCAAGGGCGACGGGAGCGGCCCCTGGGTGGCGCCCCTCCTCGGCTCCTACCTGGAGCGCGAGGTGGAGGACCTCACTGGAGTCCGCGTCGCCACGGCCGTCGAACCCGACGTGGAAGGCGCCGATCGGCGCGCGCAGACCGCGCTGGCCGCCGGGCGCGCGCTCGGCCGTCCCGTGGACGTCCGGTACCGCCCCGACGGGCGGCCCGAACTCGACGGCGGCGCGGTCTCGGCGTCGCACGGCGCCGGGCTGACCCTCGCCGTCGCCGGCGACGGCCCGCTCGGCTGCGACGTCGAGCCGGTCGCGGAGCGCTCCGCCGGGGACTGGGACGGCCTGCTGGGCGGCAACGCGCCGCTCGCCGCCCTCATCTCCCGGGAGGCGGAGGAGTCTCCCGACACCGCCGGGACGCGGGTGTGGTCGGCCGTCGAATGCCTGCGCAAGGCCGGGCTCCCGGCCGACGCGTCCCTCACCCTCACGCCCGGACGGCGGAACGCCTGGATCGTCCTGGCCTCGGGCCCGCTGCGGATCGCGACGCTCGTCACGACCCTGCGGGACCGCCCGGGGTCGGTCGTCTTCGCGGTCCTCGTGGAAGGACGGTCATGACCACGGACAACTACTACGAGTACCGGCACATCGTGGGTTTCGAGGAGACCAACATCGTCGGCAACGTCTACTACGTCAACTACCTGCGGTGGCAGGGCCGCTGCCGCGAGATGTTCCTCAAGGACCGCGCGCCGGACGTGCTGGACGACCTGCGCGACGACCTCAAGCTGTTCACCCTGAAGGTGGACTGCGAGTTCTTCGCCGAGATCACCGCGTTCCACGAGCTGTCGATCCGGATGCGCCTGCTGGAGCTGGCGCAGACCCAGCTGGAGTTCGGCTTCGACTACGTGCGGCTGGATCCGGGCGGCCTGGAGACCCTCGTCGCCCGGGGGCGGCAGCGGGTGGCCTGCATGCGCGGGCCCAACACGCGGACCGTCCCCACACGCGTCCCCGAGGCGCTGACCCGGGCCCTGGCGCCCTACGTCCCCGGGAACGGGGCGCGCATCGAGGCGGGGAGCACGGCGTGAGCGTCAACTCGACATCCGCCGAGCGGCTGCTGGACGCCAAGGCGCTGCGGAGGACGTTCGGCACGTTCGCCACCGGGGTCACGGTGGTGACGGTCGGCGGCGCGACCCCGCACGCCATGACGGCCAACTCCTTCACCGCGGTCTCGCTCGACCCGCCGCTGGTGCTGGTCTGCGTGGGCCACAAGGCGGTCATGCACCACGCGCTGGGCGCCGGGCTGTTCGGGGTGTCGGTGCTGACCGCGGGCCAGGAGCGGATCGCGCGGCACTTCGCGGACACGTCGCGTCCGCTGGGCGCCGCGCAGTTCGAGGACGTCGACACCGACACCGGGCCCCTCACCGGGGCGCCGCTGATCGCCGGCGCCCTGGCCAGGTTCGAGTGCGAGACCTGGAACACCTGCGACGGAGGCGATCACTCGATCTTCCTCGGCCGGGTCCTGTCCATGGACCGGCCGGACGCCGACCACGACGAGGCGCTGCTGTTCTACCAGGGGCGCTTCCACCGGCTGGAGCCGGGACGAAACGAGGTCCAGACATGACGAGGACGCCATCCTCCGGCGGGGGGCCGCCATGAGCACGACCCGTCAGGCGCGGGGGGCCCGGCGCGCGGGCCGCGCACGCCGGCTGCCGCCCGGGACCCCCTTCAGCGCCACCCCGCGCCTGCTGAAGCAGCTGGTCTCCGACCGGCTCGGCATGATGACCACGGCCGCGGGCTACGGCGACGCGGTGCGGATGGTCATGGGCCCGCGCCAGCTCTACTTCTTCAACCATCCCGACCACGCCAAGCACGTGCTGGCCGACAACGCCGGCAACTACCACAAGGGCATCGGCCTGGCGCAGGCGCGGCGGGCCCTCGGCGACGGGCTGCTGACCAGCGAGGGCGACCTGTGGCGCATGCAGCGCCGCGCCATCCAGCCCGCGTTCCAGCACAAGCGCATCGCCCGGCAGGCGGACGCGATCATCGAGGAGTCCGCCAAGCTGGTCTCCCGCCTGCGCAGGCACGCGGGCGGCCCGCCGGTCGACGTCGTCCGCGAGATGACCGACCTCACGCTCGGCGTGCTCGGCCGCACGCTGCTGGACACCGACCTCAGCGCCTACTCCTCCATCGGGAAGGCGTTCGAGGCCGTCCAGGACCAGGCCATGTTCGAGATGGTCAGCCAGGGCATGGTGCCGACGTGGGTGCCGCTGCCCAAGCAGCTCCGGTTCCGCCGCGCCCGCCGGGAGCTGGACGAGATCGTCGGCCGCATGGTCGCCGAGCGGTCGGCCCGGTCCGCGGAGGGCGACGACGCCCTCTCGCTGCTGATCGTCTCCACCCGCGCCGAGGCGGACCCGGCGGTCGGCCGGCGCCGGATGCGGGACGAGCTCGTCACGCTCATGCTCGCCGGGCACGAGACCACGGCGAGCACCCTCGGCTGGTCGTTCTACCTGCTCGACCGGCACCCCGAGGTCATGGAGCGGCTGCGGGACGAGGTGACCCGCGTCCTCGGCGACCGCACCCCGGTCCTGGACGACCTCAACGCGCTGCCCTTCACGAACATGGTCCTGCAGGAGGTCATGCGGCTGTACCCGCCCGTCTGGCTGCTCAGCCGCATCGCCCAGGCCGACGACGAGATCGGCGGCTACCACGTCCCGGCGGGCTCGGACGTCCTGATCTCCCCGTACACGATCCACCGGCACCCGGGGCTGTGGAAGGACCCGGAGCGGTTCGACCCCGGCCGGTTCGACCCGGACAGCCCCGACACCCGTCCCCGCTACGCGCACATCCCGTTCGGCGCGGGGCCGCGGTTCTGCGTCGGAAACCACCTCGGAATGATGGAGGCCACCTTCGTCCTGGCGATGGTGGTGCGGGAGCTGGGCCTGGCCAAGGTCCGGAGCCACACGGCGGTCCCCGAGGCCATGCTCTCCCTCCGCCTCCGCGGCGGCCTCCCCATGCACATCACCGAACGCTGACGACAGGAGGTGACGCCGGTGTCTGCCGAAACCCCGGCGAGAGAAGAGGACCGGGCCGTCAGGGTCATGACGCTCGAAGCCTTCGCGGACACGATCGTCCCCGGTGAGAAGCGGTGGCCGGACGACCGCGCCGTCGCGGGCGCGTCGCCGGGGCCCGGCGCCGTGGCGGCCGGCGCGGTCGACCTGCTGGAGACCCCGGCGGCCGGTGTGCTGCCCGGCCTCGACGAGCTGGTCGCCATGCTGAACGGGCACGCGCGCCGGCACGCCGAGTGGGCCGGGCTGACGCCGGACCCAGCGGTTCCGCCGTTCGTCGCGCTGCCGTTCGCCGAGCGGACCGCCCTCGTCCAGGCGCTGCTCGCGCCCGGCCACCCGGAGAAGGACGCCTGGGTCAGCGTGGCCCTGTTCGCCAACATGGCGTTCGACACCGGCGCGCACCTGAACACGCTCGACGCGATCGCCGGCGGCCATCCCGGCATCGCGGCCCTGGGCCTGGCCCGACCCGACGAGGACGGTCTCTGGCGTTTCCCCGAGTACGGCTACGGCCGGAAACTCGCCGACGTCCATCCCGACACGACCCCTTCAGGGAGCCCGGCATGACCAGCGTTGAGAGCACCGACGTCGTTGTGGTCGGAAGCGGATTCGGCGGCGCCATCGCCGCCTACCACCTCGCCGCGGGCGGGGCGAGGGTCACCGTGCTGGAGCGCGGCCCGTGGCTGGACGGCGACGACTTCGACCACGACTTCAAGCTCGGCTCGTCCTACACCCGGATCTTCGACTTCGTCGTCGGGGACGGCATGAGCATCCTCGGCGGGAACTGCGTCGGCGGCGGCAGCGTCGTCTACTTCGCCGCCATGCCCCGGGCGCCGCGCTTCGTGTTCGAGCGGCGCGGCAGCATCAACCGCCGGGTGTGGCCCAAGGCGGTGTCCCGCGAGACCCTCGAACCCTGGTACGACCGGGTGGAGGAGGCGATGCCGGTCGTCCAGCAGACCTGGGACGAGGTCACCTACGCGGGCGGGCTGTGGGGGGCGGCCTGCAACCATTCGGGTCTCACCGCCAACCCGGTCCCCGTCGCGGTCGACAATTCGCTCTGCGTCAACTGCAATTGGATGATGGCGGGCTGCAAGTTCGACGCCAAGCGGTCGCTGCTGTTCAACTACCTGCCCGCCGCGCTCTCCCACGGCGCCGTGATCCGTCCCATGCACGAGGTCCAGCACCTGACCCGTAACGACGACGGCGGATACCGGGTGCACTACAACGTCATCGACGACGTGGACTACCGGGTCAGCGTCGGCAGCGGGACGATCGACGCCAAGCTCGTCGTGCTCGCGGCGGGCACGGGCGCCACGCCGGTGATCCTGCAGCGCTCGGAGCCGATGCTCGGGAAGATGCCGCACGGCGTCGGACGCTACTTCTCGGGGAACGGCGAGCGCCTCAACACCGCCGTGATCGACGAGGACCGCGTGCGCGAGGTGCTCGGCCTCGACCGGGGGAACGGCCTGTCCTACGCGGCCAACCAGATCGGGCGCGGCCCGGTGGTGGCCAACTGGGACCGGCTGGACGGCTCCCTGCCCGAGTACTCCCGGTTCTCCCTTGAGCAGCTCTACTTCCCGCCGGGGCTGGGCACCATCCTGGCGCAGACGTCCGACGCGACCGGCTTCTCGCCGACCTGGTTCGGCGTGGAGAAGAAGGAGATGCTGAAACGCTGGCAGTCCTGGCTGACCATTTTCACGATGTCGGAGGACGACAACGAGGGCGTCTTCGGCCCGCCGCCCGCGACCGGCAACGCGCACCGCATCTCCCAGCAGATGCTGGGCCGCGGCAACCTGCGCTACGACCCGACCGTGAACACGCAGCGCGGCTGGCGCGAGTCGGACGAGGCCGTCCGCGCGATCATCGAGAAGGACGGCCTCGGCAAGGTCATGCCGTGGACGAACGACGTGGTCGGGGCCTACACCGTCCACCCGCTGTCTTCCTGCCGTATCGGCGACGACCCCTACACCTCCGCGTTGGACGACCGGCACGAGCTGCGCGACCACCCGGGCATCTTCGTCACCGACGGGTCCGCGGTCCCGACCGGGCTCACGGTCAACCCCGCGATGACGATCGCCGCGCTCGCCGAGCGCGCCATGCCGGGCCTGGTCGAGGCCGCCCGGGACCGGGGCGTCGAGGTCTCCTACGGCGCGCCCGCGCCCGACGGGTCGACCACCGCGCGCCGTGCCGCGGCGCCGCTCGTCGCCGGCCTGACGCGCGGCTAGCGGAAGGACGACGCGATGACCACGCTGTTCGCGCGGATCGCCCGGCCTGGCGCCCAGGATCTGGTCCGGCACGTCGCCATCGTGCGGCACAAGGCGGCGCGGGCGTCGGTCGGGGAGGTCTACGCGCAGGTCGAACGGGACTTCGGCGTGCTCGCCCCGCCGGTGATCCTGCACTCGCCCGCGCCGGAACTCCTCGCCGCCTGCTGGATGACCCTGCGGGAGACGCTGGTCGCGAGCGGGACGGCGGACCGGGCGGCCAAGGAGGCCGTCGCGTCCGCCGTCTCGCTCGACAACAGGTGCCCGTTCTGCGTCGAGGTGCACGGCATGACGCTGCACGGGCTCGTCCGCGGCGAGGACGCGGCCGCCGTCATGGCCGACGGCCTCGGGGCGATCGGCGATCCGCACCTCCGGTCCATCGCGACCTGGGCGCGGACGCTGGCGGCGCGGGCGCCGGGCGGCGAGCGTCCCGCGACGGGCGGCGGGCGTCCCGCGCCGTTCCCCGCCGAGCAGGCGGCCGAGCTGATCGGCACGGCGGTGGTCTTCCACTACATCAACCGCATGGTGAACGTGTTCCTGAGCGACTCGCCGTTCCCGCCGAGCCTGCCCTCCCGGGCCCGGGGGAGGGTCGTCCGGGTCATGGGCAGGTTCCTGCGGAGGATCGTGCTCAAGCCCCGCACTCCGGGGGCTTCCCTGCGCCTGCTGCCCGCCGCCGAACTCCCCGCAGACCTGGCATGGGCCGCGGGTTCCCCGGCAGTGTCGGGTGCGTTCGCGCGAGCCGCCGCGGCCGCCGCCGCGGCCGGCGAGCGGTCGGTACCCGCGTCGGTGCGCGCCCTCGTCTTGGCCGAGCTGGCGAGCTGGAACGGCCGGCCGCCCGGCATCGACACCACCTGGGTCTCCGACGCGGTGTCCGGCCTGCCCGAGGAGGACCGCCCGGCCGGACGCCTGGCGCTGCTGACCGCCCTCGCGTCCTACCAGGTGGGAGACTCGGCCATCGAGGACTTCCGGCGCGACCATCCGGGCGACGCCACCCTGATCGAGCTCACCGCCTGGGCCGCTTTCGCGGCGGCCCGCCACATCGGGTCACGGGCGGTCGATCCGTCCCTGCGGGCCATGCCCTCCGTTCCGCGACCGCGCCGCCGGAACCCCGAACCGAACGCCTCCTGACCCCGTGCGAGAGCCGCGCACCCCGGACCGGGATGCGCGGCTCTCGGGCGGGCGTCTCAGCTCTTCGCGGCCGCCGCGAACTGCCCCGGCTTACGGCCCTCGCCCGCCGGGCCGCGGTAGGCCTGCGCGACGTCCAGATGCAGGTTCGCCGCCGCGCCCGTGGCCGTGAGCGCCAGATCGTCGCGGTGCCGGCGGCGGAGCACCAGCAGGCAGAAGTCGCTCGCCGGGCCGCTGATCCTGTTCTCGGCGTCCTCGGGCCCGAATTCCCACGGCGTGCCCGACGGCAGGGTGAGCTCGTACCGGAACGGCGCCGTGGGCGGGTTCAGGCCGCGCGCCTCATAGCCGAAGTCCTGCACCAGGACGGCGAAGCCGACCAGGTGGACGATCCTGTCGGTCCACTCGCGCCGCACGCCGAGCGCGTCGAAGACGTCCTGCCCGTGCCCGAGCGTCTCCATGATCCCGGCGCAGGCGAGGATCGCCGGGGGAAGCGGCCGGACCAGCCACGGCACCGTCTGGTCGGGCGGCACCGCGGCGAGGTTCGCGACCGACGCGGCGACCTTCCCGCGCCAGGTGGCCAGCAGCTCGCCGGGCCCCTGAGCCAGGTAAGGCTTCATCGCGGCCTCGATGTTGGCCTTGAAGTCCTCGCTGAGCCGCGCCGTCATCGCGGTGAACGCCTCCGGGTCGCCGGCGGAGAGCCCGGCCATGTCGAAGATATGGCTCAGATGGGCGATCTGGTGATGGATCGTCCACCCCGGCGCCGGGGTGGGCGTCTTCCAGCCGGCCTCGTCGAGACCGGACAGCAGCCCGTCGAGGACCTCCGTTTCGGCGGTGAGATCGGCGAGCACCTGGTGCAGGTCGGTCATGGTGATCTCCCTGAGATCGTTCGTCGTGAATCGCCCGGGCCCGCGCGGAGACCGTGGTGGGAAGCCGTTTCGGCGAAGCCCGACACCATCGTGTGATCGGCCCTGTCACGGGTGCATCTTCTGAATTGCGGGGCCATTCATCGGACCGTTCCGAACCGGTTATTCCGTTCTTGTGCGGAGCGCAAGGACAAAGAAGCCGTGCAGGCGCGGGCGGCACATCATGTTGTGAGGACGCATTTCCGGATCGGATCGAGGAGATTTCATGGCTGACGGTTCCGCGCCTGCCGCAACCCCGGACCAGGCCGCCGCGGCCGCGCTGCCGCAGCGCATGATCGCGGCGTGGGCGGCCAACGACGCGAGCGCATTCGCCGACCTGTTCACCGAGGACGCGACGATGGTGCTGCCCGGCGACGTGTTCAAGAAGGGCCGCGGCGAGATCCACGCCTTCATGACCGCCGGATACGCCGGCGACTTCAAGGGCACCACGGTCGTCGGGAAGCCGCTCGACGTCCGCTTCGCCGGTGCCGACACCGCCATCCTCATCACCCAGGGCGGTGTCGTCGCGGCAGGGGAGAACGAGCTCCGGCGCGAGCGGGAGATCCGCGCCACCTGGGTGCTGGCCAGGCAGGGCGGCGACTGGCTGATCAGCGCCTACCACAACAGCCCGGTCAACCTGGGCTGACCCGGCCTCCCGTCACCTCCCGGAACCGGCGGCGCGTCCGCCGGGCCGGGAGGTGATCGCTTTCCGGTCGCGGCTGGGGAGGCGCAGGGACATCAGCGCGCCCGCCAGGACGACGACGCTGCCCAGGATGACCGCCGGGACCAGGCCGTTGGTGAAGGCGTCGCCGGAGGCGTACCCGCCGTTCGCCGCGAACACCGAGGTCAGCACCGCGATGCCGAGCGCGACGCCCAGCTGGCGCAGGGTGCTGTTGGTCCCCGACGCCTTGCCGTGGTCCTGGTCGTCCACACTGGCCAGCACGAACGTGGAGAGCGGCGTCAGGGTCAGCCCCATTCCGGTGCCGGCGAACACGAACGGCAGCACGAGGGCGCTGTAGGGGACGTCGGTCTCGATGACGGCGCCGAGCCAGGCGAGCGCCACCGCCTGCAGTGTCAGCCCGGCCGCGACGAGCACCCGGCCGCCGACCTTCCCGGTCACGATGCCCGCGATGGGCGCCACGACCATCGGCACCATCGTCCAGGGGAGGGTGCGCACCCCGGCTTCGAGCGCCGAGTAGTGCTGGACGACCTGGAAGAACTGGGCCAGGAGGAACACCGAGCCGAAGGTGCCGAACGAGAAGGTGAGCGTGACGGCGTTGGCGACGCCGAACCCGCGGGACCGGAACAGGCGCAGCGGCAGTAGCGGCGCGGTGGCCCGGCGCTGCCAGGCCAGGAAGGCGACCAGCAGCGCCGCTCCGGCGATCAGGGGCGTGATCGTGGCGGTCGACGTCCAGCTCCGGGAGTCGGCCCGCACGATCGCCCACACGATCGTGAGCACCCCGATCCCGGCGAGGACCAGGCCGAGCGGGTCGAGCGTCCGGTCCGGGCCGCGCGATTCGCGCAGCACGGTCAGCACCAGGGGGATGGCCACGACCCCGGCGGGGACGTTGATCCAGAAGATCCACTGCCAGGCCAGCCCGTCGACGATGACGCCGCCGAGCACCGGGCCGAGCGCGACTCCGAGGCCGCTCATCCCGCCCCAGATCCCGATCGCCACCGTGCGCCGCCCGTCCGGGACGCAGGCGGCCAGCAGCGTGAGCGAGAGCGGCACGATCGCCGCCGCCGCGGCGCCCTGCAGGGTGCGGGCGGCGATCAGGAACTCGGTGGTCGGGGCGAGCGCGGCGAGCACGGACGCCAGGGTGAACAGCGCGATGCCGCCCGCGAACATCCGGCGGCGGCCGAGCCGGTCGCCGAGCGCCGAGGCGGTGAGCAGCAGGCTCGCGAACGCCAGCGTGTAGGCGTTGACGACCCACTGCAGGGTCTCCAGCGAGGCGTTCATGTCGCGGCGGATCATCGGGAGGCCGAACGTGACCACCAGGCTGTCGAGCGTGGCCATGAACATCGGCAGCCCGGTGATGACCACGGCCGCGGCGAAGGACGGGCGGCGGAGGCCGGGAGCCGGTCGAACGTGCGCCACCGCGGGCCTCCTCGGCGTCCGATGATTGCCAGCGGTTCGGACGTTATGGCATTGACCGATGGCCTTTCAACGGCGCATGAGTGCGGCGTAAGTCGATCCTGGAAAAAGGGCACGCGAGAAGAAGGAAGGCGGGAATTGCGGTTTCTGTTTTCCGGTTCGGCGGCCGGGCGTCGGTGCCGTTTTCTCCGCGGCGGGTCAGGCGCCTCCGGCGGGGATCCAGCCGACCTCGTGCTGGAAACGCTTCCGGGACGCGTCGACCGAGCGGGCGGCGGCCTGGTTGTCGTCTCCCGCACTCGTCATCAGGCCGACGAGCTGGACCTCGAAGAGGCTTTCGGCGTCATAGGGCTCGATCAGGTAATGGCCGAGTTCCAGGGTGATCAGGCCGTGTAGCCCGCTCCACGCCTGGTGGGCGATGAGCTCGGGGTCGCCCGCACGGAACCGGCCCGCCGCGATGCAGCGGGCGGCGCACGTGGTGACGTTGGCCAGGGTGTAGCGGCCGGACTGGCGGTCCTCCTCCGAGAGCGAGAACCCGCCCAGCGAGGAGCCGCCGAACATGACCGCGTACAGGTGCGAGTTGGCCAGCGCGTTGTAGCGGTAGGCGCGACCGAGCAGCGCCATGTCGGCGACCGGGTCGTCGGTCCGGCGGACGGCGGTGAGGTGCCGCTGGAGACGGTCGAAGCCCTCGTGGACCATCTCGCGCACCAGGCCGCTGAGCGCCCCGAAGTGGGTGTACACGGCCATCGTCGAGCTGCCCGCCTCGTTGGCGATGCGGCGGGTGGTCAGCGCCTGGGGGCCCTCCTCGTCCAGGAGCCGGGCGCCGATCTCGATGAGGGCGGTGCGGGCGTCCGGGGCGGTCCGTCGTGGGCTCACGTTGACAGTGTGGCATAACACCGATATGTTTTAACCACAACACTGTTATGTGTGTCCTGTGCGAGCCCCGGAGAGGGGGCGGTGAGGATGGCCACGGCGACCCGGAGCGCCGGTCCGCGGACGGCCCTGGCCGCCGCCGCGATCGGCCGTTCGACCGCGGACGAGCCGCTCCCCGTCGCGGGGACGCTGCCCGAATGGCTGGACGGCGCCTTCGTGCAGGCCGCCCGGCATCCGGCCGCGTCCGGGCCCGTCGGCAGGGCCTCCGCCGGGCCGCACGCCTTCTCCGGCGTCCGGGTGACCGCCCGCGGCGCCCGGTGGCTCCGGGAGCGGCTGCCGGTGCGGCACGGCGCGCCGCTCGGACCGCTGCCCGCCCTGGCCCCGTCACTGTGGAACGCCGACCTCGGCCCGCCCGACGGACCCGGCGCGGCGTCGCTCGCCCGGCCCGTCCGCGAGGGCGGCTCGGATCTCTGGCACACCGTGGCCGCCTACCCCGGGATGGGGCACGCCGAGCACCTGATCGCCGACGGGGACGGGACCGTCCTGCACGCGGAGCCCTTCCCCCTCGGCGGCGCGCCGCTGCTGCACGCGGCCGCGGTCACCCGCCGCCATCTGGTGGTGCTCGACCTGCCGGTCGCCTACTCGCGGGCGGCGGCGCTGGTCGGCGCCCGTTCGCCCTACGTCTGGCGGCCCGAACGCCCGGCGCGCATCGGGCTGCTGCCGCGCTGGTCGCCCGGGGCGGCGCCGCGCTGGTTCCGGGTGACCTCGTGCTACGTGTTCCGGGCGGTCAACGCTTACGAGGACGGCGAACGGGTCGTCCTCGACGGCATCCGGCACGAGCGGGCCTTCGACGCCGGGCCCGCGCCCGCCGCCGAGACCCCGCGGCTCCAGCGCTGGGTGCTCGACGGGGCGACCGGGGCCGTGCGCGAGGAGGTCCTGGCGGACGGGCTGGACGACGCCGTCGTCGACGGACGGGTCTGCGGATCGCGGCACCGCGTCGTCTTCGGCTCGGTCCACGCGGGCGCGGGCGGCGGCGCGGTCGTCCGCCACGACCTGGAGACGGGACGCGTCCGGCGGGTGCCGTTCGGGCCGGGCTGGACCGCCGGGCAGCCCGTGTTCGTCCCCGGAGGCCGCGACGTCGCGGAGGGCGCGGGCGTGCTGCTGGTCGCCGCGCGGCACGCGGGGACGCGGCGCTGCGAGCTGCGGGTGCTGGACGCCGCCGCGCCGGACGAGCCGCCGCCCGCGGTCGTCCGGTTGCCCGTCGAGCTGCCGACCGACCGTCCCACCGCCTGGATCTGACCGGCAGGCGCCGCCGTCATCGCTCGGAGACCAGTGCGCGGATTTCTTCGTCGGTCAGGAGGCGTCCCAGCCGGGTCAGTTCCGCGTGACATCGCTCCGCGATGGACGGGAGCAGAGCCGGGTCTGCGTTGATGCCCAGGCGGTGCAGGGTGGCCGCGATGACGCGCGGGCCGCTCTGGTGAGTCAGTGGAATCCGGCGCTCATTGCCGAACAGGGCCGGTTCCACGCAGTTGTGCATCAGCGGGTCCACTTCGGACTCGACGATGACCCAGTCGCCGCCGCCCCAGCAGAAGGCGTCCGGGCCGGTGATGGGCTGGTTGACCGCCGGGTTGCGGCCGGTCAGTTCCGCGGCCGTCCGGGACAATTCCGTCAGCGCGGCGAGGCGGATGCCCGTTCCCACCCCGTAGAGCGCCTCGAAGGCGGCAGCGGTCGCGGCGAGGTCGGCGTTGCCGGGGCCGCCGCAGTAGCCGTTCACCGAGGATTCGACGACGGTCGCCCCGGCCCGCGCCGCGCTCACGGCGCACGCGACGCCGAGGCCGAAGGTGTTGTGCGGGTGCAGGCCGATCTCCAGGCCAGGCGCGGCGGTGCCGGCGGCGCGGACGAGCCGCCCGAACGCTTCGGGCCCGAGCGCGCCCGGTCCGTCGAAGAGGGTGATCTCGTCGGCGCCTGCCTCGGCCATGATCGCGGCGGTCTCGGTGAGCTCCCCGTCCGTCAGGAAGGACACCATCGTGAAGGCGACGGCGACCCGAAGGCCCTGCGCGTGGGCGTGCCCGGCGACCTCGGCCGCCTGCGCGACGACCTCCTCCCGGGAGGCCGGGACGGACGGGCGGTAGATGCCCGCCGCCGGGCCGAACGCGGGCACCGCCACCTGCACGCCGTCGAAGCCGAGGTCGCGCGCGAGATCGACGCCGTCCGTCGCGGACACGAAGGGGCAGTACACGACGCAGTCCGGCTGCTCCTGCCTGACCAGCGCCAGGTCGGCGCGGACCGCGTCCAGGTCGCGCCCGTCGCCGTGGTGACCGGACCGGCCCGGGGTGGCGAGGACGATCTCCGGCACCCCCGAACGGGCCAGCAGGCGCAGGAACTCGGTCTTCGCCTCGCGGGTGGCCGTGACGCCGGGCAGCGACTCGATCGCCCGCATCGACGTGTCGCGGAGCCGGACGCGTTCGGGCATCGCGCCGGTCACCGCGGTGTCGCGGTTCGCGGGCGCCACCGACCAGCGGCCCGGCTCGTAGGCGCCGGGCGTCCTCGAACGGTTGACGTCCGCGCGGAACTGTTCGAGCCGGGTTTCGGACAGGTCGTCCACGGCTAGCGGCCCTTCCTGCCCGTGAGCGTGCCGATCACGTCGGCGAACAGCGCGCCGTGCAGTTCGACATCGGCCTCGGCCGTCATCGGCGACATCAGCGCCGAGCCGCTCATGGCGTTGAGGACGACGCCCCGGTTGGCCAGGTACAGCCATAGCGCTTGGCGCGCCGACGACCCGACGCGCGGGTAGAGCTGCCCGGCGTTACGCGGCGGGGTGGGGGTGAACGCGTACGAGACGCGGCCGCCGAGCCGTCCGACGTGCCACGGCAGGTCGTGCTCGGCGATGACCGCGGCGACGTCGCGTTCGTAGCGTTCGGCCAAGCGGCCCATGTGCGCGTAGTTCTTGTCGGTCATCACTTCGGTGAGCACCGCCCGCATGGCGCGGACGGCCAGCGGCCCGCCCGCCATCGTGCTGCCGAGGCCGCCGTCCCCGTGCTCGGTGTAGCGCTCCGCCGCGGCGGCGACCGCGTCCGACATCCCGTACAGGCCCGCCGGGATGCCGCCCGCGATCGGCTTGCCCATGGTGATCAGGTCGGGGTCCAGGCCGAACTCCCGGGTGCAGCCGCCGGGACCGGCCGGGATCGTCTGCGTCTCGTCGATGATCAGCAGCGTGCCGGTGCGCCGGGTGAGGTCGCGCAGCGCGGCGTGGAAACCCGGCTCCGGCCGGATCACCGCGCCGCCGTTGGTCAGCACCGGCTCGGCGAGCACGGCCGCGACGTCGCGTGGGGCGAGGGCCTGTTCGAGCGCGTCGAGGTCGTTGAACTCCACGACCTTCGTGGTCTGCCGGACGTCCACGCCATTGGGATCGACGCCGGGTTCGGGCGCCACCTCCCCGTCCGCCGTCAGGACGACCCCGGCCTGCTCCAGCGAACCGTGGTACGCGCGGTGGAAGACGAGGATCTTCTGCCGTCCGGTGGTCACCCGCGCGAGCAGCAGGGCGAAGCGGTTGGCGTCCGTCGCGGACACGGTGAACTGCCAGAACGGGAGGCCGAAGCGGCGCGCCAGTTCCTCGGTCACCGCCACGTGGTCTTCGCCCGACCAGAGGGTGACGCTGCCCTTGTCGAGCTGGTCCCGGATGGCCGCGACGATCGCCGGATGGTCGTGGCCCCAGAGCGCGGCCGTCGCGGCCATGCCGAAGTCGGCGTACTCGTGCCCGTCGGTGTCGTACAGGCGTGCGCCCACCGCGCGGTCCACCACCAGCGGGACCGGGGGAGGGAACTGGCTGATCCAGTGCTGCGGGGTGCCGTGCAGCTGGGACCGGCGTGCCCGCTCGCGCAGCGCCGCGGCCCGCGGCCGGGCCTCGACCCACCTGGTTCGTTCGGCGTCCAGTAGCGCGGCGAGCCGGTCAGGGTCGATCCCCGGTGGCACCGTGCTCGGTCGATCGCTCGTCATCGCTCTCCCGGATGGTCGGTCGGTCGTCAGGTGGACGGTCCATGGACGAATGGCGCCGGGTCCAGGAACCGGTGCAGGACGTTGCCGGTCACCTTGGCCACCGGGTTGGCGTATCCGTCCACGCCCAGCGCCGTGCACCAGGCCATCGAGCCGGTGCTGAACACGGCGCCGCCGTCCGGGTACTCGAAGAACGCCATATCGGCGCGGACGCGGGGCTCGACGCTGCCGCCCAGCTGCGAATTCGACTGGAGGACGTCTTCGACCGCGAGCTGGAAGGAGTCGCTGAACCCGTCGGCCGTGGCCACGACGACGGTGTGCGGCGGCGTCCCGAGAGCGGCGTCCACCCGGTCGATCTCCATCCCGGCGGCGGCGTGGGCGACCAGCCCGTCCGCCTCGATGAGACCGTCCACCCCGGACAGCGCGAACGCGCCGCGCTTGTCGTCGGCGGGCGGCGCGAGCCGGTAGGGACGGCCCGTGCCGCGCCCGCCCTGCGCGGCGAAGCCGACCCCGACGTGCCGCTGCGGCGCGCGGCCCCGGTGCCGCCACAGCCCGCCCGCCTCGCCGGTCGTGCTCAGATGCGTCTCGCCCGGCGGGACCTCCCAGCCCCTGGTCCCGGTGTGGCCGCGGCGTATCTCGATGATGTGCGGCTGCAGCGGCGACACCCCGGTCACCCAGTAGTAGCCGTTGCCGCCGAGGTACATCACCCGTCCGCCGCCCGCCAGGTACGCCTCGTGCGCGTCGAGCATCTTCCCCGTGAAGTACTCCGGGTGCGCACCGGTCAGGACGACGTCGTACCCGGCGAGCGCGGCGACGCCCTCGGCGTGCAGCTCGTCGTCGCAGACCACGTCGTAGCCGATGCCCTCGTGTTCGAGCCAGCCGAGCAGGCACAGGTCGGCGCTGAGGATCCACGGCCCGAACGCGCTGGTGTAGTCCGGCGTCAGGGTGGTGAGCGGACGGAGGCGCGAGGCGTAGTAGCAGCCGCTGCCGTCGCGGTGGAAGTCGTACAGGCTGCACACCTTGTGCGCCGCCGACCACTGGTGCTGCTCGGTCGTCGGGTAGCCGAGACCGTCCGGGCCCGACCGCTCCAGGTTCCAATGCGAGTTGGCGTAGGCGAGATAGGTGAAGGTGGAGATCAGCACCGCCAGCCGGGACGTCGTCGTGCCCTGCGGCGGACGGACGAAGAACGGGATGCTCAGGCGCTCCCGCCCGGCGCGGAGCCGGAAGGCGTAGGCACCGCTGCGCAGGCCGTCCGGCAGGCGCAGGGTGATCTGCGGTTCCCAGCGGGCGTCGGTGAGATCGTCGTCATGGACGTGGATCGCGTCGTACTCGTCCGGGGCCAGCCGGAAGTCGATCTCCCGGCCCGTCCAGTTGGCGCCGGGGACGCCGCGGACCGGCGTGTTCACGGCCTCGGCGGTCAGCCCGTGCGGACCGGCGTCGGGCACCGTCACGCCCCCCGCGTCCTGGCCGGGACGCCAGCGGGCCAAGACCGGCAGGCCGAGCCGCCGCTCCGGGTCAGCGGTGGCGAGCGCGTCTCCGTCCGCGGCTCCGGCGAAGATCGTTGGACGGTCGATGCGGCCGTTGAAGCATGCGCCCGCCGTCGTCCCGTCCGTCCACCACGCTCCGACCTGCAGCCGGAGGCCGGTCGCAGCGGCGTCGACGGCTCCGGTGGCGGACGCGGACGCCCGCCATGACCCGACCGGCCACTCGGGCACCGGGACCTGAACCAGTGTCACCTCCCGGGAGCCGAAGGAGGCGGCGACGAACGTCCAGCGGCCGGTCGGGATCGCTTCGCCGGTGGCGGCGACGGGCTCATCGGCCGCGCCCGCCCACGCCGCGAGCCGGTCGTCCCCGGTGAGGCCGAGCGCCCAACCGCGACGTCCGGACGCGTCGCGGCGGGCGATGACGGCGCGGGGACGTCCACCGGCGGGCATCGTCGGCATGATCCACGCCGTCACGGTGAAGGCGTCGACGTCGAGCGACGGATGCGCGGGCGCGCGCAGGTACGAACCGGACGGCAGCGGCTGGACGCGCCCCGCCTGCGTATCGAACGCGATGTCGACGCGCTCCTCGCGGGGCCCCGGCCCGCGCGGATCGTCCGTGCCGTGCACGAGGCGCACCAGTTCGACCTGGTAATCGGAGGTGGCGCTCACCATCAGCCGGATTTCGTCGCCCGCCGCGACGCTGAGCGGATCGACGTAGCCGAGCAGTGTGGGCCCGGCCGTCATGGGCGGCGGACGGGCAGCGCTGACACCAGCTCGCCGAACGCCTCAAGCTGGTCCATCCGGTCGTACATCGGGTAGAGGACCAGCTCGTCCACTCCGGCGTCGAACAGCTCGCCCAGCCGCTCGGCGCAGTGCTCCGGCGAGCCGAACACGGCGACCCGGTCGGCCATCCCGGCGGCGTCGTAGACCGGATTCCCCCCGAACGCCCGGTCGAACGCGGGGATCAGCCGCTCCCGCGCCTTCTCCTCGGTGTCCTCGACCGCGACGTAGATGCTCCTGGAGATGGTGAACCCGGCCGGGTCGCGTCCCTCGTCGGCCAGCGCCTGCCGGACGATCGCGAGTTGCCGGAGGAAGTCGTCCATCGCGGCGGGCGCGGCGCCGGTCCAGCCGTCGGCGATGCGCACGGCGCGCCGCAGGGCCGGCTCGGCCCGCGCCCCGATCCAGATGGGCGGACCGGGCCGCTGGACCGGCTCCGGCTGCGACCGGATGCCGGAGAACGAGTACAGCTCCCCGTCGTAGGTGGCCTCGGCGCCGCTCCACAAAGCCCGCATCACGTCGATGCCCTCGACCAACCGGCGGACGGGCCGCTCGGTCGAGATCCCGAGCGCGGCGAGGGTCTCGCGGTGGTAGGCGTTGCCGACGCCGAGCCCGACGGTGAGCCGCCCGCCGGACAGCTGGTCGATGGTGGCCAGCTCCCTTGCCTGGACGGCCGGGTTCCGGCGTCCGGAGTACAGCACGCCGATGCCGAGGCGCAGCCGTTCCGTGACGGCCGCCAGGTAGGAGAGGACGTGCAGTCCGTCGAGTGAGAAGTTCTGGGTGCTCAGCGTGTCCTGCGTCCAGATTCCGGCGAAGCCCAGCTCCTCCGCGCGCCGTGCGAACGGCACCAGCCGATCCGGCTCGTTCGGCGCCCCGACCGAAAGCCTGGGACCACTCGGCACGACCCTGTCAGTAACGGACACCACGCCCCACCGCCCGGCTATTCGATTCGCGTTTCCCGTCGGACCGCCCCAAGCCAGACCGCTCCCGTCGGACGGTCCTGGAGCGCTCCGAGTATGTGAGCGGTGTGTTGTGATTGTCAACAGTAATGTCGGCATCGCTATGAACTGCGACGCAGCCCTCCCATAGCGGGGGAGGTGCCGACCTCGCGAGCACGCCGCCCGGCCCGCGTGAGCAAGCACACCACCCCCCGTCACGACCCTTCCGGACGGCCGGGAACAGATCGTCCGCCCGTCGACCGGTGCCCTTCGCCGCCACGACCGGAACGCCGCGCGCCTCGCCGTCCGATGTATTTGACCTGCACATTCATCGCATCAAGCCGACAGTTTCCCGACGATCGCCACCGAGCGCACTGAGTGCCTGTCGGCCGCTCTTCACGTGCCCGCCGGGTTCCCTGAACGGGTCTTCGACCGAAACGTCGATCGACACAAAAACTGTCTCAGAAGCGAGACTCTTTTCATTCCTTCACTGTTGACATCCACAACAGAGCCGCCGCATTCTTCCGGGGACGACGAGGTGATGAAGTTGGGCGAACGTTCCCCCCATGCCCGCTGGCTGTGGCTGGCACGCCGGCTGCTGCTCGGCGCGGCGGTGGTGCTGCTGGTGTCGGTCCTGGTGTTCTTCGCGACGCAGGTGCTGCCCGGCGACGCGGCGCGCGCAGCCCTCGGGCGGGAGGCGACGCCGGACCGGGTCGCCGCGCTCCGCGCCGAACTCGGTCTCGACGAGCCGCTGCTGCGGCAGTACTTCTCGTGGCTGGGCGGCATCCTCACCGGCGATCCCGGCCAGTCGCTGGTCACCAAGGAGCAGGTCGGCACCCTGGTCGGCGACCGGGTGGTGAACTCCGCGGTGCTGGTGGTCATCTCGGCGGCCATCGTGGTGCCGCTGTCGGTGCTCGTCGGCGCGCTGACCGGACGCTGGCGCGACCGTCCCGCCGACCGGGCGATGCTCGTGGTCACCCTCGGGCTCACCGCGCTGCCCGAGTTCATCATCGCGCTGCTGCTGGTGATCCTGTTCGCGACGTCGGTGTTCCACCTGCTGCCCGGCACGGTGCTGCTCGCGCCGGGGCAGAGCCCGTTCAGCAACGTCGAGCAGCTCGTGCTTCCGGTGGTCGCGCTGGTGCTGGGCGTCCTGCCGTATCTGGCCCGGCTGGTCCGCGGCTCGGTGATCGACGCTTACGAGTCGGAGTACGTGCGCACCGCGCGGCTCAAGGGCGTGCCGGAACGGGTCGTGCTGCGCCGCCACGTCCTGCCGAACGCGCTCGTCCCGGCGATCCAGGGAACCGCGCTCGCGCTCGCGTACCTCACCGGCGGGATCCTCGTCATCGAGCAGGTGTTCAACTATCCGGGCCTCGGCAGCGCCCTCGTGGACGCGGTGAACAACCGCGACGTCCCGGTGATCCAGCTGATCTGCCTCCTGTTCGCCGCCTGCTATGTGGTCTTCAACCTCCTCGGAGACGTCCTGACCGTGTACGTCACGCCCCGGCTCCGAACGGCCGGCTCATGAACACCGCACTGCTGCGCCGCTGCCTGCGCGAACCCCGCATCCGTGTGGGGCTGGTGCTGACCGGGCTGATCCTCCTGGTCACCTTCGCCGGCCCGTTCCTCGCGCCGCACGGCCATGACGACATCGTCGGCGCGCCCTACGCGGCCCCGTCCTCCACCGCCCTGCTCGGCACCGACTACCTCGGCGAGGACGTGCTCTCCCGGGTCCTCGCCGGCGGGCGGAGCATCGTCTGGATAGCGTTCGCCGGGACGCTGGCGGGCGTCGCCGTCGGCGCCGCGATCGGCATGACCGCGGCCTACAGCGGCGGCGTCCTGGACGAGATCCTGATGCGCGCGATGGACGTCCTGCGCGCGTTCCCGCCGCTCGTCCTCATCCTGCTCCTGGTGGCGATGGCCAGGGCCAGCACGGCGCTGCTGCCGCTGATCGTGGCCGTCGCATGGGTGCCGCAGGTCGCACGGGTGGCGTACGGCGCGTCCAGGGAAGTGGTGTCCAGCGAGTTCGTCGAGTCGGCGGAGACCCTCGGCGCGCCCCGCCTGCGGATCGTCCGCCGGGAGATCCTGCCGAACGTGATGACCCCGCTGATGGTCGAGTTCGGCCTCCGGCTCACCTGGTCGATCGGGATCGTCACCGCGATGAGCTTCCTCGGCGTCGGCCTGCAGCCGCCCGCCGCCGACTGGGGCCTGATGATCAAGGAGAACTACCAGGGCCTGGCCCTGCAGCCGTGGGGCGTGGTGCTGCCGGTGCTGTGCATCGCGGTGTTCACGTTCGGCACCAACCTGATCACCGAGGGCTTCTCCTGGACGGTGGCCCGCGTCTCGTCCCAGGACGTCTCGTCCCCGGAGATCTCGGAGGTGAAGTCATGACGGCGGTGACGGTCAAGGGCCTGCGCATCGACCTCGCCGGACGCGGCGTCGACGTCGTCGACTGCGTGGACTTCACGATCGCGGCCGGCGAGGTGCTCGGCCTGGTCGGCGAGTCCGGCTCGGGCAAGACCACGGTCGGGCTGGCGCTGCTCGGCGACGCCCGGCGCGGTGCCCGCATCGCCGGCGGCAGCATCCTCATCGACGGGCAGGATGTCGCGAGCCTCGCCCCCGGCAAGCTCACCGCGCTGCGCGGCAGCACGGTCGCGTACGTGCCACAGGACCCGTCGATGGCGCTGAACCCGGCGCTGCGGCTCCGCCGCCAGCTCACCGAGCTGTTCGAGTTCCACCAGCCGGACCTGCCCGGCAAGGAGCAGGACGAGCGGATCAGGACCACCTTGCGCGAGGTCGGGCTCGACTCCGACGACACGTTCCTCGACCGCTTCCCCCATCAGCTGTCCGGCGGGCAGCAGCAGCGGGTCACCCTCGCGCTCGCGTTCCTGCTGCGCCCCCGCGTGATCGTGCTGGACGAGCCCACCACCGGGCTCGACGTCACGACGCAGGCGCGCGTCCTGAAGACCGTGCGGGAGCTGTGCGCCGTCCACCGGGTGGCGGCGCTGTACGTCACCCACGACATGGCGGTGGTCGCCGAACTCGCCCACCGGATCATGGTCATGTACGCCGGACGCGTCGTCGAGGCCGGGACCAGCGCCCAGATCTTCGACCGGGCCGTCCACCCCTATACCCGCGCCCTGCTCGCCGCGGTGCCCGTGGTGTCGGAGCGCCGGGAGCTGGCCGCGATCCCCGGTGACACCCCGCCGCCCGGACGGCGCCCCACCGGCTGCATGTTCCACCCCCGGTGCGCCGAGGCGCTGCCGGAGTGCGCGTCGACCGTCCCGGAGCCGGTCAAGGTCGACAGCGGCCACGACGTCCTCTGCATCCGGGCCGAGCATCTCGCGTCGGGCCCGTCCCGCGAGGCGCCCCGGCAGGCCGCCGCCCGCACCGGAGGCCGGGACGAGGTGCTGCTGCGGGTGTCGCATCTGGACGCCTTCCACGGCCGGCGCCAGATCCTCCACGACGTGTCCCTGGAGCTGACCCGCGGGGAATGCCTCGCGCTGGTCGGCGAGTCCGGATGCGGCAAGACGACCTTGGCGCGCAGCATCATCGGCCTGCACCGCCAGCACAGCGGCGGCATCACGTTCCGGGACGCCGCGATGGCGACCCGCGCCCGCGACCGTCCGCTCGAACAGCGGCGCGCGGTGCAGTACATCTTCCAGAGCCCCTACAACTCGCTCAACCCGCGCCGCTCGATCGGCGAGACGTTGCGCGAGCCGCTGAAGATCCTGTTCTCGATGCCGTCGGCGAAGGCCGCGACCACGATCGCCGAGGCGCTGGAACGCGTCTCGCTCTCGCCGAGCGTCGCGTCGTCCTACCCCAACGAGCTCTCCGGCGGGGAACGGCAGCGGGTCGCGATCGCGCGTGCCCTGGTATGCCGTCCCGACGTGCTGGTCTGCGACGAGATCACCTCCGCGCTGGACGTCTCCGTCCAGGCGTCGATCGTGCGGCTGCTCCGCACGCTGCAGGACGAGGAGGGCCTGGCGCTGCTGTTCGTGACGCACAACCTCGCGCTGGTGAGGACCATCGCGGACCGCGTCATCGCCATGCGCGCCGGCAGGCTCGTCGAGACCGGACAGGTGGACGACGTGCTCGACCACCCCGATGACCCGTTCACCAGGCAGCTCATCGCGGCGACCCCCGAGTTCGGGGCCCCCGGCCTCGGGGCGTCGGGGGCCGCGGCGGGCGGCGTCCCAGCGGAACAACGGTCGCAGGAGGACCGCACATGACCACGCAACCACCATCAGGTCTCAGCAGACGCGGGTTCCTGGGCACGGCGGCCGCGCTCGGCCTCACCACCGTCGGCGGCGCGGCGCTCGCGGGCTGCGGCGACGACGGCGGGAAGCAGGCCGCGGGCAAGCCGCGCCGCGGCGGCCGGCTCACCGTCGCGACCGGCGGCGCCAAGGGCTCCGACACGCTGGACCCGATGCTGCTCAACAGCGTCCCGGTCAGCTTCATGGCCCGCGTCCTCTACGACCAGCTCGCCGACTACAGCAACGAGATGCAGTACCACCTGCAGATGGCCGAGCTGATCGAGTCCAACCCCAAGGGCGACGAGTGGACGATCCGCCTCAGGCAGGGCATCGAGTTCCACAACGGCAAGACCCTCGACGCCGACGACGTGATGTTCACCTTCAAGCGCGCCCTCACCCTGCCCGGATCGGTGATCGTCGGGAAGTTCAAGCCGCTCGTCGACCTCAACGAGATCAAGAAGCTCGACGGCCGCACGCTGCGGATGAAGCTGCTGCGGCCCGCCGCCACCTTCCAGAGCACGCTCGCCAGCCCGTTCAAGATCGTCCCGGTGGACTTCGACCCTCGCAACCCGGTCGGCACCGGCCCGTTCAAGTACAAGAGCTTCACCCCGAACCGGCAGTGGGTCTGCGAGCGGTTCGCCAACTACTGGAACGCCACGGGCGCGTCCCAGCCGAGCGACTCCGCCGCCCCCGCGAACCTGGGGCCCAAGCCCTACCTGGACGAGCTGGTCGTCAACGTGGTCAACGACGACTCGGCCCGGATCGACGCGCTGGTGACCGGCCAGGTCGACGCCATCAACCAGCTGCCGTACCCGCAGATCCCCACCATCGAGAAGCACCGTCAGCTCAAGCTGATGGAGTCCAAGACCGGGGCGTGGACCGGGATCTACATGAACATGGAGCAGCCGCCGTTCAACGACGTCCGGGTCCGGCAGGCGCTGCGGCTGGCGATCGACCGGGAGCAGGCGCTCACCGCCACCCTGTCCGGGCACGGCGTGGTGGCCCACGACCTGCCCGAGCCGTTCACCTCCGCGTACCCGAAGCACCTCACGCGCAAGCGCGACGTCGCCAGGGCGAAGCAGCTCCTCAAGGAGGCCGGGCAGGAAGGCGTCACGGTCGAGCTCGTCACCGGCCCGGTCTCGACCGAGGCGGTGCCGATGTGCACCGTCCTGGCGCGGAACGCCGCCGAGATCGGCATGAACATCAAGGTCCGGCAGGTGGACACCGCGACGCTGTTCGGCCCCAACTTCCACAGCTGGAAGTTCTCCGTGGACAAGTGGCCGACGCAGGGCAACTACCTGACCCTGATGGCGCTGACCGACCTCAGCGAGACCAACTCCCTGACCCACCTCGGCGGGGACGACCTCAAGCAGGTGCGCTCGCTCTACGAGCAGGCGCAGAGCACCACCGACCAGGCCAAACAGGACCAGCTGACCCAGCAGATCTACCAGATCCAGTTCGAGCGCGGCGGCTGGATCATCCCGTTCTTCGCCAACGTCGAGAACGCGCACCACGTGAAGAACGCCGGCTGGCCGAAGAACGACTTCTCCGGCCGCACCTTCGGCAACGCCCACTTCGAGCAGGTCTACCTGACTGAGTGACGCAGCCCGCGCCCGTCCGTCCGGTTCCGTGCCCGTCCGCCCGCCTGCCACGAGCGGGCGGGCGCCGTCAGCCGGGGTACGGGCTGATGTCGGACGTCGTGGTGTGCGTGATCTCCAGGTCGGCGCAGACGACGTCGTAGTAGCCGTGCTCGTCGAAGCCCAGCCGGTAGTGCCTCAGCTCGTCCTCGGGGACGGACGCGCCCGCGCGCTGCCCGGGCGGGTAGTGCGAGAAGTGCCCCTCCTCGACGATGCGCCGGACCAGCTCGGAGTCGGTGATCTCGATGAGGTGGAAGCCGGAGTCCTGCGGGTTGCCGAGCGAGAGCGGGAACTCGAACTGGCCCCACGCGTACTGGACGACCCGTCCGAACACGAGCCGGGTGACGCGCTGCTCGTCGCCCGGCCTGCCCGGGGACGAGACGTACTCCAGCCGGAGGCCCGGCCAGTCCTCGCCGGCAGGTTGGACTGTCACCAGGGGCCCCGCCGCCCACCGGGTGGCCGTCCCCTCTTCCGAAACCCTGCGGTGAGCCATGCCCGCTAAGACCCTCCCTCGCAGCCCGCGCTGGGCGGCGGCGCGATGCGCACTTCGCGCAGGACCGTATCATCGCTCTGGCTCGGGGTGATCGCGACGCGGGTGGACGGCAGCCGCGGCGGCCCCGAGACCGGGGTCTCGTTCAGCCGGTCGAGGACGTGCTGCGGCACCCGGTCCATGACCCGGATGTTCGTCGGCTGCATCCCCGCCATGCTGAGCGCCGTCAGGCTCCGGTTGTTCTCCGCGACGAGCAGGCCGCTGCTGTGGCGGAACACGTTGACGGGAACGTCGTTGGGGCTCATCCGGCCGGCTCGCAGGTCGTCCGCGACGTCCGCGATCGGGCGTCCCTGGAAGAGGCCCTGCGAGCTGAAGTTGGGACCGACCCGGCGCTGCCCGAACAGGACGGTGTGCCCTTCTTCGAGGCCCAGCGGGTCGATCATCGCCAGCGGGTTGGCCACGTAGGCGTGCGGGTCGGGCGAGGGGGTGAGGCCGAGAGGGTCGGCCGTCTGGTAGCGGCCCGTCGCCGGGTCGTAGTACCGCTGGTAGTTGTAGTTCAGGCCCGTCTCGACGTCGTGGTACTGGCCGGGGAAGCGCAGCGGGCAGCCTCCGCCGGGCGGCACCGGGCCCGCCTGGGCGCCCCAGAGCGTGCCGCGCGGGACGGCCTCCACGGCGCCGTCGGCTCCGACGAGTTCGGCGGGGGTGCCGGTGAGGTCGGCGACGATCCCCTGGAAGAGCTGGTCGATCCACTGCTGCGGCGCCTCGCGGAGCGGCGCGCGCCGGACCTGGGTGAGCGGGCGGTGGGTGTCCGGCTCGTAGTTCCAGCTGGTGGCGGCCGCCGTCCACGCTCCGCCGTTCCAGCGGGTGTGGAGTTCCTCGGCGAGGACGGCGCCGTCCCAGGTGAAGTCGACGCGCTCGACGCTGGACGAGCCGTCAGGCGACAGCCTGTACTTGCCGATACGGCGGCCGAGGGCGTCGTAGGTGTACCGCCATCGGTCGCCGCCGGGCGCCTCGACGCCGATGAGACGGTCGGCGGCGTCCCAGTGGTATCGCCAGTTCAGCCCGCCGTCCTGCTTCTGGACGAGCCGTCCCTGCCCGTCATGCTCGTAGCGGACGTGACCGGCACGGCGGATCAGCGTGCCGCTGTACTCGCGATCCTCCACGGACCGCTGCGGCAATCCGGCCTGAACGAGGTTTCCGGCGGGGTCGTACGCGTACCGTTCGGTCCACCCGGCGGCGTGGACGGCCGTGACGCGGCCCTGCGCGTCGAGGTCGAGTCCGCGATCGCCCGCGAGCCTGTCGGAGATTCCCCTGAGATGGCCGTCGGCACGGTAGCCGTAGCCGCGATGCTGCAGTGGCGCCGCGTGCTGTGTGGCGTCGGTGCCCCAGAGCGTCTGCGCCAGCAGGCGGTGCGCCGCGTCGTACTGCTGGGTCAGGACCGTCCCCGCACCGATCTGCCGCTGGACCTCGCGGCCGGCCGCGTCGCGGGTGAACGTGGTGACCTGGCCGCCCGTGCGCAGTGCTTCGGGCCTGCCCGCGGCGTCGTAGCTCCACGCACTCTCCGCACCGGACGGCGTCCGGCGGAGGACAGGCCGCCCTACCGCGTCATAGCGGGTGGACAGCGTCCGGCCGTTGCACACTTCGGCGAGTACACGTCCCAGCGGGTCGCGTTCGAAACGGACCTCTGCGTCGGGATTGACCGCCGTAAGGAGTTCCCCGGCCGGGTTGTAGGTGAAGGAGGCCGTGACGCGGTCGCCGACGCGCTGTTCGAGCACCTGGCCCAGCGCGTCCCGGCTGTAGAGCGTCGTCTCTCCGGCGCCGTTGGTGCGCGAGATCAGCCGGCGTGCCCCGTCGTAGGAATAGGAGAGGGTACGGCCGTTGAAGTCGGTCTCGGACGACAGGTTCCCGACGGCGTCATAGGTGTAGTGCCATGTGAGGCCGTGCGGATTGGTCACCGTGCTGAGGCGCAGCTCTGTGTCGTGGACGTAGGTGTGCCGGGTGCCGTCCGGAGCGGTCTCGGCCACCACGGCGCCGAACGCCCCGTACTCGGTGCGGAAGACCTGGCCCATCGGATCGGTGTGCTCGACCGGACGGGCTTCGGCGTCGTACGTCCAGCGCTCGGTGGTCCCGTCCTGCAAGGTGCGCCAGGCCGGTCTGCCCTCGGGCGTCCAGCCGTACCGCGTGACCCCGCCGAGCGGATCGGTGACGGCGACGGGCCGTCCGAGCGGGCCGAGCTCCACGCGTGTGGTGTTGCCGAGCGGATCGGTGACGCGCACGGGCAGGCCCGCCGGGTTGGACTCGACCCGTGTGGTGTTGCCCAGCGCGTCGGTCACGCCGGTCAGGTTGCCGCGCTCGTCGTAGGTCTGCCGCGTCGTCGTGCCCGCCGGGTCGGTGACCTGGACGATGTTGCCCGCGCCGTCATAGCCGTAGCGCCAGATCCGGTCGCCCGGCTCGCTGACCTCGATCGGGAGATGGTGCTCGTTGTAGGTCACCAGGATCCGGCCGCCGTCCGGGCGGACCATCTCCGTCAGATCGCCGTGCTCGCTCCAGCCGTAGCGGGTGGTCCCGCCGAGGGGGTCGGTACGGGAGAGGAGCCGGTCGTAGCGGTCCCACTCGGTCCTCACCGTCGCGCCGGACGGGTCGGTCACGGCGACGATCTGGAGGCGCTCGTTGTAGCGGTAGGTCGTGGCACGGCCGAGCGAGTCCGTGAGGACGGTGGTCCGGTTCCCGGGGTCGTGCGCGAGGGTGACGGAGAGGAAGCCGTCCTTGCCGATCCCGCGGACCGCCCGTCCCTCGTCGTCGTACTCGTACCGGTACCAGAAGCCGTCGCGGCCGGTCCACCCGGTGAGGCGGGCCTCGTCGTCGTAGGTGAGGCGGAGCGGCCGTCCCGAGGAGTTGACGACCTCGGAGAGCAGCCCGTTCTCGTCGTAGCCGAACCGGACGAGGGTGGTCTCGCCCGCCGTGCCCGTCCCGTCTGTCTCGGCGGTCAGCAGCCGCAGCGACTCGACGCGCCGTCCGGTCTCCGGGATCTCCCGCGTGTCGACCGCGATCCGGTACCCGCCGGAATGACGCACCTCCGTCAGCGTCTGCTCTTCGTACAGGAACTCGATGCGGTTGCCCGCACGATCGGTGACGGCGGTCAGCGGCAGCGTCGACCAGCCGTGCTCCTCTCCGGGGGCGGGGAAGTGGAACGTCCAGCCCCGTTGCGGGTCGGTCAGGGCGTAGCCGCCGTCCACGGTGAGCACCAGCGGCCACTGCGGCCCCTCCACCGGAACGAAGCGGACGTTCGGTAACAGCGCCTGCGGATAGGTGAGGATCGTCCCGTCGGCGGCCAGGAAGTGCACGCCCCGGGCGTCGAGCTCCAGCCGCTGGTCCAGCGTCGAGGCCCACGACCGTCCGAACAGGAGCCCGTCGCGGTAGCTGGAGATGTGCGTGCGCTCCAGGACGAGGGGCAGCACACCCGGCAGCTCCGCGTCGGTGTGCGTCAGCAGCACCTCCCCGGTGATCAGGTCGATCGGGTCGCCGCCCTTGCACCGGCCCCTCGGCGGCCTGCCGTCCGCCCTCGGATCCTGGCCGTCCCGGTTCCGCCCGCCCTGGCCGGGACGCCCGCGCCCGCTCGGGCTCCGGCCCCTGCCGCCGGGGTCACCGCCTCTTCCGCGCCCGCGCCCCTTCGGCGCCCGGAACGCCTTCCCGGCCATGCGGCCGAAGACCCCGCCGGCCGCTCCGCTCCCGCGCCCGCCGCGCCGCCCGCCTCGCCGTCCGCCCACGGAGAACTCCGCTCACTCGGCCGTCCAACGTCGTGACCGACATTCTGCCCCGGAAGGGGACACTGCGCCCGAAACAGTCGAAGCCGGAATGGGCGCTCAGGCGCGGTGGCGGTCGTGCCAGAGGCCGTACAGCGTCAGCGACAGGCAGGTGACCGTGATCCCGGCGCCTATGGGGAGCCAGATCTCGGGGGCGAGCCAGACCAGGACGCCCGCCGCGATCCCCACGAGGACGCAGGCCGCCGCGGCGACCACATGCTGCGGCACGAACACCCCGGGACCCCGTCCGTCGGGCGGGAGAGCCGGGGACTGGGGGACGTTGTTGGCGGGCTGAGGCATTCCTGACGGTCCTTTCGCCGATCGGGGAACACCAGCAAGCCAGATCCGCGCGGCGTTGCGCCACGGCGCAACCGGTGCGGCGCGGGTGTTGCAGCAAACGGCAACACTCGAATGGCGGCATCGGGCGGTTTTCCGGAGCGCGAGCGCCGACCATTGACCCCATGACCGAACTGGCACCCCGGCAGACGGCCGCCTGCGATGCGGGCGGCTTCGCGGCGCTGAGCCCCGCGCTCAGCCCCGAGGTCGCGTCCTGGACGCGCGAGCTGCGCACGATCTGGACGGCGGCCGGGGTGTCGATCAACCGGTTCGCCGGCCGGTATCCCGTGGACAAGGGCACCCTCTCGCGCTACCTCAACGGCAAGCGCGTGCCCCGCGACCACTGGTTCCTGAACACGCTGCTGGCGATCCAGGCCGAGCAGGGCAAGGAGGTCTCCCAAGAGGTCCGAGACCATCTGACCGAGCTGCACCTGGAGGCGCTGAAGGTCGCCCATCCGCACGAGTACCGCGTGCGGGTGGTCAGCGACGAGCTGGAGCTGGCCCTGGTCGGCCAGCACGAGGCCGAGCGCTACGCCCGCGCACTGCAGGAGCAGCTGGCCGAACGGGTCCGCCAGATCGAGGAGCTCATCGACCAGAACGGCCAGCTGCGCGCCGCATGGGACGTCGACCGCACCACCATGGCGGCCGAGAAGGACCGCTTGCGGCGGGAGATCGCCGTCCTCGAACGGCGCCTGCGGCAGGCCCAGGAGCGCACCGCCCAGACCGAACGGCGCTGCCGTCATCTCGAAGACCTCCTCAACCATTTGCAGGAGGGGTTCTCCGGCGACTCCGGCGAGTTCTCGGACGGCGACTCGGGCCCCGGCGGCCCGGCCGGGTCTGTCAGCGACCTTCCGCTCACCGACCCGGTGAGTCTGGCGGAGATGCTGGGGGCGCTGCGGAAGGTGGACGCCAGACCGCAGGCTCTGGCGCTGGCCGCACGGGCCGTCGCCGAGGTCAGCGTCACGACCGACCCCGGCGACGCGGCGAAACTGCTGGAGGAACTGCGGGAGCTGGGTGCCCGGGACGCCGCCAGGACCTGGGCCGAGCGAGCCGTTCCCGCGGTGCTCGTCACCGCTCCGAGCGAGGTCGCGAGGCTGCTGGAGGAACTTCGGCTGGGTGCGGCGCAGGACCTTGCCCTGGTGCTGGCCCGGCGAGTCGTCGCCGAGGCCGGCGGCACCGCAGACCCCGGCGCCGTCGCCAAGCTGCTGGAGCAACTGCGTCAGCTGGGCGCCCGGGAACCGGCCCGGACGCTGGCCGAGAGCGCCGTTTGGAGAGTCGACGTCGACGACGCGTGGAACGTGTCGCGAATGCTGGGGGAACTGCGGAAGCTGGACCAGAGTTCCGCCTTCGTGCTGGCTGAGCGGGCCGTTCCGGAAGTCAACGCGACCAACGCGTACAACGTCTCTCAGATGCTGGCGGAACTGCGGATGCTGCAAAAGCAAGGATTGGCCAGGGCGCTGGCCGAGCGGGCCGTTCTGGCGGTCGACGTCACCAACGGGTTCAACATCACGCAGATACTGCAGGAAATGCGGAGGGTGGACCCGCGGCTGGCTTTGGCATTGGCCGAGCGGGCCGTCCCGGCGGTCAATGCCACCAACGCGCTCAACATGACGTTGATGCTGGGGGAGCTGCGGGCGCTCGGTGCCCGGCACCAGGCCAGGGTGCTGGCCAAACGGACCGTCCAAGTGGTCGACCTCACCACCGGCATGGCGGAGCTGCTAGTGGAACTGCGGCGCATGGGCGCCCAGGACCTGGCCAGGGCATTGACCGAACGGCGGATCCCCCGGGCGCCGATGCTGTCGGCACCGAGGGGCGCACGCCCCACGACCTCGCCATGAGAGCCCGCCGGGTGGACGTGCGTCCGGCGACGGGCTCAGGAGTGCCGGACCCGGATCGGTGAGCCCTTTGCGAAGGCGACGATGTTCTCCACCGCGTCGCCGTACCAGGAGGCATAGGTCTCCTCGGTCACGTAGCCGATGTGCGGTGAGGCCAGGACGTTGTCGAGGGTGCGCAGCGGGTGGTCGGCCGGAAGCGGCTCCCGGTCGTACACGTCGAGGGCGGCTCCGGCGATCCAGCGTTCCTGGCAGGCGCGGAGGAGGGCCTGCTCGTCGCAGATCGGTCCCCGGCTGGTGTTGACCAGCCACGCGTCCGGCTTCATCCGCCGCAGCTCCGGCTCCCCGACCAGCCCGCGCGTGCGGTCCGACAGGACGAGATGGATCGTCAGCACGTCGGACGCGGCGAACAGCTCCTCCTTCCCGACGAGCACCGCGCCGGCTTCGGCGGCGCGTTCCGCCGTCAGGTTCTGGCTCCAGGCGACCACCCGCATCCCGAACGCGTTGCCCACGGCGGCGACCTGCGAGCCCAGGCGGCCGAGGCCCAGGACGCCGAGCGTCCGGCCGGTGAGGGTGGTGCCGAGCCGGGTCGTCCAGCCGCCCGCGCGGACGCTCGCCAGCTCGGCGGGCAGCCGCTTCACGGCGGCGAGGATCAGGGCCCAGGTCAGCTCGGCGGCCCCGCCCTCGGCCAGCGGGCCGGTGCCGCTGACCGTGATGCCCAGCCCGGCGCAGGCCGCGATGTCGATCGCCGCGATGCGCCTGCCGGTCACGACGATCAGCCGCAGGTTCGGCAGCCGTTCGAGCGTGCTCTTCGGCAGCGCCGTCCGGTCCCGCATGGTCACGAGCACGTCGTAGGGCTGCAGCGCCGCCACCACCGCGTCCTCGCCGCCCAGCGGGGCGCGGAACACGTCGATCGTGGCGTCGACCGGCGACCAGTCGGCCGTCCGGAGTGCGACGTCCTGGTAGTCATCGAGGATTGCGACGCGCATGAATGTCCTTTCTCGGCTTATCCATGAGCATGTCAAAGCTCCGAATTCGCGGCAGGATGGGGCGGTATGGACGACCCACCGGTTCAGCCCCCCGAGATCGACACGACCGTGCCGCACCAGGCCCGGGTCTGGAACTACTTCATCGGCGGCAAGGACAACTACCCGGTCGATCGCGTGTTCGCCGAGAACATCCTGCAGGTGTATCCCGGCTTCGAGGAGGTGCCGCGGCACGCGCGGGTGTTCCTCGGACGCGCCGTCCGGTTCCTGGCGGGCGAGGCCGGGATCCGCCAGTTCCTCGACATCGGCACCGGACTGCCCACGCACGACAACACCCATGAGGTCGCGCAGCGGGTCGCTCCCGAAAGCCGGATCGTCTACGTCGACAACGACCCGCTCGTCCTCGCGCACGCACGCGCGCTGCTGACCAGCACCCGCGAAGGGGCCTGCGACTACATCGACGCCGACGCCCGCGATCCCGAAGGCATCCTGCGCGGCGCCGCCGCCACGCTGGACTTCACCAAGCCCGTCGCCCTGATGATCCTGGGGGTGCTGGGCACGATCTCCGACGACGACGAGGCGCACGGCATCCTCAGCCGGCTTCTGGACGCGCTCCCGTCGGGCAGCTATCTGGCGTTGGAGGACGGCACCAAGACCGTCCGGCCCGACGCCGCGGCGGAGGCCGAACGCGTCCGGGACGAATCCGGCTACGACTACGAGCTTCGCACCCCGGAACGGATCGCGCGGTTCTTCGACGGGCTGGAGCTGCTGGACCCTGGTGTGGTCTCGGTGTCCCGCTGGCGTCCCGAACCGAACCCGTTCGGCGAGGCGCCCGAGGTGGACGCGTTCTGCGGCGTCGCCCGCAAGCCCTAAGAGGCTGCGCGGTCCGGGCGGTAGGCGTCGAGCGCGGGCGAGGTGCGGCCGTGGATCTCCTGGTCGATCAGGACGGCGAGATGCGGTCCGAGCGTGATGCCGCTGTGGGTGACGGCGGTGTAGAGGCCGGGCCGCTGCGACCCGATGAGCGGGTACCCGTCGAGGGGGAGTGGACGGACGCACCGCCGTATCTGGACGAGGTCGGCCGTCAGGCCGGGGATGAGCACCCGCGCCCGCGCGAGAAGCTCGGCGCCGACCGCCTCCATCAGCGCCGGTGAGGCCGATTCGTCGACACCGGCGTCAAGGTCGTCGGCTTCCAGGACGAGACCGCCGTCCTCCGCCGGGCGAGTGGAGAGCCCCGGGGCATGGACGAGGCCGTTGACGACGCCGGGCGCGGCCGAAGTGGTGGCGACGAGGCACGGCGCGGCCGATCCGGGCTCGGACGGGTCGACCAGCGGAAGGACGACCCCGGCGGTGGCCAGGAGCGCGGGGCTGTGCCTGCCCGCCGCGCAGATCGTGAGGTCGGCGTCCAGGTCACGGCCGTCGTCCAGCCGCACTCCGGTCACGCGTTCGCCTTCGGTGTTGAGGCGGACCGCCCGGTGACCGGTGACGAGGACGGCGCCCGATTCGCGGGCCCGTTCCGTCAGAGCCCGCGCGGCGGAGCCTCCGTGCACGTAGCCCTCGCCGGCGTAGTGCGCGACGAGCGCGTCCCGCGGGACCCGGACGTGTGGTTCGAGCTCGCGCAACCGGCCGGGATCGATCAGCTCGGCGGCGTAGCCGAGGCCGGCGAGCCGGGCGACCCGGTCGGCCAGCCGGGACTTCGCGTCGTCGGCGTCCGCCCAGATCGTGTTGCCCACCGGCCGGTACCAGGCGGGATCGCCGAACCCGGCGGCCAGGTCGCGCCAGGTGGACAGCGCCGCCGTCCGGAACCGGTGGTAGGACGGGTCCGCGGGGTCGTTGGCGTTGAACCAGGCGTAGCTGGTGCCGGACGTCCCGGCCCCCGGCGCCTCCGCCTCGACGAGCGTGACCTCGTCCTGACCGGCGAGCCGGTCCGCCAGCGCGGCCCCGATGATCCCCGCACCCACGACCAGTATCCGCACGTCCTCAGGATGGCAGCCGCTCCCGGACATCGCGAGACCCCGCCTTTCTGCGGTCGGCGGAACGCCTAGGACCTGCCGGTACCGCCGACTTACGATGTGCGCATGGCCGAGATGACCCGTCCGCTCAAGCCCTCCGAAGAGACACCGCACGAGCCGGCCTCGCCGCACGAGCCCGCCCCGCCGCGCGACGGGGCGGAGCCGTTGTGGCGGGACGCGCTCGGCCACTGCCTGCGGCGCCTGCGCCTCGAACGCGGCGAGACGCTGGTCGAGACGTCCCGCCGTGCCGGGGTCTCGCCGCAGTACCTCTCCGAGATGGAACGCGGCGTCAAGGAGCCGTCGAGCGAGATGATCGCCGCGGTCGCCGGCGCCCTGGACGTGACGCTCGGCGACCTGACCCTCGCGGTCGCGACGACCCTCCTGACCGCCCCGGCCCCGGCCCGGACGGCTCCGGCGGGCGTGACCTGCCAGGCCGCCTACGCCCTGGCCGCATAGGCGGCGCGCCCCTACATGGGCAGCGGCTTCCGTTCTTCGATCACCTGGTCGATGAGGCCGTAGTCCAGCGCCGACCGCGCGGTGAACACGCGGTCGCGATCGGTGTCGGCGCGCAGCGTGGCGATGTCATGGCCGGTGTGCCGGGACAGGATGCTCTCCATGTCGCCGCGCACGCGGACGACCTCGTCCGCCTGGAGGATCAGGTCCGGGATCGCTCCGCGGCTCTGCCCGATCGGCTGGTGCAGGACGACGCGGGTGTGCGGCAGCGCGGAGCGCATCCCGGGAGCGCCCGCGGCGAGGAGCACGGCCCCGACCGCGACGGCCTGCCCGACGCACGTCGTCGCCACCCGCGCGCGGATGTAGCGCAGCGTGTCGTACACGGCCAGCATCGCGCTCGGGTCTCCGCCCTCGCAGTTGATGTAGAGCTGGATATCGCGGTCGGGGCTGTCCGCTTCCAGGTACAGCAATTGCGCGACGAGGGCGTTCGCGACTCCGGCGTCGATCGCGGTGCCGAGATAGATGATCCGCTCGGTCAGCAGGTGCGAGTAGACGTCCATGATCCGTTCACCGCGGGGGTGCTGCGCGATGACGTTCGGGATCGTGTAGGTGCTCATCGGACGGCCCCTTCCGAGGGAATGCCGAGCCCTATGGGCCGGTGACTGGTCGGGACGACTTCGTCGAACTCGCTGACGATCGCGTCGATGAACCCGTACTCGAGCGCTTCCTGCGCCGTGTACCAGCGGTCGTGAAGCGAATCCTCGAAGACCCGCTCAAGGGGCTGCCCGGTGTCCTCCGCGATGAGCCCGAGGACCGTGTCGCGGGTGTGGCGCAGGTCGCCGGCCTGCAGCTCGATGTCGACGGCGGCGCCCGCGATTCCGGCGGACCCCTGGTGCATCAGCACGCGGGCGTGCGGCATGGCGCGGCGCTTGCCTCGGGTTCCGGACGACAGCAGGAACTGCCCGGCGCTGTAGGCGATGCCGAGCACCATCGTGGACACGTCGCACGGGATGAGGCGCATGACGTCGCGGATCGCCAGCATCGACGGCACCGACCCGCCCGGGGAATGGATCCACAGCGCGATATCGGTCGACGCATCCTCCCGCGCCAGCGTCATCAGCTGGGTCGCCAGCAGTGTGCCGTTGTCGTCGTCGAGCGCGCCGTCGAGGACGAGGACGCGCTGCTGGTAAAGCTCGCTTCGCACTCGTTCGTTGAACAACGGGGCTTTCTGTTCCTCGCTCATGCATTCACCATGCGCGAGCCCACGCACTGCTCACAGTCGAATCTGCCCACGGCAGATCTGCCCACAGCAGCAAGCCCGCCAAGCCCGGGGGACGTCGACAGGGTCCGTGCCCCGGCTCGACGCTCCAGCCCGGCGCCGTGGCGCGTCGTGTGCGTCAAACGTTTCCCGATGCGGGGTAAAAGGGGCCACCCGGGCCTGGCGATATCCGGCGAAAATCGAGGAAATTAAGAGAAGACAGGTGGTTCGCGGATATGTGCCGACCGGGGGATATGAAATGGAATTCTATGAGCGGGAGCAGGAGCGCCAGCGGGAGACGGCGGCGCGGCGGGTGGCCGCGCGCGTTCCGGAGCGGCGCGAGCACGAGACCGTCCTGGCCTCGCCCGGCGGCGTGGCGGTGGCCGACAGCGCCGAGCGGGTGGCCAAGCGGGTCGACCGGCTGAGCCGGTTCTACGGCGACGGCTCCCTGCTGGAGCCCGGCGCGGCCGAGCCCGCCGCGCGGCTGGAGAAGATCATCAACACGGTCGACTACGTGGGCGTCCGCTACCTGGACGCCGGGGTGGCCGCGGCGCGCACCGTCGGGCGGATCAACATCCGCGACGAGGGCGGGCGCACGCTCGGGTACGGGACGGGCTCGCTCGTCTCCCTGTCCCTGCTGCTGACCAACCATCACGTGCTGCCCGACGCCGGGACGGCCGCGACCAGCATGGTCGAGTTCAACTACCAGGACGGCGTCGACGGGCGGCCGCTGGCCGTCGCGGCCTACGCGCTCGATCCGGAGCGCTTCTTCCTCGCCGACGAGGGGCTCGACTTCGCGCTCGTGGCGGTCGACGCGCCGTCCGCCGAGCTGGCGGCGTTCGGCCACAACCGGCTGATCGAGGCCGAGGGCAAGGCGATCATCGGGGAGTTCGTGACGATCATCCAGCATCCGCGCGGGGACCGGAAGCAGGTCGCGCTGCGGGAGAACCGGATCGTCGACATCCCCGAGCTGTTCCTGCATTACGCGGCCGACACCGAGCCGGGGTCGTCCGGTTCGCCGGTGTTCAACGATCAGTGGGAGGTCGTCGCGCTGCACCACGCGAGCGTTCCGGTGCCCGAGCCGGAGGAGACCGGCGCGTTCGTGAACGAGGGGATCCGCATCAGCCGGATCTGCAAGCAGGTGCGCGAAACGTCGCTGCCCGAGGCGCAGCGGGCGCTCGTCGATGAGCTGTTCGCTCCTCCGCTGACGGAGAGCGCGGCTCTCCAGTCGTCGGCGGTCGGCCCGCCTCCGGTCGCGGCCCCCGTCGCGGCCCCGGACGCGCGTCCGCCGGCGAGGGCGATGGCCGCCGTTCCGCTGTCGCAGAGCCGCGCGGGGACGGTCACGATCCCGCTGGAGGTCACGGTCCGGCTCGCGGACGGGCATCCGGGCGAGGCCGCGCGCGAGACGGAGGCGATCGACCCCGACTACAGCACCCGCGACGGCTACGATCCGGTGTTCCTGGCCCGTCCGCTGCCGATGCCCGTGCCGTCGCCCGACCTGGCCGCCGTGGCGTCGGCCGAGCTCCGCTACCACCACTTCAGCGTCGTCATGCACCGGCAGCGGGCGCTCGCGCTGTTCACCGCCTGCAACATCGACGGCCGGAGCGCGCGGCGTCCCAAGCGCGACAGCGACCGCTGGTTCTTCGACCCGCGGCTGCCCGCCGGGGAGCAGACCGGCGAGGACGTCTACCGCGCCAACGACCTGGACCGCGGGCATCTGGTCCGCCGGCTCGACCCCGCCTGGGGGACGGAAGCCGTCGCCCAGGCCGCCAACGACGACACGTTCCACTTCACCAACTCCACCCCGCAGCACCACAAGTTCAACGCGGGCCAGACGCTGTGGCTCGGGCTGGAGGACTACGTCCTGAACAACGCCGACAACCTGGACCTGGCGGTCAGCGTGTTCACCGGGCCGGTGCTGGCCGAGGACGACGACGTCTACCGCGGCGTCCGCCTGCCCCGCCAGTTCTGGAAGATCGTCGCGATGGCGGGCGCGTCGGGCGAGCTGTCGGTGACCGGCTACCTGCTCAGCCAGGCGGTCCTGATCGAGGACCTGGCCGGGAAGGAGGCCTTCTCCTACGGCGCGTACAAGACGTACCAGGTGCCGGTCCGCAGGATCGGGGAGTTGACCGGGCTCAACGTCGATCCGCACGTCCAGGCCGATCCGCTGGAGCGGCTGGAGGCCGTTCCGGGGCCGCGCGAGGTCGTCAGCCCCGAGGACCTGATCCTCTGACGGGACGGTGAAACCAGCGAAACCGGCGAAACTGATATGAGCGCGAATATGCGGAAAAGGAGATCTCCTGATGCCTCTCCTTGGTGGTTTCTCCGCCTGTTCGCTGGTTCGCTGGTTGGGACGGGGTCCATAAAAGGCAGTCCAATTAAAGGAGGCGCCATGACGGCCCCACCGTTCAAGCCGCCGAAGCTGTCCTACCCGCCGATGATGAGCGGTCCCCGCGTCCAGCAGTGGCAGCAGCAGATGAAGACGCGCAGCTGGAACATCGTCCCGGACGGGAAGTTCGGCCCGATCAGCAGGCGCACCTGCGCGAACTTCCAGACCGAGAAGGGCCTGGAGCCGGACGGCGTCGTCGACGCGGCCACCTGGAAGGCCACGTGGGAGGCGCCCCCCGCCGATCCCCCGCCGGCGCCCGAGGAGGACCTCGTACACGGGTCGGAGGGAGAGCACGTCCGGACGTGGGAGCGCCAGGCGAACCGCCGCGGCTGGCGGATCAAGAACATCGACGGGCACTACGACGACGAGGACGTCCGCGTGTGCAAGCAGATGCAGCACGCCCTCGGCCTCCCGAAGACGGGGGTCGTCGACTTCGACACCTGGAACGCCACCTGGTGGGAGAACGTCCCCACGACCGTCTGAGCCGGCCCGCTCCCGGAAGGACATCGGCGGATGGCCCGTTGGACCGGCTGGATCCCCGGCGCCCCCAGACTCGACGAGTGGGCGCGCGAGCGGGGCTCGTGGGTGCTGTGCGAGGAAGTGCGCGCGGACGTCCACGAACTCCGCGCGATCCTCGCGACTCCGCGGGACGAAGAAGTCCAGTCGCCCGAGAACGCGGAACTGCTGCGCGGCGCCGAGCAGGCCCTGGACCGGGCGATGGACGTCATCGACCCCGGCACGCATCGCAGGAGCCTGACGGCGTCCCATGTGACCACCGCCCAGCTTCACCTGAACTGCGCGCGTTCCCTGTGGATGCGGACGCTCTCGCCCGGGGAACTGCAATCGTTCCTGCCCGCCATGTGCGCCGCGGTCAGGCGGCATCTCGCCCCGGCCGACGAGCACCGGATCTTCGTGGAGCGGCTGGCCAAGGAGCAGCGCGACGCCCAGGAGACCGGTCAGCCCGCGTCCCTCACCGAGGGGCAGCTCGTCACGCTGGTCGCCGCCGTGGACACCGCGCGCCAGGCCGCGCTGCGGGAGAAGCTGCGCGCCGACAGCTTCGTGCGGATCGTCCGGTGGATCGCCGTGTTCCTGTTCTGCACGGTGATCGCCATCGGGGTGCTCTCGGCGTTGTGGCGGACGGCCGTCCCGCTGTGCTTCACCCCGGCTCCGAGCCCCGGCGCGCGAGGTGACTTCAGCGTCGTCTGCCCCACGGGCGCGGCGCCGTCCGTCCCGGCCGGGCAGCTGGACACGCGGACGCGCGAGGCCGCCGGTTGGGGCGACTACATCGTCGTAATGTTCATCGGGCTGGTCGCGGCCGGGATCGCGGCGGCGTCGGCGCTGCGGAAGATCCGCGGGACGTCCACCGCCTTCGGGATCCCGGTCGCGCTCGCCCTGCTCAAGCTGCCGACCGGGGCGCTGACCGCCGTGCTCGGCCTGCTGCTGATGCGCGGCGGGTTCGTCCCCGGGCTCAGCGCGCTCGACTCGCCGGGGCAGATCATCGCCTGGGCGGTCGTCCTCGGCTACTCACAGGAGCTGTTCACGAAGTTCGTGGACAGGCAGGGCCAGGCCGTCCTGGAGGGCGTGCACGGGCCGTCCCCGTCGCCGCCTCCCGTATCCGGCTCGGTGCCCACCGAGCCGAAGCGCTGACCGGCCCGAGTCGAAGCGCTCACCGGCCCGAAGCGCTGACCGGCGCTCACGGTCATCTCGCGAGGACGAGCCTGTCCTCCGTCCGGGAGAGGACGGTGAGGTCGAAGGGCGAGCCGCCTCCGTCGGGGAAGGTGACGGCGATCTGGTCCGTTCCCTGCGCCTCCCAGCGTCCCCGCACCTCGTTCAGCCGGTCGTCGCGCGCGGGGCGGCGCTCGGTGTACGTGCCGTCCGGACGGAACTCGATGCGGCGGCGCGGGCGGCGCGCGGGCGGGAACGGACGGTCCGCCGGCCGGTACACCGCCCCGGCCGGCGTGTCCTCCTCGAAGGCATGCACCCATGAGCCCGTGACGTCGGGCGGTGCGTCCCGTCCGGGGCCGGTCATCCGCCGGGACGGTGGCCGACGAGGCCCAGCATGTTGTGGATGTCCTCCAGGACTTCCCTGGTCAGCCGCTCCGAGTCGTGCAGGAGCCGTTCGACGTCGCCGTTGTGCGTCACCCCACCGGCCGGGACGGGCTGCTTGGCGGGCTGCGCCGGCGCGGCGGGCTGCGCCGCGGACGGCTGCAGGCTCGCGACCACGAAGGACGACCGCGCCCCCTCCAGGCAGGCGTCGATCCGCTCCCGCTGACCCAGGGTGAACATGAACATCGCGGCGTCGTCGACGTAGTCCATGTAGTTCATGAACATGTCGCCGTTCGGGCCGTTGTTGCACGTCACGTGCGGGAACTTCGGGGCCCCGGTGTTGGCGTCGGCCTGGTTCGGCGTGTCGGCCACCCGGTCGTCGTTGCTGCAGGCGCCGTCGTCGTCGCCCCAGATGTGGAACAGGTCGAGCCAGTGCCCGATCTCGTGGGTGGCGGTGCGGCCCCCGTTGAACGGGGGCGTGGCGGTGCCGGTCGTCCCGAACGCCGAGTGCAGGACGACCACGCCGTCGGTCTGCGGCGGGCCGCCGGGGAACTGCGCGTAGCCGAGCAGGCCGCCCGTCAGCTGACAGACCCACATGTTGAGGTACTGGTCGGTCGGCCAGGGGTCGGAGCCTCCGGTGGCACTGGCCTTCACGCCGTCGTCGGTGTCGAACCCGCTCTGCGCGGTCTCGACCCGGACGATCCCATCGGTCGGGTTGCCGAGCGGGTCCTTCGTGGCGAGCGCGAACTCGAGCCGCGTGTCCGCGACGAGCGACGTCCAGACGTCCGGCACCTTCGAGACGTCGGGGTTCGCGGCCCGGAAGTCCTGGTTCAGGACGTCGAGCTGGCTCATGATCTGCTGATCGCCGATGTTCTCCGCCGCGCCGTTGTACACCACGTGCACGACGACCGGGATGGTGATCACGTCCGTACGGGCGGAGCTGAGCCGTCCGGACTCGAACTGGAGCGCCCGGTTCTCGATCTGCGCGCGCCGCGCGCGGTACGTCATGCTCTCGTTCAGCAGCCGGCGGTGGACGTGCATGGCCCCGCACAGGTCGCGTCTCGGCGGTGGGAAGGGGCTGGGTTCCGTCATGGCGGGTTCCTTTCAGCGCTGAGTTCTGACGGCCCGCGTGGCATGGCGGCGGGCCGCGTCCCGCCGCGTTGGCCGCCCTACCCGCGGCCTCCCATCGATGAAGCCCCGAAAGCTACAAATGACCGTAATGTCCGACTTTGGGTCTGGTGCTCAGAGGGGCACGAACGCGCTGATGGTCGCCTCGATGAGCTGCGCGACGGGCTCGAACGTGCGCCGGAACGGCACCTGGCCCGGTCCGAGCGTGTCGTGCACGTTCTGCCAGACGACGAGGAAATCGAGCGCGCGCGAAGTGTCGTGCACCACGAGGCCCTCCGAGAAGGTCTGCTTCCCGCTTTTCAGCGGTCCGAGACCCACCTTGCTGGCGGTGGCGATGAAACGTCCGTCGCGCGGCCAGATCATGGGCCCCGGAATGAGACCGTCGTGGTGGAACCACGCTCCGGCCTGCTGCATCAGACTTCTCATTTCGGCGTTGCTCGTCGGCCCTATCAGCCGGTCGTCGAACAAGAGCGTCAGCATTCGTGCGAAGTGTTCGACCGTGGTGGCCTGGGCGACCAGGCCGTCGTTCACGCTGTCGATCCGCGCGGAGGGCCAATTGGTCTCGTTGGTGTAATCGCCGGCGAGCCACACCCCTTTGTTGTTCGAGCTTTCGAAGAATCCGTCGTCGGCGAGCTTGCCGTTGAGGTAGGGATAGCCCAGGCCGTGGATCGTCGTCGTGGCGCCAGGGTTGTGCTGACCGACGATCATGTCCCGGAAGGCGCTGAGCTGCCCCGGGGTGAAGTCGACGACGAAGACCGAACCGGTACCGGGCTTCAGCACCGCGCCATAGTCCGGCTTGCGATGCCGGTCTTGCGGGCGCAGCTTCGGGGAAAGGCCCGGGTCGCTGATCAAGACCGGGGTGTGGGCGTCGATCTCGGGATCGAACTCGGCCCTCAGCGCGGCCTCGATGTCGGGCCAGGAAGTGAGGCCGGCCGGGGCGACGAGCTGGTCGGCACTCGAGCGGAGGTCGAACGCCGCGTACATCGCCGCGACTTTGAGCAGGCTGGCCGAGAAGTGCTCCTCGTCCGTCCGGACGCCCGCCCAGGGGTGGCCGTCCTGTCCTTCGTGCCCGGTCAGCAGGACGACCATGAGCGCCAGCCGGTCGACGTTCGGCGTGCCGATCGCCAGCAGACCCTGCCGGGCCGTTTCCAGCGCCGCCTGCATAAGGATGTGCGCGGTGTTGTTGAGCGGATTCGGCTTCGCGCCCGCGAAAAGGCTCATTCTCTCAGCTCCTAGATCGGCCACGCCTCGGACGGGCGGACGATGTCGAACGCGAGACCGCTGGAGCCCTCGCCCGTCCCGGCCGTCTTCTCCCGGCGGATCCACGCGTGCCAGGAGCCGTCCGTCCAGCGCGACAGCACCGGCCGCCTCGTGACATGGCTCCCCTCCCTGGGGACCTCCTCCTCGTGCAGCCAGGTCTCCCCGGTCAGCAGGCGGCCGCGCGGAGCCGACTCGATTCCGGGCTGCACCAGGCCGGTGAGCTTGAAGCGGATCGCGCCGACGCCGACCGCCTCCGGGACGAGCGGCAGCCAGTAGTCGGGCACGATCGTCTGCACCGCGTAGGACGGGCCTTCCGGGACGGGCGGCGCCGGTGCGGTCCGGAGCCATTCCTCGCGGCGGTCGAGTAGTTCGCCGCGGCCGTCGGTGACGGTCCGCTCGATCGCCCAGCCGACGTTGGCGAGCTCGTCCCGGGCCAGGACGAGGGTCTCCAGCGGCCGTCCCGGCATGTGGGCGGCGGCGGGCATCATGAGCAGCCCGTCCGGAGCGCCGTGCAGGGCGAACATGTTCCAGGACGGGTCGTCCGCCCCCGCCCGCTCGATCAGGTGCCGCTGCCCGAAGGTGTCGGTGACCAGCAGGGACGTGAGCGTGGTGAGCGAGCCCGCAGGCACTTCCACGGGCAGGGTGAACCAGTCGTTGCCGAAGATCGTGGCGAACCCGACCAGCAGGAGCCGTCCGGTGTCCAAGGCGTCGACCGCGACCGCGCCGAGGTCGACGGCGGCGTCCTCCATCTCCCAGAACCGGTCGGCGGGGATGCCGCCGTACCGGACGGGCGCCGGGACCGCCTTGACGTGCAGCGGCCGCGGCGGGGCCGGGTCGGGGGCGAGCGCGTCCGGGTCGGCGTCCAGGCTGTACCAGTCGAGGCCGTCGCCGAGGTACTCGCCGGCGGTCAGCACCGTGTCGCCCGCGGCCAGCGCCAGCCGGTGCTCGAAGCGGTGGCCGTCGAAGGTGTCGGGGGTGGGGCGCGGGACGGCCTCGGCCCACCAGTCCCGCCAGCGGCGGGCGACGTCGGCGAGCCCGTCGCCGCTGAGCCGCCCGGCGTCGATCGCGGCGGCCAGCGCGGCGGCGTCCGGGACCCGGCCGCCGAGCAGGCCGACCAGGCCGCCGGGCCCCGGACGCAGCGCGAACTCCGCCAGCAGCCCGGGCAGCGCGTCCGAGCGGCCCGCCTCGGCCAGCATCGTGACGAACTGGGCGCCGCCCTCGGCCCGCGCCCGCTCGTCGACGACCGGCGGCTCGGACTCCACCTGCGGTTCGAGCGGCCCGAGCCGCGGATCGTAGGGCGTCCACGGCCCGTCCGGTGGCCGCCAGGCCGTGATGGGACGGCTCTCGCCGGTCAGCTCGACGTCGATCGGCGACCCGGCGTCCTGCCCGGCGAACTCGCCGAACTGCCACTGCCTGGTCAGCATCCAGGCCGCGTCGTGGATCCGCGCCGCCAGCCCGGACGCCACCTCGCTGCTCCGGTGCAGCGGCTCCATCCGGTACATGTCGTCGAGCGGGAACCGGGGCTGACCGGTGAACGGGTCGAAGAGCTGGATGCCGGAATCCTCCTCGAACTGCGCCAGGACGCGCCTGACCGCGCTGAACATGACGGCGGTGGCGCCGGGCAGCAGGTTGTCCAGCATCGGGAGGTCGCCCAGGTCGACGGCGCGCAGCTTGGCCAGTTCCAGCGTGTCGTGGACGGCCAGGGCCAGGACGTCGGACGTCCAGCCGCGGACCGGGTCGGGCGGGACGGCGATCAGCACGGCCTGCGGAGCCTTGGCGTCCGGGCGGTCGTAGTGGAACGTCACCCCGGTCAGCTCGTGCGGGCCCTTCCCGGCACCGCCGACCGCGCCGTCCGAGCCCGGCAGCGTCTCGGCCCACTCGTCCAGGACGATCCCGGCGAGCGGTTCCCCGGGGCCGATCGGCCGGGGCAGGTGGCAGACGAGGTGCCATTGGGCGGGTGGGCGGTCGTCCGGGTCGAAGGTGCCGCCGATCCACGGGTCGGCGGCCGTCCGCATCGGCTCCTGCGCGGCGGTGTGGCTCCCCGCGCCGCCGGTGAGGAGCAGGGTCTCGTGCCAGGCGCGGGCGGCGGGCCGGACGGCGGCGTACCGGCCGAGCCAGGCCCCGATCGCCGAGCCGCTCGCGCCCGGCGGGCGGGGCCCGACGGCAACGCCGGTCAGCCTCGGGACCAGCGGAAGCCGCGCGCCGAGCAGGCCGGAGAGCACGTCGCTGACCATGCGCAGCCAGTCCTCGCCGGGCGTCCCGGCGAGCACGGTGCCGAGCCGCGCGAGCACCGCCGCGGGGTCGGCGGCGGTGACGCCCAGCGCCGCGAGCCGGTCGGGGTCGGCGCCCGCGGCCGTCACCGCGTCCTTGTACGCGATCACCCGCGCGCGCAGCTCACCGAGGTCGACGGGGACGGGAGCCGCCTCCGGCGGCAGCAGATGCGCGGGCACGAGCGGCTGCGCGGACGCCAGCAGGGTGCGCAGGCGCACCGCCAGCTCGCGCAGCCCGGCCCAGCCCTCGCCGTGGAGACGCCTCGTCCCTCTGTGAGTCAGCCTGGGCTGGTCGGCGCTGGACGCGTCCAGGATCAGCGCCAGCGCGCCCATGCCGAGCTGATCGGCGGTCTCCGTGAACTCCTCCCCGGTCTCCGGCACCGTTCCGGAGAGCCGCAGCTCCGAAGCGGGCCCCAGCAGCCCGGACACCCAGGCGTCCAGCCGGGGTTCGAGGGCCGTGAGGGCGTCGGCGGGCCAGCCGGGCGCGGGCGCGGGGACGTCCGGCACCGCCACGGCCAGCCGCTGGGTGACGGCCCGGCCCCGGTGCGGGGTGGTCAGCACCTCGAAGCGGTCCGGGACGTCCCCGCCCTGGCCGAGGGTGTCGGCGGCCATCCCGGCGCGCAGGGCGTTGCCCCCGATCAGGTGGTGCACGCTCTCGGCCAGGATGAGGTCGCCGACGGCGTCGAGGGCCTCGACCAGGTCGGCCAGGTGCGCCGCGGCCCCGACCTCGTCCGCCAGGTCACCGGCCGCCGCCGCCCGTGCGAGCGCCAGGCCGTCCACGACGTTCCGGTCGGCGATCGCCTCCTGGCTCCTCGCCCACAGGTCGGGCGAGGTGTCGTCGTCCAGGGGCGGC
>NZ_SMKT01000338.1 GCF_004348735.1 Actinomadura sp. KC06
CCCCCGCGACCACCACCCCGCCGGGGAATCCCACGGCGACGATCGTCGTCCCGTGCGGGATGTCATCCCCCGCCCGTGACGCCGGCGGCGTCCGCCTGCCGGGCAGCAACTCCGGAGAGTAACCGCCCAGGAACTCCGTGAACGAGGACGTGTCCGGGCTCGCGAACAACCCCGGCAGACGCCCGGTGTGCGAATCGTGGGACGCCACGCGACTCCCTTCCCTCCACCATGGCACCGGCTCCTTGCCCAACCCCACCGGCGCAGACGACTACGACCCTACTGTTCAAGGTCGCCCGCGCGCATGCCGCATGATCCCCCGCCCAGTCCGCCCACGGCGAACCCGTGCCCGTCCGGCCGCCCGGCATGCCGATTCGACACCTCCGGCGCCTCAGTCATGACTCAGAACGCCCGCCGGACCGGGGCCCTCCCACTCCGGCATGTCGAGCTCCTCATCGAAGGGCAAGGTCTGCTTGCGGTACTCCCCGTCCTGCTCCCACAACGCCTTCCAGCCGCCCCTGGGAACCGTCGCCGGGTCGACGTCCGGAACGGTCAGCGACAGGCGCGTCCGGCCGTGCTCGTCCGTCACCGTCTTCACCAGACGGCCCTCCACGTAATCCGCCGCTCGGCGGAGGGCGATCGGATCGTCCCTCAACTGCCCCATGCCCGTGTTGCACGCCGAACAGGCCATCCCGCGCACCGCGCCGCTCACGTGGTCGTGATCGACGTGCTCGGCCGGGAAGCCGAAGCACACCGCGCACTGACCCATCTGCACTTTGAGGAGCCACTCGGCGTCCTCATCGTTGATCCCGTACCGCCGCCGCCTGTGGTAGTGACGCGCCGACTTCAGGGCGCTCCCCTTCGTCCGCCAAGACGGGTCCCAGCGAACACGATCCGGGCCTCCGACGACCGGAGCGCCGATCTCGATGCGCATCCGCCGTGCGTGGGACCCCCGAAGCTCCAGGTAGTCCGCCGCAAGGCGCATCCGGTCCGGATCGTCGTCGAACTGGCCGAGCCCGCCGTTGCACTTGAAGCACAGGATGCGGCGGACGAGCCCGGTCAGGTGGTCGTGGTCGACGTGCTTGGCGTCCACGCGAAGGCAGATGACACAGACTCCGCCCTGCTCGGCGATCATCTCCTCGACGTGCGCCTCGGTGACGCCGTAGCGGAGCTTGAGGAGGTAGTTGCGGGCGCTTCCGTGGTTACGGTCCCTGATCTCCGCGATGGCCTCGCTGTGGCAGGGACGGCAGTAGTCGGCGAGCCCCGACTTGTGCGCGCGATTGCTTCCGAACTTCGTGACCGACTTGATCTCCTTGCACCGAGCGCAGTACTTCATTCCCTCCGGGACATCCGAGTACCGGCGATAGGGCCTGGTCGACTTACCCGCCTCCGCCTGCTTTTTCCGGTATGAACGGCTGTTGCGCAAACCGAAACAGGGCTTGCAATAGAAGGCCAGACCATCCTTGGAGGCCTTGAGCTTCCAGAACTCCGTCTCCGGCTTGGTCTCGCCGCAGTCAAGACATCTTTTCGAACGCATGAGCGAGACCTTATCGGTCTCGCCCACGCCTTTCCAGTTGCTTTGAAATTGTGTGCACTATGCCCGGCTTTGCCATCCATTCTAGAGTGTCCGATTTAATCGGACATATCGTATTACTCCCCCCCCTTTTGGATGTACGCACGGACGAAATCTTCTGCGTTCTCTTCTAGTACTTCGTCTATTTCGTCCAGAATTGAGTCCACGTCGTCGGTGAGCTTCTCCTGGCGCTCCTGCACGTCCTCGGTGGTCGTGGCCTCGGTCTCCTCGACCTCTTCCGTGCGTCGAGTGGTCTGCTTCTGACCGCCGGTGTCCTTCGTGGCCATTCCGTACCTCCCGCTCTGCCGGTGCCCTCGACCCTATCTCCGATCTTCGACGGCGAGCGGATCTTGAACGTCCGTTTCGCCGCCTCGGTCCGGGGACCGGGGGCATGCTCGGGTTATCGCCCGCCGCGCCGCCACTGAAACGGGCATACCGGTCACGATACCGAGACGTCACCTGTTTGCGCAGGTCAGAAAGCCATTGGAACGCTCGATAGCGGCACTATCCAAAGGACGCCAAAGGGGCCGGACGACGGTCGTGTGGCGTCCGGCTCCCGGAGGCGTGAGGTCAGCTCTGGCCGGTCAGGGTGGCGACGAGGTCGGCGGCTGTCCGGCAGCGGTCCAGGAGGGCGCCCACGTGCTGCTTGGTGCCGCGCAGGGGCTCCAGGGTGGGGACGCGCTGCAGGGACTCGCGGCCCGGGACGTCGAAGATGACGGAGTCCCAGGAGGCGGCCGCGACGGAGTCGGCGTACTGGCGCAGGCAGCGGCCGCGGAAGTAGGCGCGGGTGTCCTCGGGCGGGTCCTCGACGGCGGCCTCGACCTCGGGTTCGGTGACGAGGCGGTCGATGCGGCCGCGGTCGACGAGGCGGTTGTAGAGGCCCTTGTCGGGCCTGATGTCGGTGTACTGGAGGTCGACGAGCTGCAGGCGCGGGTGGGACCAGTCGAGGCCGTCGCGGCTGCGGTAGCCCTCCAGGAGGGCGAGTTTGGCGACCCAGTCGAGTTCGCGGGAGAGCTGCATGGGGTCGTCGCCGAGGCGGTGGAGGACGGATTCCCAGCGGTCCAGGACGTCCTTGGTCATCTCGTCGACGTCGGCGCCGAAGCGGTCCTCGACGTACTTGCGGGACTGTTCGAGGTACTCCATCTGGAGTTGGACGGCGGTCATCTTGCGGCCGTCGCGGAGGGTGAGGAGGTGTTTGCAGGACGGGTCGTGCGACACGGCGCGGAGTGCGGCGACGGGCATGTCGACGGAGAGGTCGACGGTGAGGAAGCCGTCTTCGATCATGGCGAGGACGAGGGAGGTGGTGCCGAGCTTGAGGTAGGTGGAGAGCTCGGCCATGTTGGCGTCGCCGATGATGACGTGGAGGCGGCGGTATTTCTCGGGGTCGGCGTGGGGTTCGTCGCGGGTGTTGATGATGGGGCGTTTGAGGGTGGTCTCGAGGCCGACCTCGACTTCGAAGAAGTCAGCGCGCTGGCTGATCTGGAAGCCGTCGCCGCGTCCGTCGACGCCGATGCCGACGCGGCCTGCGCCGGTGACGACCTGGCGGGAGACGAAGAAGGGGGTGAGGTGGCGGACGATGTCGGCGAAGGGGGTTTCGCGGCGCATGAGGTAGTTCTCATGGCAGCCGTAGGAGGCGCCCTTGTTGTCGGTGTTGTTCTTGTAGAGCTGGATGGGGTGGGTGCCGGGGACCATGGCGGCGCGTTGCGCGGCGTCGGCCATGACGCGTTCTCCGGCTTTGTCCCAGATGACGGCGTCGCGGGGGTTGGTGCATTCGGGGGCGGAGTATTCGGGG
>NZ_SMKT01000339.1 GCF_004348735.1 Actinomadura sp. KC06
GGCTTGAGTGCCCGGTGTCGTGTCTGGGGGTGCGGACAGTCGGTGATCTAGTGCGGCTCCTGGCGGAGGCGGGTCGCGCGGTGGGGTTGCTTGCGTTGGCGGGGGTTGCGGGTGTGGTGGTGCATGAGCATGAGCGGGTGACGCCTGCGTGCCCGATTGAGTGTTTGGGGTTGTCGGGTCGGGCGCTGGGCGCGTTGCGCGGTGACCTTGGCCCGACTGGGGTCGTGGGGGACGTGGTGCTGCTATTGCGCTCGGGGGAGTTGGCCGACGTGCGGGGGATTGGACCACGCCGGGCCGGGGAAATCCGGACAGCGCTGATCGCGGAGGGCTTCCCGGTAGAACCTGGGGGCTGGTGACGTTTCGCTGATCGGTCGGGAAGTTTTGGTGTGGTGGGTGCTGCGGGTTCGGGGTTGTGGCGGGGTGGGCGTGACGTTTTCGGATGTGGACGCTACAGTGCGGACAGATGCACGGTTGTGCGGTCAAGCGTCCTAGTAGTCAGGTGGTCGTCATGTCGAGCTTGGAATTCGAGCCTCCGAAGTACGCGCGGGTGGTGCTGGAGCTGCGCCGCAAGATCGAGAACGGCGACTACCCGCCCGGCTCCCTGCTGCCCTCGGAATCACAGCTCGTCCGGGAGTTCGCGGTCGGGCGGACCACGGTGGTGCGGGCGTTGCAGATGCTCCAGCAGGACGGCTGGATCACCCGCGAACACGGGCGCGGCTCGTACGTGAAGGGCCGTCCGAGCGCGGCGGCACGGCCCAGTCGTCCGGGCTTGGCCGTGCTCGATCGTGCGGAGACCTCGCCGGGGGTGACGCTGGTCGGCGTGGACCAGGTGGAGGCGCCCGGCCCGGTGGCGGGGCTGCTCGGCGTGGACGGTGGGCGGGTGCTGGCCCGGCGGTGGGTGGCGGTGCGGGACGGGGTCGTGTCGGAGGTGGTGACGTGCTGGTTCCCGCCAGAGCTGGTGTTCGGCACCGATCTGGACAAGCCGGGGCCGTTGCCGGTCGGGCTGCGCGATCACCTGCGAACGGTCAAGGGCCTGCGCATCGACCACATCGTGGAGCGGCTGACAGCGCGGTTGCCTGCCGGCGACGAACCCGGCGTGTTGAAGATTAAGAAGTCGGAGCCGGTCCTGTCGATTCTGGCGAGTCTGCACGACGCCTCGGATGCGGTGCGGTTCGTGGCCGAGGTGGTCATGCCGGGGTCGTTGCATGAGCTGGAGGACGTGTACAGCGTCCCGAACTGAACTCCTCCGGGCTCCGACCTGCGCTTTACTCGGTTGTGACGCACGTCACTCTCCTCGATGGGTTGTTCGGTCGAGTGGGCGAGGTATTCTCAACGCATGCACTCGTCCGGACAAGCGGACGGGTGAACGTTCGGAGGCGATACTCATGGCGGTACAAGGCCCGTTCAAGGTCACGTTCGGCGACGTGTTCCCGTTCGGCGCGTTCATCAAGGGCGGCGTGGAGCCGGTCCGCGACTTCGACCGATCCAGCAAGGAGAACTTCGTCCAGGCGCGCGACAAGGAGTCCGGCGAACTGGTGTGGGCGGTGGAGGCCCTCGACGCCGACCCGGCGGCCAAGGGCACCTTCAAGGTCAAACTCACCGCACCCGTGCAGCCGGTCATGCCGGAGGCTCCGGCGGGGTTCCCGTTCGTGCCGGTGGAGTTCGACGGCCTGTCGGTCACGCCGTACGTCAACAGCCAGAACGGCAGGCTCGCCTACTCCCTCAAGGCGACCGGGATGCATCCGGCCAACTTCAAGGGCGGCTCGGGTCGCTCGGCAGGCAAGGACGGCGGCGCGGCGGCGAAAGACGCGGCCTGATGTCTAGGTGGGGCGGCTGGAGCTGGTACCTCCGGCCGCCCCGCTTCTCTCTCCCCTGATCAGCACAAGTGAAAGAGGTGATCCATCATGGCATGGGAGTTCCGCAAGCTCGGGCCGGGCGAGAACGTCGCGGTCGAAGCGCAGCGTGACCCGTTCGCGGCTCCGAAGTGGGCGCCGCCGGTGTGGCACATGCCCGAAGGGCTCGTCCTGGTCGTCAACGCCGTCCGCGCCGTCGTCCGGACCGTGGTGTTCCTGGTCCGCAACATCGTCCCCGTCTCGGTCGCGTCTGGGCTGGGTTGGCTCGGCGTCCGCTACGGGTGGCTCGTCCCCGTCCTGGTCCTGGCCTTCGTCGCGGTCGGCTTGGGGGTGTGGGCGCGGGTGGACCGTCCGTCGTTCGTCCGCTGGGTCGCTCGTCCGGCGCGGTCCCGGTGGCGGCGGGTGTGGGTGTATCGGCGGCACTGGCAACCCGTCCTGGTCACGGCCGGACTCACCAAAGTCCACAAGGGCCGCGAATACTTGCCCTCGCTGGTGCGGGTCCGGTGCGGTCCGACGTCGGATCGGGTGCTGGTGCGGATGCTCAAGGGGCAGGCTCCGGATGCGTGGGAGCGGGTTGCGGTCAACCTCGCGCACGGCTTCGGCGCCTCGCTCGTCCGCGTCCGGGACGGGAACAAGCCGGGCCGGGTCTGGCTGGAGTTCGTCCGCAAAGATGCCCTCGCCGAACCCATCCCCGCACTCCCCATCCCGGACGCGGCCGAGGTCGACCTATCGGCGCTGCCGGTGGGACGTCAGGAGGACGGTTCGCCGTGGCGGCTGCGGCTGCTGGGAAACCACGTCCTCATCGCGGGCGCGACCGGGTCCGGCAAAGGGTCAGTGATCTGGTCGACCATCCGGGCGGTGCTGCCGTGGATGCTGGGCGGGCTGGTGGAGGTATGGGCGGTCGACCCCAAACGCATGGAACTGTCGTTCGGGCGTCCTCTGTTCGAGCGGTACGGGCGCTACTCCTCCGACCCGTCGGGCGGCATGGTCGCGCTGCTGGAGGACGCGGCAGCCGACATGAACGCCCGCGCCAACCGCTTCGCCGGGCACACCCGCTCGTTCACGCCGTCGCACGAGTTCCCGTTCCGGGTGATCGTGGTGGATGAGCTGGCGTTCCTGACCGCCTACTGCCCCGAACGCGACCTGCGCAAGCGGGCCGAATCGGCGCTGGCCGTGCTCACCAGTCAGGGCCGGTCGGTGGGGTACTGCGTGATCGGCGCGCAGCAGGACGCCCGAAAAGAGGTCAACAACCTGCGCAACCTGTTCCCCGACCGCATCGCCCTGCGACTGGACGAAGACGAACAGGTCGACATGGTCCTCGGTGACGGTGCACGTGACCGGGGTGCGCTGGCCGACCAGATCTCCTCCATCCCCGAGGTCGGCGCGAGGGTGGGGTTCGTCCGGCTGGAAACCTCACCGGATCCGGTGCGGGTGCGGGCCTCGTACGTGTCCGACGCCGACATCCGGGACATGGTCGCCCTCGCCCTGCCCGAGGT
>NZ_SMKT01000340.1 GCF_004348735.1 Actinomadura sp. KC06
GGTCTGCGTGGGTCGGTTCGGGGTCCGCGGGACGGGGGTGTGGGATCAGCGGGTTGGCGGGGTCTCGGAGGGCGTAGGCGATGGCGTCGTCGACGGGCATGGCCCGGCCTTCGCCCCAGAACTGGGCGACGAGGGGGGCGCCCAGTTTGCGGCGGATCGGTTCCAGGGTGCGTTCTCGGCGGGCGCCGGTGCCGGGAGCGCGGCCGGTGGCCTCGCGGAGGGCGGACGCTGCGCCGGCGAGTATGACCGCGCCGCGACCGTCGCCCTCGCGGGCGACCAGGTCGGCGAAGGCGTCCAGGGCGCGGGACATGTCCAGGCGGATGCCGGACGAGCGGCTCAGCGTGAGGCTCTGCGAGAGCGACTCGCGGGCGGTGTGGAGGTCGTCCTGTTCGAGGGCGACGCGGCCCAGGCCGGCGAGGGCCCGCGCCATCTCGGGGCGGGCGCCGATCTCGGCGAGGATCGGCAGGACCTCGGCGTAGTGCCCGCGCGCGGACACGTGGTCGCCGCGCAGCTCGGCGAGGCGGCCGAGGCCGATCATGGCGTGGGAGGCGCCCCACAGCTGGTCGATGCCGCGCATGACGGTCGCGGCGGCGTCCAGGTGTTCGCGGGCCTCCCGGAGGCGGGAACCGCGGATCAGCAGGTAGCCGCGGACGGCGGCGGCGTAGGCGCGGTTCCATTCCTGGCGGGGCGCGGCGGCGATCGCGTCGGCCTCGTCGAGGCGTTCGGCGGCGTCCGCGAGCCGTCCGGCGCGGACGAGGCATTCGGCGCCGGCGATGAGGGCGGACGCGGTCATGAAGTCGTCGCCGCACTCGCGGCAGGACGCGAGGCCGTCGTCGGCGTACCGGGCGGCCTGCGCGTAGTCGCGGCCGCCGAGCGCGAGCTGGGCGCGGGCGACGAGCGCCGGGCCGAGAACGCTCGGGCCGAGCCCGTGGGCGGCGGCGAGGAAGCGGTCGGTCCAGCCGGCCCATTCGGTGACGCGGCCCCGGACGATCCAGAACGTGCGCAGGGCCGTGCAGATCCGCAGGCCCTCGCGGACGTCGCCGCGGTCGAGGGACCAGGTGAGCGCGGAGCGGACGTTGCCGAGTTCGACGTCGTACCAGTTGAACAGCGCCACGCGTTCGGCCCAGGCCGCGTCGTCGCGCGCGACGGCGATCCGGCCATGCCGTTCGGCCGCGTGCAGGACGGCGTCGCGGTGCCGGGCGCGGAACGTCTCGTCCTCGCCGGCGTCGGCCAGCCGCTCGGCCGCGTACTCGCGGATGCTGTCGAGCTGCCGGAACCGGACCTCCCCGGCGAGTTCGCCCGACACGGCCACGAGGGACTTGTCGACCAGCGCGGTGAGCAGGTCGAGGACGTCGTCGGCGGGGAGCTCGGCGTCGGCGCAGACGTGCTCGGCCTGCTCCAGCGTCCAGCCCGAGAAGACGGACAGCCTGCGCAGCAGGATGCGTTCGGGGTCGTCCAGCAGCTCGTGGCTCCAGTCGATGGCGGCGCGGAGGGTGCGCTGCCGGGCGGGGGCGGTGCGGTCTCCGGCGCTGAGCAGCCGGAACCGGTCGGTGAGGCGCCGCGCGATCTGCTCCACCGACAGGACGCGGACTCGGGCCGCGGCGAGTTCCAGGGCGAGCGGCATCCCGTCGAGGGCCCGGGTGACCTCGTGGACGGCGTCGGCGCCGTCGAAGCCGGGGCGCGCCGCCTTCGCGCGGTCGATGAACAGGCGCCGCGCCTCGTCGGGCTCCAGGGGCGGGACCCGCCACACGTTCTCGCCCGCCATGCGGAGGGGTTCACGGCTGGTGGCGAGCACCCGCAGCCGCGGGCAGCGGGCCAGCAGCATGCCGGTCAGCTTGGCGCATTCCTCGATGACGTGCTCGCAGTTGTCGAGGACGATCAGGGCGGCGGGGGCGCGCAGCGCGTCGGCGAGCGTTTCGGTGAGCGGGCGGCCGTCCTCTTCGGCGACGGAGAGGACGGTGGCGACGCGCCGCGCGACGGGCTCCGTCGTCCCGTCGGGGCGGACGTCGGCCAGCTCCACGAACCAGACGCCGTCGGGGCCGGCGTCGAGCATCGTGTGCGCGACGTGCAGCGCGAGCCTGGTCTTGCCGATGCCGCCGGCGCCGCACAGCGTCACGGCGCGCATGCTCTCCAGCAGCCGGCCGAGGTCGCCGACGTCGCGTTCGCGGCCGACGAAGGCGTTGGGTTCGGCGGGGAGGTTCGTCTTCACGGGAGTGGTCGTCGCGGTCATGCTCCCCCGCCGTTCCGAGCCCGGCGCGGCTCGCGGACCGGGACATCCGTCATGGCATTGTGAGTGTGTCATCGCTCTGCGTGAACCGCCACGGTTTCGTGTACTTGATTGTTCACGTGTTCGCGGCGCCGATTCCACCTTGGCGGCGTGGTGGCCGTACCGTAGTGCGCCGTGTCCGCCACCTCCGAGAACGCAGCCGCCAGCCTCGACGACGTCCTGGTCGGCGAGGCGGTGCTGGGCGTCTACCGGCAGATGTTCGCGGCGCTGGCCCGCGACAGCGGCGCCGTCGTGGACGATCCCGAACTCGTGGACGTGGCCGAGACGCTGCTCGCCGCGTTCGCCGACGCGGGCGAGGACGGGCTGAGCCGCGAGCAGATGCGGTACGTGTGCCGCCGCTACCCGCCGGAGGTGTTCGAGAACCGGCTGCGGGTGCTGAAGGGGCTCGGCGCCGTCCGCGAGGTGTTCCCGAAGCCGAACCAGCTCCGGTACCGGGCGTCGTTCACCAGCGTGGTCGGGCTGATGTTCGTCCGGCGGATGATGCTGGACGGCGGGCAGAGCGAGATGCACCGGCTCCTCGCCCTTGAGCAGCTCAACGTGGCCGACCCCCGCATGACGCCCGAGCAGGCGCGCGACGGCGCGGACGGGCTCGCGCGCGCGTTCCGGCTGTGGAGCGTCGAGCTGGTCACGCTCACGCACGGGACGATCGAGGAGCTCCGCGAGCAGGCGCCGAAGCTGTGGGGCACCGAGGAGATCCTGCTGCGCGCTGAGCGCCTGCACGGTGCGATCCTGCGCCGCTGGCCGCAGCTCGACCGGACGTGCACCGACCTGCGCGCCGCCATCTATGCCTACGGCGACGCGTCCCGCCGCGCCGCGGCCCGCCTGTCCGACTCGGCGGGCACGACGCGGAACCTGACCCTCCTGCCGCCGGAGACGTGGCGGACGTTCACCCGCACCGCGTCCCGTGAGGACCTCGCCGCCGTCCTGGACGGGTTCGTGTTCGACGCCGCCGCGCCGTGGCACGAGCCGTCCGCCGTGGTGACGGCCGTGGAGGACGGCCCGCGCGCCACACCCCCGCGCC
>NZ_SMKT01000341.1 GCF_004348735.1 Actinomadura sp. KC06
GCCCCTCCCAGCCCCGCGTCCCGGCCGGGCTGGATCCGGGCGACACGCCTTAGTCAAGGAGGCGTTCAGCATGTCGGGCGAACACCACACCATCGAACTCCCTAACACCCTGGCCACCCCACCCAACGGCACAGCCCCACCGAACGGCACAGCCCCACCGAACGGCACGGCCCCGTCCAACGGGACCGCTATGCCCAACGGCGCGGCTTCGTCCAACGGCGCCGCGGTCCTGCTGGGCGAGCTGACGCTGCCCGCCGAGCATGAATCGGTGCCCCAGGCCCGGCGCTTCAGCCGGTCCGTCACCACGGGCTCCGAGATCGGGCACGTCGGCGACGACGCGGAGGTCCTCGTCTCCGAGCTCGTCACCAACGCCGTCCGGCACGCCGCCGCCGTCCCCGGCACGGTGCTGTCGCTGCGGCTCCTGCGCGCCGGAACCCGGCTCCGCATCGAGGTCCACGACCAGAGCGCCGGCGTGCCGCGGACGCGGTTCGCCGACGGCGGCGGCGTCGACCTCATGGAGGAGACGGGACGGGGCTGGTTCCTCGTCGCGATCATGGCCGACCGGCACGGCACCGAGCACACGCCGTCCGGCAAGGCCGTCTGGTGCGAGGTCCGCGCCTGGCCGCGGGACGCGCGTCCCGGCCGCTGAGCCCGCCTTTCCTCGCAACCCCGCGCAGCGATGGGAAGCAGCATGTCCGTTGACTACTACCGCTCGGACGGGAGACGCGCCACCTCCGACGAGGCCCAGCGCCTTCTGCTGGACGTACGGGGACGCCTGCTGGCACAGGACGTCATCCGCGTCGGCGGCGTCGTGGTGGTCGTGTCGACCTGGTTCACCGTGATCGACCTCGGATTCGCGGCGAACGGGCGACCGCTGCTGTGGCAGACGATCGTGTCCGATCTCTCGATGCACGCCGACGTCGGCCGGTACTCCACCCGTGAGAAGGCCGTGCACGGGCACGCCCGGGCCGTCGCGAAGATCACCAGCCGCCTGCGCGGCCTGGTCGCGCGCGCCGCCCTGGACGAGGCGCGGCCCTGACCCCATCCCCGACGAGGTCGGCGAGCCCGACGAGAGCGAAAGCCAAGCCAGAAACCGATAGAGCGGGCCACGGTTCGAGGCCCGTTCCCCCGCTTGAGGTTGTGATCTGATGGTTGGCGAAGGCCGGCCGGCGGACCCCTACGCGGCCGCCTCGAACAATGAGTCCCCGCACGCCGAAACTCCGTACGGCGAGTCTCCGTACAGCGAGACCTCGTACGGCGAGTCACGGCACCATGCGTCCGCACGCGAGCACAGGAGGAAGCGGCCGATCCGCCTGCGGATCACGGCCCTGCTGCTGGTACCGCTGGTCTCGCTCATCGGCCTGTGGGCGTTCGCCGCGAACATCACGGTCGACGACGCGTCCGACAAGTTCGACTTCTCGACGACGTACGAGAAGATGGGCCTGCCCGGCATCAACCTGGTGGGCATGCTCCAGGCCGAACGATCCCTCAGCGTCGTCGCGCTCAGCACCCGCGACGCCAAGGACAGGCAGAAGCTCGGCGGGCTGCGCGCACGGGTCAGCGCCATGGAGGCGTCCTTCCGCAAGACCGCGACGTCGCCCGAGGCGCGCGACGCCGCCGAACCCGAGACGAAGCGGCGCCTGGCCGTCGCGATCAAGGCGCTGGACACGCTGCCGACGCTGCGCGCCCAGGTCGACGCGGGCAGCGCCGAGCCGCTCGACGTCATCAACGCCTACAGCACCGTCCTGGACGAGGTCATCAAGGTCTTCAACGGCCTGGTGACGGTCAACGACGTCGCCATCATGACGCAGGGCCGCGCGCTGATCAGCCTCGGCAACGCCCGCGCCTACATGCTCCGCGAGGACTCGCTCGTCACCGCCGCGATGGCGCGCAACGGGCGGCTCACGCCCGCCGAGCACACCGCGTTCATCCAGTGGGCGGCCGAGGGGCGGCGCGAGTTCGACGCCGGGCTCGCCGACCTGAACGCCGAGATCCGCGGGCCGCTTGAGCAGCTCGCCGCGTCCGACGGCTTCCAGCGCTACCGGGCCGCCGAGGCCGCGATCGTCAACGCGCGCGGCGACCGGCTGCCCGCCGAGGCGGCGGACTGGCAGGCGACCACCCAGCTGCTGTCGCAGGCGTGGGCGCAGAAGGTCACGCAGGCGAGCCTGGCGCTCAACGAGATGGCCAAGCCGATCGGGGACCGGATCATCCTCCGGCTCGTCCTCGCGGGCGGGTTCGGCCTGCTCGCCGTGGTCGTCTCGATCGTGCTGTCGCTGCTGGCGGCCCGCAGCCTGTCCCGCGAGCTGCGCGGGCTGCAGCGCGCCGCACTGCACCTCGCCGAGGACCGGCTGCCCGCCGTGGTGGCCCGGCTGCGCCGCGGCGAGGAGGTCGACGTGGACGCCGAGGTGCCGCCGCTCGTCATCGGCAAGACCAAGGAGGTCGCCCGCGTCGGCGACGCGTTCACGCGGGTGCAGCGCACCGCCATCGACACCGCCGTCCGCGAGTCGTACCTGCGGCAGGGCATCAGCCGCGTGTTCCTCAACGTCGCGTGGCGCAACCAGTCGCTGCTGCACCGCCAGCTCCGCATGCTGGACGAGATGGAGCGCGGCGCGTCCGACCCGAAGGCCCTCGAGGACCTGTTCCGCCTCGACCACCTCACCACCCGCATGCGCCGGCACGCGGAGGGCCTGGTCATCCTGTCCGGGACGTCCCCGGGCCGCGGCTGGAGCAGGCCCGTGCACGTCGAGGACGTGCTGCGCGCCGCCGTCTCCGAGGTCGAGGACTACACGCGCGTCGAGGTCGTCGTCGTGACGGGGCAGGCCGCGGTGATCGGCGAGGCCGTCGCGGACATCATCCACCTGCTCGCCGAGCTGATCGAGAACGCCACGGTGTTCTCGCCCGCGCCGACCGAGGTGCTCGTCCGCGGCGAGATGGGCGCCAACGGGTTCGCCGTGGACGTCATCGACCGCGGCATCGGCCTCGACCAGTCCGAACTCGACGCGCTGAACCTGCGGCTGTCGCGGCCGCCCGAGTTCGACCTCGCCGTCACCGACCGGCTCGGCCTGTTCGTCGTCGCCCGCCTCGCTGGACGGCACGGCATCCGGGTCGCGCTGCAGCCGTCGCTGTACGGGGGCGTCAGCGCGGTCGTGCTGATCCCGCGCGAGCTCATCGTGGACGCCGATCAGCCCGAAGACGAGGACGTCTCCGGCGCCGTCCCCGCC
>NZ_SMKT01000342.1 GCF_004348735.1 Actinomadura sp. KC06
GCCCCGTCCGGCTCCCCTGCCCCGCCCTGAACCCGACCTTTGACCCCGAGGGGGACCCGATGTCCGAGGATGCCGCACCGGCCGTGGGCACGCGTTCGCGCAGCGCCCGCCACGTCGCGGGGGCCCGCGACGCCACGGCCGACCCGCCGTACGCCGCCGACCTGGCGATCCTGCTGCGCCTGCTGGAGCAGGTACGCCCGGCCGACGGCGCGGAACTGGCGTCGTTGCGCTGGGACCCGCAGCCCCCGCCCGGGGAAGACGCCGGGACGGCCGTGCGCCTGGAAGCCACCGTCACCAGGCGAGTCGCCGGTGCCGCGCGAGCGACGATCCACCAGACGGTGCACGTCGTTGACGATCTCGACCGCGTCCGGTCACGCTCGACGGTGGCCTGGAGCGTTCCGGCCGCGCTGACCCGGGACGCGGCCGCGGAGTGGGAGGCGGCCGACTTCGCGTCGGTGCGCTGGGGCGGCCGGCTGCGCGAGCGGCTGGCCGGCGACCCCCGCTTCGCCGCCGCCGCGCGCAGCTTCGACGGCGCGATCGCGTTCGACGCCCAGGACCGGCAGGCGCACTTCCGGATCTACCGGGGCGAGATCATCGACGTAGCGCGCAAGTCCCTGGACGGTGCGACGTTCACGGTCGAGGGCGCTGACCTCGCGTGGGTCGGGCTGCTCACGGCCGAGTCCAACGACTTCATCCGCCGCACCAGCGAGGGCCTGTTCCGCGTCCAGGGCAGCGGCTACCAGTACCTGCGCATGATCAAGGCGGTCATGATCATGCTCGACCACGCCCGCGAGCTGGCCCGCGAGACGGAGGCGACCCGTGCATAACGCCGACTACCTGGAACTCGACGGCCGGCTGGCCTTCGTCGAGAGCCGTCCGGGCGACCGCCCGTCCGTCCTGTGCCTCCACACGGCCGGGCAGAGCGGCGTGCAGTACCGGCACGTGGCCGCCGGGCTGGCCGAGCTGGGCTTCGGGGTGGTCGTGCCCGACCTGCCGGGCCACGGCCGCTCGGAGCCGGCGCCCGGCGGGCCGATCAGCGACCTCTCCTGGTACACCGACTGGTGCGTACGGCTGATCACCGCACTGGGCCTGGAGCGCCCCTACGTCCTGGGCTGCTCGATCGGCGGCAGCATCGCTCTGGACATCGCCACGAAGATGTCCAGCGCACTGTCCGGCGTGGTCGCACTAGACCCGTCCGGAGTGCTCGGCAGCGACGGCCGACCGCCGCCGCCACCGGCCCTGGAAGACTCCGGTTCCCCCAGCATGCGCGACCGCACCTACTACGGCACGGTCGAAGCCTGCGGACGATCGGTCCCGCCCGAGCGGGTGGAGTTGATCGCCCAGATGCACTGCCGCGAGGACTGGCACATCACCGTCAGCGACATCCACGGCGCGCTCACCCACGACATCCGCGACGCGCTGGCCGGCATCACGTGCCCGGTGCGGATCCTCGCCGGCGAGGACGACTTCTTCGTGCCGCCGAGCCGCGTCCGGCGCATCGCCGACCTCGTCCCGCACGCGGCCTTCGAGCTGATGCCGGGCATCGGGCACTACCCGATGGAGGAGATCCCGGACTTCGCGGAGCGCTTCGAGCGCTGGGTGAAGGACTTCGAGGGGGTCGCGCCGTGACGGTGCGCGGCGCGGCGTTCATCGTCGGTGCCCACGAGCACCCGCGCCGCGACATCCCCGACCTGTCGGTGGCGGAGATCCACGCCGAGGTGGCCCTCGCGGCACTGGCCGACGCCGGGCTCTCCCCGCCGGACGTCGACGCGTACTTCTGCGACTCCGACGCTCCCGGCGTGGGGCCGCTGTCGATGGCGGAGTACCTGGGGGTCCGCTGCCGGTACCTCGACACGACCGAGACGGGCGGCGCGTCGTACCTGTCGCACGTCGGGCACGCCGCCGCCGCCATCGCGGCCGGAAAATGCCACGTCGCGCTGGTCGTCATGGGCGGCCGCCCGCGCACCCTGCGGCTCGCCTCCGGCCCGGACCTGTCCGGAGCGCCGGAGACGCACTACGAGACGCACTGGGGGATCACGGACACCGTCCACAACTACGCCCTGGCCGCCATGCGCCACATGCACGAGTTCGGGACGACGAGCCGCCAGCTCGCCGAGGTGAAGGTGGCCGCGTCGCTGCACGCGCAGCACAACCCGAACGCGTTCCTGCGCAAGCCGGTCACCGTCGACGACGTGGTGAACTCGCCGCTGATCAGCGATCCACTGCACCGGCTGGACTGCTGCGTCATGACCGACGGCGGCGGCGCGGTGGTCGTGGCCAGCGCGGAGGTCGCCCACCGGCTGCCGCGCCACTCCGTCGCCGTCCTCGGACACGGCGAGGCGGCCAAGGGCGCCGGCGGCGACCTGACCCACACCGCCGGTGTCTGGTCCGGCCCGGCGGCGTTCGCCGAGGCCGGCGTGACGCCCGCCGACATCGACTACGCGTCCATCTACGACTCCTTCACCATCACAGCGCTGATGGCGCTGGAAGACCTGGGCTTCTGCGAGAAGGGCCAGGGCGGACGGTTCGTCCAGGACGGCGCGCTGGTCGCCCCGCACGGACGGCTGCCCATGAACACCGACGGCGGCGGTCTCTGCAACAACCAGCCCGACAACCGAGGAGGAATGCCACGGATGATCGAGGCAGTGCGCCAGCTACGCGGCGAGGCCGCGACAGAGGTCCAGGTACCCGACTGCCGCCTAGCACTCGTGCACGGCTCGGGCGGACGACTCGCCACCCGAAGCTCCGCAGCCACCCTGATCCTGGGACGTGAGGACGCATGAGCACCCCTCTACCCCCGGCCGATTTCACACCGACCGACCCCTTCTGGACGGCCACCGCCGAGGGCCAACTGCTCCTCCCCAGATGCGAACCCTGCGCAACAGTGATCTGGTACCCACGCCCGTTCTGCCCGCACTGCGGCGGCCGCGACATAACCTGGTCCCCGGCATCAGGCGAAGCGACCATCTACTCCTACACGGTGGTACGCAAAGCGCGCGGAAAATACCGCGACCTAACCCCATACATCGTCGCCTACGTCGACCTACCCGAGGGCCCAAGAATCCTGACCAACATCATCAACTGCGACCCATCCCAGATAAAAATCGGCACCCCCGTAACCCT
>NZ_SMKT01000343.1 GCF_004348735.1 Actinomadura sp. KC06
CCCGAACGCGCTCCATGACGACCATCATCAGCCGCCGTCCTCCCACCGGCAAGGGCCTCGTCTGTTACCGCCCGGCCTCTGCGCCCGCGCCACCGCGTCGGCTACCGTTGAACCACCCGGATCATGACGAGGACGCCGCCGTGAATCTGCAGGACATGATGGTGCAACACGACAGCTCGTCGCGCACCGTCGACAAATACCTGATGTCCCACGAGGGACGGGTCATCGCCGTCCGCCGCCACCCCGCCGTCCTGCTCCTCCCCGTCGCGGTCGTCGTCGCCGGGCTCGTCGCGTGCGGTGCGATCAGCGCCGTCATCGGCCTCACCTGGATCTGGTGGCTGTGGCTCATCGCCATCGCCTACCTGGTCTGGAAGGTCATCGCCTGGTCCGTGGAGTTCTTCCTGGTCACCGAGCACCGAGTGATGGTGATCAACGGAGTGCTCAACCGGAACGTCGCGATGATGCCGCTGGCCAAGGTCACGGACATCGCGCTGAACCGCTCCATGGCCGGACGGATCCTCGGGTACGGCGAATTCGTGATGGAGTCCGCGGGCCAGAAGCAGGCGCTCCGCAATGTCGGCTTCATGCCGTACCCGGAGCAGCTCTACCTGGAGGTCTCGTCCGTCATCTTCGGCACCATCGACGAATCCCCTGACTAGAGCCGATCCCCCACCGCCCAGCGCACCACGTGCCGTAGCCGAAGCGGCCAAGCCTACGAGCCAGAGTCCGACGTCCGGCGTTGCGGTCAGCGCGAACGATCTCCCGGCGGTTCAGTTCGATGACGCCGCAGCGAAACCCTCCGGCGGGACGGGACGAGGTTAGATCGCACCCATGACCTCCCGCGGATGACCAGGTCGTAGGCTTCGGCGGCGGACGGCGCGCCGCCCGGGACGAGGGCGCCGAGGGAGGCGCCGAGGGCCAGGGTGAGGGTGGCGGGAAGGATCCGCCGGCGGAATCGGTCTCTCGCGTGCATCCGGACTCCAGTTCTCAACTGACGGCGGCGCTCACCTGACGGCGATGCAGTCGATCTCGACGAGCGAGTCGCCGGGGATGCCCGCCGCGGCGGCGATGGTGGTGCGCACGCCGGGCTCGCGGCCCCAGCGGCCGCGGAAGACCTCGTTCATGCCGTCGTAGTCGTCCAGCGAGTTGAGGTAGAGTTGACCTTCAGCCACGCCGCCAAGGCGGTCGGTTGCGAATCAGCGCCTCTGGGTTCCGCCACCGGGTTTCATGCAACTCGCGACCGCGCGTCCCGTCGGCGCCGGGCCCGATGCCCGAGCAGCCCGACGACTTCGGCCTCGCTGAGCGAGCTTCTCCGGGCCACCTGGCCGGCAACGCACCCAGATCCTAGATAGCGACGTCAACACCACCGGCATCACCGACCCCTTCTATTCGGCTTCACCCACCCACTCAAGCTGGTCTCGCCACCCGCTCCCGCACGGGCTCACCCGCCAGCTGTGGTGATCGGTCTCAATTGCGAACGCGACCGGGAGAAGATCGCCGACCTCGAACGAATCGACTACATCCGCCGACTCATTCGAAAACCTCCTCGTACTCGCGCGCAGGGGACGGCTCCCGACTCCTGGAACTCATCGGCCGTATCCGCGCCGTCCTGGGCATCGTCTCCCTGGAAAGCTTTGTCCAACACAAACTGTGCGAACAGACCCACTCCCAGTGCGTCCCTCCTCCTCGACACCTAAGCGATTCTCGTTCTCAATGAGGATGGCTTCGCGACACCTCGCGGCGTACTTTTAGATGCCGCAAGGAAGGAGACCGGCCATGTCTGAGTCGGTTCGCCAGAACCTTCCCGCCCCCGACGACCACATCACCGTCCGCCCCTCCCCGGATCAGCTCCTCGTGATCCGCAAAGCGGCCGAGCTGATCGGCTGGACGGTCACCGACTTCGTCCTGTCCGCCGCCCTGGACAGGGCCGAACGCGACCTCTACGAACACGCCGCCGCGTTAGAGACGGCCACGCCCGCCGAAACAGACCCGACAGGGCCCTACACGGCACTCCTCCTAGCCCTGTCCTGAGGACCTCCCTCGCCAACCGTCCGTGGAGCGCCCAGTGGACGTCCCTTTGGCGCGAGACCAGCGAGGCAACGCCCTGACGGCCTTCCTCCCGTCCGCCACCTCCCCCGTGGACGCGCCGATGCCCGCGGCCCTTGCCGCCGTTTGGCACGCCCGGCACCTGCTCCTGGTCTTCGACCGCCACCGCCGCCAGTGGGAACTGCCGGGAGGCCAGATCGACCCTGGCGAGACACCCCAACAGGCAGCAGTCCGCGAACTGCACGAGGAAAGCGGCCTCCACCTTCCCACCCTCACCCTCGCCGGCTACGGACGCTTCCACCTGATCGACCCACCCCACGACGAATACGCAGCGATCTACACCGCCCGCGTGACCACCCGCCACACAACCTTCGTCCCCAACGAAGAAATCGCGGCGATCCGCTGGTGGGACTCAACCACTCCCACGCCCCACGACGCCCAGATCCTCGACACGACCCTGGCCCTGCAGATCAGGTGAGCCCCTCGGACAAGCGCGCGGCATAAGCCGCGGCCTCCTCCTCAGAGTCGTATTTCTGCCGCGGCCAGAAGAACCCGCGAAGCCCGTCCTTCCGATTACGCGGAACGACATGAACATGCAGATGCGGGACGCTCTGACTGACCCGGTTGTTCATCGCCACGAACGACCCGGCCGCACCGAGCACCGACTCCATCGCCCCCGCAAGACGCTGCGCATTCCCGAAGAACGGCCCGAGAAACTCGCTCGGCAAATCGGTGAGCGTCTCAAAATGAACTCGGGGCACCAGCAACGTGTGCCCCTTGAACAACGGCCGCACATCAAGAAACGCCAGCACATCCGGCTCGTCCATTACAACATGCGCACTTCGCTCCCCCTTAACGATCTCGCAGAACAAACAATCCTGTCCGGCCATCCCGACCACCCTCCTCCGGCCAATCAATCAAGAGCACCACACATATCACCCGAAGCCCACATCCCCCACGCAACACCCTCCCCCACCAAGAGCACCCC
>NZ_SMKT01000344.1 GCF_004348735.1 Actinomadura sp. KC06
GTCCGCCGCCGCCATTCCCGCACGTAGAACGCCCGGTCGGGATAGCAGGGCCTTAAATCCCGCTTAACGAAGCCGCCCCTGCTCCGACCCGGTCTTATTTTGACCGGCATGAAGCGCCGCTACGTCGCCGCCGGTCTCATCGGTGTCGTGGGGCTCGCGGTCGCCGTCCTGATCGCGGTCCTCGGATTCCTCGCGAGCGGTTACATCCCCACCGCGCCCAGTTCGTACAGCGTCGGCCTGCGGGCCGCGATCGCGCCAGGGGAGCAGCAGCGGGGTCGCCAGCAGAAGGACGCCGGCGGCGGCGATCGCGACACGGGCGCTCGTAAGAGCGGCCAGCAGCCCCCATAGCGCGGTCACGGCCGCGGTGGTCGCGTTGCCGGTGACCGTCCAGGCGGACAGAACCCGGGCGACCCGATCAGTCGAAGACCGCATCAGCCTGTGGGCGGCGAAAACCGGATTGAACACCCCCACACTCGTGATCAGCCCGACCTCCACGACCATGACGAGCACCAGCCCCCCAACACCGGGACCGATGAAGGCCAACCCGATCGGCCAGCATGCACGCAGCGTCCCGGTGACCAGCATGACCCTGCGCTCCCCGAACCGCGCGACGACCGGCCCCGCCAGACGTGACCCGACGAGCCCCCCGAGACAGGGCACCGCGAACGCCAGACCGTACTGCCACGGCGCGAACCCGAGATGCCCGACCATCAGCACCAAGAGCAGCGGCGCCGGTGCCATGATCAGCGCGTTCACCAGGACGGTGTTGAAGAACAAAAGCCGCAGCGTCGGGTGGCCCAGCACATACCGCCACCCTTCGAGGATGCCCCCACCCCGCACCGCACCCGAGGCCCGCTCCGGCTTGGGCTCCGGCCCGCCGATCGCGCGGATCCCCAGCGCCGACAGCAGGTAGCTGACCGCGTCGGCCACCACGGTCGCCACCGGCCCCAGGATCCCGATCGCGGCCCCGCCGACCGGCGGCCCGAGCACGGCGGCCGTCCACGTGGTCGCCTCGAACCGCCCGTTCGCGGCGACGAGATCCTCGGGCTCAACGATCGCCTTCAGATAGGCCCCGCTCGCCGCCCGGAACGCGATCCCCGCCGCCCCGACCACAACCGACACCACAACCAACTGGACGAAACTGAGCCACCCCAACACATACGCGACGGGCACGCTCATCAGCGCCCCGAACCGCACCAGATCCGTCGCGACCATCACCGGCCGCTTGCGGCGGAACTCCACCCACGGACCGAGCGGCACCGCGACCGCCGCCCCCACCGCCAGACCCGCCGCCGCCAGCACCGACACCTGCGCGGGCCCCGCGTGCAGCACGAGAACCGCGATCAACGGGAACGCGTCGAACGCGAGCCTCGTACCGAACGTGCTGAACGCGTACGACGTCCAAAGCCACCCGAACCGCCGCCCCAGCGACCGCCTGCCCACCGCCTCACCACCCCGTCGACCGACGAGACGTTACCGAGCGGCGGCCCCCGTCCGTAGGCGGCCCCAACGGAAATCGGGGCCGGCTTCACCCGCCGGCCCCGACCTCTGGCGTCAGCAGTTGGTGTACTTGATGTACCACTTGCCGTTTCCATCGCCGAGCTTGTAATCGGCGAGCCAGTAGTTGTTGCTGAGCGGCACCCACAGATACCCGTGCCTACGGATGATGCGGCTCCAGTCCGTGTTGACGTGCTGCCCGCGCCCGATCGTGTACTTCACCGGGTAGTTCGTCCCCGGCCCCGTCCGGACGTTCAGCTTCGACACCACCACCGTCCCGTGGCACCACTGGGCCCGCTGAGGGTTGCGGAGCTGGAGCCGCCCCAGCGCCTTGGCAGCGCCTTCAGGCCCCACGACGATGGCGCCGGGCCCCTGCCCTTCTTCCTGGGTGGGCTGCGGCTGAGCCGGCACCGACTCTTCCTGCCCCGGATTCGGCGGCGGCTCCGAGGCCCCGGCGACCGCACCGAGCCCCAGCGCACTCCCCGCCAGCACCGCGGCCGCCGCTCCCACACCGACCTTTATCCCTACCTGCATATGTTCCTCCAGGCTGGTCCGACGTACACCGCCGACACTACCCAGAGTCACACAAGCAAGACACACAGTGACGAAGACTCTTCTTGACAGACCCCCAAACCCCCGCGAATAAGCCGGGCTCAGGGGTTCCCTAAGTGAGGGCCAAGGCTGGAAAGCGAGCCTTTCCAGGTGGGGGAGACGTCCCATGTCGTCCGAAGTCTCGGGGAGCCAAGTCGGGAGCCGCGCGCCTACGCGGACTTGGTCTTACGGGTGAAGATGTCGTTCATGTGCTCTGCGCCGTCGCGGATCTCGGGCTTGAGTTGGTGACGGTAGACGGTTTCGGTGATCTTCGTGCTGGAGTGCCCGACGAGGATGCTGATCTTCTCCATGGGCACGTCGTGGTCACTCATGATGGACACGAAGGTGTGCCGCAGTTCGCGGGGGCACCACTCGGTGGGGTTGAGGTTCGCCGCTTTGAGGATCTTGCGGAAGCGGTGGCGGACGTGTTGCGCGGTGTACGGCCTGCCGTTCACGTGACAGAAGACGAGGCCGTTGTCCTGGTACTCCTCGCCAGCCTTGAGTTTCTCGGCTGCCTGCCTCGTCTTGAGGTTGCGGAGTGCGTCAACGGCCATGTCGGCCATGCCGAGACCGCGTCGGCTGAAGGTCGTCTTGGTCTCGCCCTTGTGGCGGTCGGCTCGGAGAACGTAGACGGTTGCCTTGTCCAGGTCGACGTCACTCCACTTGAGGGTGCGGAGCTCCTCCGTGCGGAGTCCCGAGACGATCGCTAGGACTACGTACGCGCCAAGACGGTGTTCGGGCTTGCACGCCTCCTCTAGTAGTGCAGTCGCCTGTTTCAGGTTGAGTGAGCGCGACTTGCGACCGGGCTGTCAATCCCCTCAAAGCGTGGAGACGGTGTTATGCCACTTCGGCCCTGAGCTGGGCGGTTGACGTCCTCCGCGCTTCTGCCATCTGACGCTCGAATGTGATCGGGGCGAGCCCGTCGTTGGCGCTG
>NZ_SMKT01000345.1 GCF_004348735.1 Actinomadura sp. KC06
CCCGGGCGCCGTCCGAGGAGATGAAGACCAGACGGCCCCAGCCGCGTTCGGTCATGCCGGGCAGCAGCGCGCGGGTGAGCTGCATGGGAGCGCGCAGGTTGACGCGCCACATCAGGTCCCAGTGCGCCGGGTCGCTGGCGGTGAACGGCTCGATGATGGCGACGCCGGCGTTGTGGACGAGCACGTCCACCGGCCCGGCGCCGGCGGCGAACGCCTCGATGGAATCGGGGTCGGCGAGATCGACGCGGGCCGCGGCGCCGCCGACCGCCTCCGCGACCTCGCGGGCGCCGGCCTCGTCCAGGTCGGCGACGACGACGCGCGCTCCCAGGGCGGCGAGGTCGGCGCAGATCGCGCGTCCCATGCCGCCCGCGCCGCCGGTCACCACCGCCGTGCGGCCGTCCAGTCGCATCCCGTCCATGTGCACCTCCGGGGGTTTTGTCACGTTCCAGGAATAACATCCGGCGGTACTGTGCCGGATCATGGAGGTGCGCGATCTCATGGACGTGCGCGATCTGCACGCCTGGCCGTCCACACCGGCCGAGGCCGAGGCGATCCAGGACCGGCTGCGTCCGATGCTGGAGCTGGACGTCCGCGGCCCGGCCAAACCCAGCACCGTCGCGGGCCTGGACGTCTCGTACGCGGGCGACGGTGGCGGCACCGGTACGCGCCTGGCCGCCGCGGTGGTCGTCCTGGACGGCACAACACTGCAAGTGGTCGAAGAGTCGGTCGCGGTAGGCACGGCCGCGTTCCCCTACGTCCCCGGCCTGTTCGCGTTCCGGGAGCTGCCCACGCTCCTGAAGGCGTTGCGCGGCCTGAAGACGACCCCCGACCTGCTCGTCTGCGACGGGTTCGGCGTCGCGCATCCTCGCCGGTTCGGGCTGGCATGCCATCTCGGCGTCCTGACCGGTCTACCGACGATCGGCGTCGGCAAGACGGCGTTCATCGGCGCCTACGAGCAGCCGGGCCGGCGCCGCGGTGACACGACCCCGCTGCGGGACGGCGGCGAGGTGGTCGGCCGCGTTCTGCGCACACGGGACGACGTGAAACCGGTCTTCGTGTCCGTCGGCCATCGCACCGACCTCGAAACCGCATGCCGGAACGTCCTCGACCTGACGCCCCGGTACCGGCTTCCGGAGACCACGCGGAGGGCCGACCGGCTGTCCCGCGATGCGCTCACCGGGTAGCGCGTCTTTGTGGAAGATGGCACTCTCGTCCGAAAGCAGACGGAGACACCCAGGTCATCCGCGACGCCGCTGGACGGTGCCCATGGACACCCGGCCGATGCGGGCCGACGCCCGCCGCAACTACGAACGACTGATCACGACGGCCCGCACCGCCTTCATGGAGCACGGCACGGGCGCGTCCCTCGACGACATCGCCAAACGCGCGGGCGTCGGCTCCGGGACGCTGTACCGGCACTTCCCCACCCGGGACGCCCTGCTGCACGCCGTCCTGCGCGACCGGATCGACGGCCTCCTCGCGCACGCCGACGAGCTGCTCGCCGAGCCCGCGGCGGACCCGGAGACCGAGGCGCTCAACGCCGAGGCCGCGCTCGGCCGCTGGCTGCGCACCTACCTGACCGGCGCCGGCACCCCGCGCGGCACCTCCACCGTGATCATCGAGGCGATGTCGGCGAAGTGGGCCGACACCGGCCTCGGCGCCGCGGCCGCCGCGATCTGCGACGCCCTCGGCCGCCTGCTGGACCGCGCGCAGCACGCGGGCGCCGTCCGCGCCGAGATCGACCCGCGCGACCTGCTGCGGCTCACCAACGCGATCGGCGTCGCCGCGGAGCGCACCGCCGACCCCGGCGCGTACGCCGACCGGATGCTCGCGCTGCTCTTCGACGGCCTGCGCACGGGATAGCCCCTGGCGACGGGCCCCCGGGCCCCTTGTTCCGTTGACCAAGCGTTCGCTAGGTTGGCTTGCGTCACGGCCACGGGACGAGGAGCGTTGATGGGTCAGCTTGACGGCAAGGTGGCGCTGATCACCGGCGGGGCGCGCGGCATGGGCAAGTCCCACGTCCGCCGGTTCCTGGACGAGGGCGCCAAAGTGGTGTTCGGCGACGTCCTGGAGGAGGAAGGCGCGAAACTGGCCGCCGACCTGGGGCCCGACGCCGTTTTCGTCCGCATGGACGTGACACGCGAGGAAGACTGGAAGAACGCCGTCGACACCGCCACCACGACGTTCGACGCCCTGCACATCCTGGTCAACAACGCCGGAATCATCCGGCACAAGACCATCGAGGAAATGTCCGTCGACGAGTTCCGCCGCATTCTGGACGTGAACCTGCTCGGCCAATGGCTCGGCGTGAAATCCGTCACCGCCGCGATGCGCGAGGCCGGCGGCGGCTCGATCGTGAACGTCTCCTCGACCGAAGGCTTCATCGGCGCGTCCGGCCTCGCCGCCTACAGCGCCAGCAAGTTCGGCGTCCGCGGCCTCACCAAGGCCGCCGCCCGCGAACTCGGCGAATACGGGATCCGGGTGAACTCCATCCACCCCGGCGGCGTCCTGACGCCCCTTTCCCTCCAGGACGACGTCGTCGCGGCCACCGCCGACAGCGCCGACGCCTTCATGAAGGCGCTCCCCCTCGGCCGCATGGGCAAGTCCAAGGAAGTGTCGGGCCTGGTCGTCTACCTGGCTTCGGACGACTCGTCCTACTGCACCGGCAGCGAGGTCCTCGTAGACGGCGGAATGCTCACCGGCGCCGGATATTAAGAACGCCGCTCAATAGACGGGCTTCGCTCGACCCACCCTTCAACGGCCTCCAACTGTGCGGCCAGCGAAATCAGCGTCGCCTCATCGGAGTCATGCCCGAGAAGCTGCGCCCCCACGGGCAGCCCCGCTTTCGTGAAACCCGCGGGCACATTCACACCCGGCCACCCCAGCACATTCCACGTCCAAGCATAAGGACAGACCGCCGCGACCCCTGACTGCGTCTTCCTGTACCCCACCCCATCAAAGGC
>NZ_SMKT01000034.1 GCF_004348735.1 Actinomadura sp. KC06
CTCCCCGACCCCGCCACCAACATGTACGCCGCCGCCGCCCGCAAGCCCTAGGCCCACCCGGCGTCAGGCCGACCACAACCAGGCTTTGGCGCGAGTCTCCTTGCAGCTGACGCGCAGGGGACGGTAGGCGTCCGGGTTGATCAGGCCGCCGCGGGCGGTGGCGTCGCCGTACAGCCTGTCGGACACGATGAGCCCGAGGTCTGCGGCGCCGTCGGCGTGCGCCTTCTTGAACGCGGCGGACTCCAGCAGGCGGAACAGATGGAGGACCGCCGGTCCGGCCACGCCGTGCGCGTCCCGGTGGACGTGACCCGCGTGGACGGCGACGCGCAACCTTAACCGCGCCGCCGACGACGCGAGGCGGTTGGAGCGGCGGAGCACCGCGGTCAGATGATGCGCGAAGGGATCCAGGAAGTCGTCGGCGGGCACGTCCGGCGGCGCGATGATGAGCGCGCCGTCCCCGCGGTCATGCCGGTAGCAGTCCCACCAGGGGATCCGGGTGATCTCGCAGGCCTCGGCCAGGCGCGTGTACATCTGGTGACGCTGGTGGAGTTGGCTGTGCGCGTCGCCGAGCAGGCCGAATGAGGAGATGTCGACGGCGGCCAGGGTGGCGTAGAGCGCGGGCGGCACGACGTGCGGCCGGACGATGACCTCCCCATCCGGCCGCGGGGGCGGCTGTTCGACGACGCGGAGATTGCGAGCGCTGGCCATGATTGCTGAACTCCGTTCATGTTTCGTGGTATCGACCTGCTCGGCGGGACCAGACGGTTACAGAAATCGGCCTGGCGTCAGGTCATTTAACGTCACGCCCTTTTCAGGACGAAGGCTCTCCTGGCTCAGATCTAGCAGATCGGCTGAATGAAGCTCGGAGCCCTTGACAAGAGTGCGAGCTTTGCTAGCGGCCAAGTGTGGCAGCGGAACTTTCCGAACTTCGGCGAATTTCTCCGGGTGATGCCGGACAATGACGGGCAACGATGCCTGCCGGAGCCTGTTGACATGCCGCCACGTCCACGCCCCTTGAACCCGTCGGTCCCCGTGGAGCGCTTCGCGCTGGCCCTGCGCCGCCTGCACAGGGACGCGGGCAGGCCCAAGCAGCAGGTGCTCGCCACCGCGATGCACTGCAGCCACGCCACCGTGTCGGCCATTCTCAACGGCCACCGGTTCCCCTCCTGGGAGCAGACGGCGGCGTTCGTCCGGGCCTGCCGCGGTGACGTCCAGGCGTGGCGGGCCCATTGGGTCGAGGTCGACCGGGAGATCAGCGCGGAACTCGCGCCGGACCACGGCGGGGAGGCGCTGCTGCACGCCCCCTCCTCATCGGTCCAGCATTTGACCGGACGCCACCACTACAAAGCCTTGACGGCGCAGATCCGCGAGACCCGGTCGCGCATCCTTACCACTTATATCCGCGTGACGCCGCCGTCGTACTTCGTCGGATTCACCGACCGCGACACGGGAGACGCCGCGGAAGAGTACTTCGCCGAGTTGAGCAATTGGCCCCTTTTGCAAGGGGAGCGATCGATGTGCCGCCTGATCTGCCTGCCCAACCGGGAAATGGTCGACTGGGCCAGAGGGCACCACGAGAGCTGCGGAGATCTCCCGAACTACGAAATGCGGGTCGTCGACTGGCAGATCAGCGCGGACCCCGTCAATCTGGCCGTCTTCGACGACACCGTCGCCTTCCTCACGTTCGCGGCGGGCACGGCCCAGGAGATGACCGGCTTCCGCATCGACGACCGGAACCTCGTGCGCGACGCCGCCGGATACTTCGGCCGGCTCTGGTCCAGCGGCATTCCGCTCGCCGACCGGCTCAGAGAACTCTGAACGGCGGCAGCCGCCTCGCGCGCTGTCTGCGGGCGTGCGGCGTCCTCGCGGCGGCCGTCTCTCCGGCTTCGAGCGGGCCGAGGTCGTTGTCGTGATATCCGGGACGAGGTCCCGCCCGGCATGGACTCGGCGGAGTCCCCGGCCGGGACGTCCACGCGGGCAGGACCCTCCCGTCGCCTATCTCGCCGCTCGGCACGCTTTCACCGACTGGCCGTTCGCGGGGGGAGCGGGTCAGGCTTTCAGCGGCGGGCCAGGGAGGCGATCATGTCGCTGCCCGGCTTGCACGCGGCCTCCAGGGCGGCGAGCTCGTCGGGGTCCAGGCGGGACGCGGCGCCGACGCGGCTGAAGTCGATCATCTTCCGGGCCTCGTCCAACCACTCCGGGGACGAGGGGATGCCGAGGAAATCGGCGAGCTTGGACAGCTGCGCCTGGGGGTCGGTCAGCAGCTCCTCGTACTCCAGGTTCATCCACTGGTCGGCGGGAAGCTGGGCCAGCGAGGACAGGCCGGTGGCGACCATCCCCGACCACATGTCGCCGAACGCGGACACCGGGATGTCGTGCTCCATGATCCGGTCGCCGTCGAACGGCGGCTTGACCAGGCCGTCCAGTTCGGGCGGCATCCGCTGCTCGAACTCCGCCCAGGAGGCGGCGGGCGGGTCCATGGACATGAACGCCCCCATGGTGAGGACGCCGTGCCGGAACATCGGATGCCGGCTCATGGACACCGCGCAGTCCGGGCCGTCGCGGTGCATGTGGATGAACCGCGCGTCCGGGAACATCTCCCGCAGTGCCGGGACGAACATCATGCTGTTCGCGGAACGCTCGACGATCGTCGGGCGGCCCAGCGTCTCCGCGAGCCAGCCGAACAGCGCTAAGTAGTGCTCGGCCGCGGGACGGGTCGGGTACGCGGAGACCTCCTCCGCCATCCGGTCGTAGAGGGAGTCCGGGTCGTCGGTGAGCATCGGCAGCGTGAGGTTGCAGATGGCCGGGACGCCGCTTTCGCGCTCGTACCGGCCGGTGTCGAACGGGTAGCAGAGCTCGGGCACTTTCCAGCCCGCCCGCAGGACGGCGCCGAAGATGGAGTCGGTGGACGACAGCAGCCGCCACAGCTCCTTCCCGTCCATCTCGTGCGTCGGGATTCCCTGGTTGTCGGCCGCGACCGCCATGGTGGCGAAGAACTCGCTGATGCTCAGGGTTTCCGGATTACGGTGCAGAATGCGGGACAGCAGCGTCGAACCGCAGCGGCCCGTCGACACCACGATGGCCAGAGACATTCGTCGTTCTTCCTTCCGTCGACTACTTCACCCGATCGCAGATCTGTTTCTGCAGGTCGCGCCGAGCGCTTATGGTGAAAACACTTCATTGGCGGACCAGGAAGAGCCGTGACCGAATGTTATCGGCGCTGACGCTACGGACGGAATGGACGTCGAACAACCCCTATGTCAACCCCTACCATTGGCCTCCGCACCGGATGAAACCGCACTGACCTGGCCATTTTTGGGCGATAGGGGTGGTGTGCCGGTGATCAGGGGTGCGCGCGGGTAGTGGCCCGCCCGCTCTGGCCGATTGAATTCGCTGGTGGCCGCGGGTTCGCGGTGTGTCGGCCGATTTCAGTGTGCGGGGTGGTCGGGATAAATACCGAGGAGAAGCTGCTCGACTATCTCAAGCGGACGACCACGGATCTGCGTGAGGCGCGCAGGCGTGTCGCCGAGTTCGAGGAGCGGGACCGGGAGCCGGTCGCGATCGTGGGCATGGCGTGCCGGTTCCCGGGCGGCGTCGTCTCGCCCGAGACGCTGTGGGACCTGGTCGCGGGCGGCGCGGACGGGCTGTCCGGCTTCCCCGTGGACCGGGGCTGGGACGTGGCGGGCCTGTTCGACCCGGAGCCGGGCCGTCCGGGCAAGAGCTACGTGGACCGTGGCGGATTCCTGCACGACGCGGGCTGGTTCGACTCGGGGTTCTTCGGCGTCGGCCCTAACGAGGCGCTGGTCATGGACCCGCAGCAGCGGCTGCTGCTGGAGGTCTCGTGGGAGGCCCTGGAACGGGCCGGGATCGACCCGTCCTCGCTGCGGGGGAGCCGCACGGGCGTGTTCGCCGGAGTCAACTACCACGACTACGCGTTCAACAGCAGCACCGGCGCGATCGCGTCCGGCCGGATCTCCTACACGCTGGGCCTTGAGGGGCCGGCGGTGACGGTGGACACGGCGTGCTCGTCGTCGCTGGTCGCGCTGCATTGGGCGATCCAGTCGCTGCGCACGGGCGAGTGCTCGCTAGCGCTCGTCGGCGGGGTCACGGTCATGGCGACCCCCGACACGTTCATCGAGTTCAGCCGCCAGCGCGGTCTGGCGGCCGATGGGCGTTGCAAGTCGTTCGCGGCGGCGGCGGACGGCACCGGGTGGGGCGAGGGCGCCGGGATGCTGCTGGTGGAGCGGCTGTCGGACGCTCAGCGGAACGGTCATCGGGTGCTGGCGGTGGTGCGGGGCTCGGCCGTCAACCAGGACGGGGCGTCCAACGGGCTGACCGCGCCGAACGGGCCGTCGCAGCGGCGGGTGATCCGCGAGGCGCTGGCCGCGGCTGGGCTCAGCACGGTGGACGTCGACGCGGTCGAGGCTCATGGGACGGGCACGAGGCTCGGCGACCCGATCGAGGCGCAGGCGCTGCTGGCGACGTACGGGCAGGATCGTCCGGAGGGGCGTCCGTTGTGGCTGGGGTCGATCAAGTCGAACATCGGGCACACGCAGGCCGCCGCGGGCGTGGCCGGGATCATCAAGATGGTCCAGGCGATGCGGCACGGGGTGCTGCCGAAGACGCTGCATGTGGACGAGCCGACCCCGCATGTGGACTGGTCGGCGGGGGACGTGGAGCTGCTGGCCGAGGCGCGCGAGTGGGCTGTGGACGGGCGTCCGCGCCGGGCCGGGGTGTCGTCGTTCGGGATCAGCGGGACGAACGCGCACGTGATCATCGAGGCCGCCGAACCGGCCGAGAAGCGACCGGACCGGACGGCCGGAGAGCCGCCGGCCGTCCCGTGGGTGATCTCGGCACGCGATCAGGCCGGGCTGCGCGGCCAGGTCGAACGACTGCGCTCGCACGTCGGGGCGCGCTCTGAGCTGGCGCCTCTCGACGTCGGATGGTCCCTGGCGACCGGGCGGGCGGTGCTGGAGCACCGGGCGGTGGTGATCGGCCGGGATCGGGACGAGCTGCTCGCGAGCCTGGACCGGCTCGCCGATCCGGACGGCCAGACCGCCGTGCAGGGCGTCGCCGGCTCGGGTCTGACGGCCTTCCTTTTCTCGGGGCAGGGCGCGCAGCGGCTCGGGATGGGCCGGGAGTTGTACGAGGCGTTCCCGGTGTTCGCGGCTGCTTTTGATGAGGTGTGCGCGGTGTTGGACGGTCAGCTGGATCGTCCGTTGCGTGACGTGATGTGGTCTGAAGCCGAATTGCTGGATCAGACGGTGTTCACGCAGGCCGGTTTGTTCGCGGTCGAGGTGGCGCTTTTCCGGTTGCTGGAGTCGTGGGGTGTGCGGCCCGATTTTCTGGCCGGGCATTCGATTGGTGAGCTGGCGGCGGCACATGTGGCCGGGGTGTGGTCACTGGACGATGCGGCGAAATTGGTGGCGGCGCGCGGGCGGCTAATGCAGGCCCTTCCGGCCGGTGGTGCGATGGCAGCGGTGCAGGCTTCTGAGGACGAGGTCACCGATCTGCTCGGTGATGGGCCGGTGGCGGTGGCGGCAGTGAACGGTCCTGCGTCGGTGGTGGTGTCAGGGGCCGAGGACGAGGTCGTCCGGATTGTCGAGCACTTTAAGGGGATGGAGCGTAAGGCGACGCGGTTGCGGGTGTCGCATGCGTTCCATTCGCCGTTGATGGATCCGATGCTGGACGAATTCCGCCGCGTCGCTGAGAGCTTGGATTACCGGCCCCCGGAGATCCCGATCGTCTCCACCTTGACGGGTGGAGTCGCCGCGTCCGGCGAAGTCGGCTCGGCGGAGTACTGGGTGCGGCATGTGCGTGAGGCGGTGCGGTTCGCCGACGCCGTCCAGACGCTGCGCGGCGGCGGGGTGACCCGGTTCGTCGAGCTGGGGCCGGACGGCGTCCTGACCGCGATGACCGAGACCTGCCTCGACGCGTCCGGGGAGGGCGAGGCGACGGTGGTGGCCGCCCTGCGCGGGAACCGTCCGGAGCCTGCCGCGCTGATCGCCGCGGTGGCCGCGCTGCACGTCAAGGGTGTCCCGCTGACCTGGCGGGCCGTGCTGGACGGCCAGGGCGCCGAGCAGGTGGATCTGCCGACGTACGCGTTCCAGCGGGAGCGGTACTGGCTGGTGAGCCCGGACGGGACGGGCGACGTCTCGGCCGCCGGGCTCCAGCAGGACGAGCACCCGCTGCTCGGCGCCGTGGTGGCGTTGCCGGAATCGGGCGGCGTGGTGCTCACGGGACGCCTGTCGCTGGACGCGCAGCCTTGGCTGGCCGACCACGAGGTGGGCGGTGCCGTCCTGCTACCGGGGACCGCGTTCGTCGACCTCGCGATCCGCGCCGGGGACCATGTCGGCTGCGGGTTCCTGGAGGAGCTGACGCTGCAGGCGCCGCTCGTCCTGCCGGAGCACGGCGGTGTCGCCGTCCAGGTCGTGGCCGGTGCGGCGGACGGGTCCGGACGGCGGGTCGTGGGCGTCTACTCGCGCGCCGGGGACGACGCCGCTGATCAGGTCTGGGTCCGGCACGCCACCGGGACGCTGACCGCCGAGGCGGGCGAGCCGTCCTTCGACCTCGCGGTGTGGCCGCCCGAGGGAGCGTCGGCCATCGAAGTGGACGGCGCCTACGAGCGGCTGGTGGACGCCGGATACGGCTACGGCCCCCTGTTCCAGGGCTTGAGAGCGGCGTGGCGCCGCGGGGACGAGCTGTTCGCCGAGGTCGCGCTGCCCGACGACGCATGGGAGGACGCCGGCCGGTTCGGGCTGCACCCGGCGGTCCTGGACGCGGTGCTCCACACGGGACTCGTAGCCAGGGCGCAACGTGAGCGACCGGAACACGAGGAGGAGGATGCGACGCTGCTGCCGTTCGCGTGGAACGGCGTCCGCCTCTACGCCTCGGGAGCGCCCGCCGTCCGGGCGCGGCTGACCCCGGTCGGCTCGGACGGGACGGCTCTGCACCTCGCCGATGGGGCGGGACGCCCGGTCGCGGCGGTGGAGTCCCTGGTGTCGCGCCCGATGACGCCGGGCCCGCTCACCGCAGCGGCTTCGGCGTCCCGTGATCCGCTTTACCGCCTGGAGTGGTCCACGTCGCCGGTTCCGGTCCCGAGCGCCCGCAGCGCGGGCGCCGCCAGTTCCTGGAGCGTGTGGGACGAACTCGCCGGGCAGGACGAGGACGCCGCCCCGGCCCCCGAAATCGTGGTCCTTCCCGTCGAGCACGGCCCGGCCGAGGAGGTCGGGGACGCTGTGCACCGCGTGCTCGCGGCTGTCCAGGCATGGTCGTCGGGGCGCCGGTTCGCGTCGTCGCGGCTGGTGGTCGTCACCGCGGGCGCCGTCCCGGCGGGCGGCGAGGACGTCACGCATCTGGCGGGCGCGGCGGTGTGGGGCCTGGTCCGCTCGGCGCAGTCGGAGGATCCGGGACGGATCGTCCTGGTGGACGTGGAAGACCTGGAAGAGCTGGCCGCAGCTGTGGCCGTCGTGTCGGCGACCGACGAGCCGGAGATCGCGATCCGGGGCGGTGCCGTTCGCGTCCCGAGGCTGGCGCGCGTGGACGCGGGGCAGCCGGGCGAGGCGGAGGAGCGCCCGTTCGGCGAGGGAACCGTGCTGGTCACGGGCGCGATGGGTGCTCTGGGTGCGCTGGTCGCACGGCATCTCGTGACCGTCCACGGTGTGCGACGCCTGCTGCTGGTCGGCCGCCGCGGCGCGGAGGCGCCCGGGGCCGGTGAGCTGGTGGCGGAGCTGACGGACCTGGGCGCGGACGTCGAGGTGGCCGCGTGCGACGTCGCCGACCGGACGGCGCTCGCGGACCTGCTGGCCGCCGTTCCCGACCGGCATCCTCTCTCGGCGGTGGTGCATGCGGCGGGCGTGCTGGACGACGGCGTCATCGCGTCCCTGACCCCCGAACGTGTGGACGCGGTGCTCGCACCGAAGGCCATCGGCGCGTGGAACCTGCACGAACTGACCCGCGACGCGGACCTGACGCAGTTCGTCGTGTTCTCCTCGGCGGCCGGTGTCCTCGGCGCGCCCGGACAGGGGAACTACGCGGCGGCGAACGCGTTCCTGGACGGGCTCGTCCAGCATCGCCGCGCGCTGGGCCTGCCCGGCCGGTCGCTGGCGTGGGGCCTATGGGCCTCCGACGAGGGGATGGCCGGGCGCCTCGATGACGACGGCGCGCGGCGGATGGCCCGCTCCGGCGTCCATGCCCTGACGGTTGACGAAGGGCTGCGGTTGTTCGACGCGGCCCTGACGGTCGAGCAGCCGTTGCTGGTGCCGATCCGGCTGGACCCGGCGGAACTGGCCGGAGCCGGAGCCGGCGACGAGCCGCCGCACGTCCTGCGCGGGCTGGTGACCCGCCGGCGTCCCACGGCGGACGCCGGAGCCGGAAGTGTGGCGGGCGCGGCCGGAGTGCTGCGGGAGCGCCTGTCCGTGCTCCCGGAGGACGAGCGCCGGACGGTCCTGCTGGAGATCGTGCGGGCGCAGGCGGCGTCCGTGCTCGGTTACTCCGATCCGGACCCGGTCGACGGCGAACGCGCGTTCCGCGACCTCGGCTTCGACTCCCTCTCGGCGGTTGACCTGCGAGGACGACTCAGCAAGGTGACCGGCCTGCGACTTCCCGCGACACTGGTGTTCGACTATCCGACGCCGGTGGCGCTGGCGGGCTATCTGGTCGATGAGCTGCTGGGGACCGATTCGGCCGGGGCGGGGGTCGCGGTCCGGGCGGCGGCGGTCGATGACGATCCGATCGCGATCGTCGGGATGGCGTGCCGCTACCCCGGCGGCGTCGTCTCGCCCGAGGGTCTCTGGGACTTGGTCACCGGCGAGATGGACGGGGTGTCCGCATTCCCCGCCGACCGCGGCTGGGACGTCGAGCGAATCTACGACCCGGACGGCCTCCGTCCGGACACCAGCTACGTCAACTCCGGTGGCTTCCTCCAGGACGTGGCGGGCTTCGATCCCGGCTTCTTCGGCATCAGCCCGAACGATGCCTGGCTGATGGATCCGCAGCAGCGGTTGCTGTTGGAGGTGTCGTGGGAGGCGCTTGAGCGGGCGGGTATCGATCCGACGTCTCTGCGTGGCAGCGCCACCGGTGTGTTCGCCGGGATGATGTATCACGACTACGCCTACAACAACAGCACGGGTTCGGTGGCGTCGGGCCGTATCTCCTACACGTTCGGTCTGGAAGGCCCGGCGGTGACGGTGGACACGGCGTGTTCATCGTCGTTGGTGGCATTGCATCTGGCGGTTCAGGCGCTTCGGGCAGGGGAGTGCTCGCTGGCGCTGGCGGGCGGTGTCGCGGTGATGGCGACGCCGGACGCGTTCGTGGAGTTCAGCCGTCAGCGTGGTCTTGCTCCGGATGGCCGGGCCAAGTCGTTCGCGGCTTCGGCAGATGGCACGTCCTGGGGCGAGGGTGCCGGGATGTTGCTGGTGGAGCGGCTGTCGGACGCCCAGCGCAATGGTCATCGGGTGTTGGCGATCGTGCGGGGCAGTGCGGTCAACCAGGACGGTGCCTCCAATGGCCTGACCGCGCCGAACGGCCCGTCGCAGCGCCGGGTGATCGGCCAGGCGCTCGCCACCGCTGGCCTGACCACGGGTGATGTGGACGCGGTCGAAGCGCATGGCACCGGCACCACGCTGGGCGACCCGATCGAAGCGCAGGCGGTGTTGGCGACTTACGGGCAGAACCGTGCAGAGGGACGTCCGCTGTGGCTGGGGTCGATCAAGTCGAACATCGGGCACACGCAGGCCGCTGCTGGTGTGGCGGGGATCATCAAGATGGTCGAGGCGATGCGCCACGGCGTCCTGCCCAAGACCTTGCACATTGACGAGCCGACCCCGCACGTCGACTGGTCGGCCGGGGACGTGGAACTGCTGACCGAGGCGCGGGACTGGCCGGTCAATGGGCATCCGCGCCGCGCCGGGATCTCCTCCTTCGGGATCAGCGGCACCAACGCGCACGTCATCATCGAGGAACCCGAGCCTGAACCGCAGCCGTCCGAGCCCGTCGATGAAGCGCGGGACCCGCTGCCGGTCGTGCCGTGGGTGATTTCGGCCCGCGACGAGGCCGGGCTTCTCGGTCAGGCCGGTCGTCTCCGCGAACACGTTCAGGCACGTCCGGAGCTGGCACCGGCGGACGTGGGGTTCTCGCTGGTGAGCACGCGTGCGCTGCTGGAGCATCGAGCAGTGGTGCTGGGCCGCGACCGCGATGAGCTGCTGTCGGGCTTGGACGCACTGACCGGTCCTGATGCTCTGCGCGGAGTGGCCGCGTCCGGTTCGACCGCGTTCCTGTTCTCTGGTCAAGGTGCGCAGCGGCTCGGGATGGGCCGGGAGCTGTACGAGGCGTTCCCGGAGTTCGCCGCCGCCTTCGATGACGTGTGCGGCGCATTGGACGAGCACCTGGAGCGGCCGATTCGGGACGTGGTCTGGTCTGAGGCTGAGCTGCTGGATCAGACGGTGTTCACGCAGGCCGGACTGTTCGCGATCGAGGTGGCGCTGTTCCGGCTCCTTGAGGCGTGGGGCGTCCGTCCCGATTTCCTGGCCGGGCATTCGATCGGTGAGCTGGCGGCGGCGCATGTGGCCGGGGTCTGGTCGCTGGATGATGCGGCCAAGCTGGTGGCGGCTCGCGGACGGCTGATGCAGGCGCTCCCGGCCGGTGGTGCGATGGCGGCCGTCCAGGCGTCCGAGGACGAGGTGACCCCGCTGCTCGCCGCCGGACGCGTCGACATCGCGGCGGTGAACGGCCCGGAATCCGTGGTGGTGTCAGGGGCCGAGGACGAGGTCGCCGGGATTGTCGATCACTTCGCGGGGCTGGGGCGTAAGACGTCGCGGCTCCGGGTGTCGCATGCGTTCCATTCGCCGCTCATGGACCCAATGCTGGACGAGTTCCGGGAAGTGGCCGACAGCCTCGGCTACGGGACACCGGCCGTCCCGATCGTGTCGACATTGACCGGCCGGGCCGCCATGGCGGAGGAGCTGGGCACGCCCGCCTACTGGGTGCGGCACGTGCGGGAGGCGGTGCGGTTCGCCGACGCCGTCCAGACATTGCACGCCGACGGGGTGACCCGGTTCATCGAGCTGGGACCGGACGGCGTCCTGACCGCGATGACCCACGCCTGCCTCGACGACGCTTCCGGCCGGGTGCTCGTGGCCCCGGCGCTGCGCAAGGGCGCACCGGAGATCGAAGCCTTTCTGGGCACGGTCGGGCGCCTGCACGTGGACGGTGTCCCGGTCGACTGGACGGCGGTCTTCGCCGGTCGTCCGTCCGGCGAGGTCGACCTGCCCACCTACGCCTTCCAGCGGCAGCGGTACTGGCTGGACGGGCCGGGCGCCGCAGGCGACGTCTCGGTGGCGGGGCTGCGTCCGGCCGAGCATCCGCTGCTCGGCGCGGTCGTGACGCTGCCGGAGTCGGGCGGCGTGGTGCTGACCGGCCGCCTGTCACTGGGGACGCGGCCGTGGCTGGCCGACCATCGGGTGCTGGGCAGCGTGCTCTTCCCCGGGACGGGGCTCGTCGAGCTGGCGATCAGAGCCGGTGATCACGTCGGCTGCGGGGTGCTGGAGGAGCTGACGCTTCAGACGCCGCTCGTCCTGCCGGAGCACGGCGGCGTGACCGTCCAAGTCGTCGTGGGAGAGGACGACGAAGCGGGACGGCGTTCCGTGGGCGTCTACTCCCTGCCCGCGGACGGCTCCGCCGACGACGCCTGGGTCCGCCATGCCACCGGAACACTGACCGCTGATGCCGGTGAACCGTCATTCGACCTGGCGGCATGGCCACCGGAGGGCTCCTCGCCCGTCTCGCTGGACGGCGCGTACGAGCGGCTGGCGGACGCGGGCTACGGCTACGGCCCGCTGTTCCAAGGGCTTCGGGCGATGTGGCGGCGCGGGGACGAGCTGTTCGCCGAGGTCGCGCTGCCCGACGAGTCCTGGGAGGAGGCCGGCCGGTTCGGGATGCACCCGGCGGTGCTCGACGCCGTCCTCCACACCGGTCTGATCTCCGGGGGCGGCGAACGGGCCGACGAACGAGACGGCGACGGCGAGATGGTCCTCCCGTTCTCCTGGAACGGTGTGCGGCTGTTCGCGTCCGGGGCGCCCGCCGTCCGGGCGAGGGTGGCTCCGTCCGGGCCGGACGGTGTGTCGCTGCAGCTCGCGGGTCTGGACGGGCGTCCCGTCCTGGCGGCGGATTCGCTGATCTCGCGGCCGGTTTCGCCGCGCCAGCTGTCCGCGCCCGCGTTCCACGACTCGCTGTACCGCCTGACATGGTCCGCCGCCGTCCCTGCCGCCGTCTCCGCCGCTCCGGCGGAGGTGACGTGGTGCCTGTGGGACGACATCGACCTTCACGACGGACCGGCACCGGACGTCGTCGCCGTCCGCGTCGCAGGCGACCTCGCAGGCGACTCGGTCATCGACGGGGTGAACCAGGTGCTCGCCGTCATCCGCGCGTGGTCGGCGGACGAGCGGTTCTCATCGTCCAGGCTGCTGGTCGTCACCTCCGGCGCGGTCGCGCTGGACGGCGAGGACGTGCGTGACCTGGTGGGCGCGGCGGTGTGGGGCCTGGTGCGGTCCGCGCAGGCTGAGGACCCCGGCCGCGTCGTCCTGGCCGACACCGACGACACCGACCTCGCCGAGGTGGTGCGGCTGGTGGCGGCGATCGGCGAGCCGCAGGCCGTGGTCCGCGCCGGGACGGGACATGTCCCGCGCTTGACCCGGACACCCGTTCCGACCGCCCCGGAATCCGAGACCGGCGAACCGGACGGACCAATGCTCGGCACCGGCACCGTCCTGGTCACCGGCGGGACAAGCGGGTTGGGCGCCTTGGTCGCGCGGCATCTGGTGTCGGCGCACGGCGTCCGGGATCTGCTGCTGACGAGCCGTCGCGGCATGGAGGCTCCGGGCGTGGCGGAACTGGTGGCGGAGCTTGCGGAATCGGGCGCGCGGGCGGAGGTGGCGGCGTGTGACGTGAGCGATCGTGCCGCGTTGGCGCGGTTGCTGGAAGGCCGCCGGTTGTCGGGTGTGGTGCACGCGGCCGGGGTGCTGGACGACGGGATGATCTCGTCGCTGACGCCTGAGCAGGTCGCGGGCGTGTTGGGCCCGAAGGCGGTGGGCGCGTGGAATCTCCATGAGCTGACCCGCGAGATGGACGTGTCGGCGTTCGTGATGTTCTCGTCGTCGGCGGGCGTGCTCGGCGCGCCGGGCCAGGGCAATTACGCGGCGGCGAACGCGTTCGTGGACGGGTTGGTGCAACACCGCCGTGCGATGGGCCTGCCGGGCCAGTCGCTGGCCTGGGGACTGTGGGCCGCCGACACCGGGATGGGCGGACGTCTCGATGACGGTGACCTCCGCCGGATGCGGCGCTCCGGCGTCCGTCCGCTGACCGTCGAGCAGGGCCTGAGCCTGTTCGACGCCGCCGCCCGGGCCGGGGACCCGCTGCTGGTCCCCATCGGGCTGGACCTCAACGCGCTGGCCGGGGCCGGTGACGGAGTGCCGCATGTGCTGCGGATGCTGGCGGGAGGCGCGCGTCCCGCGGCCGGGGCATCCGCAGGCGGTGCGGGCGGCGCGAGCGGTGCGCTGCGCGGGCGGCTGGCGTCGCTGCCGGAGGACGACCGCGTCCAGGCGCTGGTGGAGATCGTCCGGGTGCAGGCCGCGTCGGTGCTCGGCTACGACGGCCCGCGCGCAATCGACGGTGAGCGGGCCTTCCGGGACCTCGGCGTCGACTCGCTGTCGGCCGTCGAGCTGCGCAACCGGCTGAACCAGGCGACGGGCCTGCGGCTTCCCGCGACGCTGGTGTTCGACTATCCGACGCCGGTGGCGCTGGCGCGCTATCTGGTCGATGAGCTGCTAGGGACGGATTCCGCCGGGACGGGGGTCGCGGTCCGGGCGGCGGCGGTCGATGACGATCCGATCGCGATCGTCGGGATGGCGTGCCGCTACCCCGGCGGCGTCGTCTCGCCGGAGGACCTCTGGAGCCTTGTCGCGGACGGGACGGACGGCATCTCCGCCTTCCCGGACGACCGCGACTGGAGCGTGGAACGCCTCTACGACCCGGACGGCACTCGTCCGCGCACGAGTTACGTCGATCAGGGCGGGTTCCTCTACGACGCCGGTGATTTCGATGCGGACTTCTTCGGCATCAGCCCCAACGAGGCCTGGCTGATGGATCCGCAGCAGCGGTTGCTGCTGGAGGTTTCCTGGGAGGCGCTTGAACGTGCGGGCATTGATCCGACGTCTCTGCGTGGCAGTGCGACGGGTGTGTTCGCCGGGATGATGTATCACGACTACGCCTACAACAACAGCACGGGTTCGGTGGCGTCGGGCCGTATCTCCTACACCCTCGGCCTTGAAGGACCGGCGGTCACGGTCGACACCGCCTGCTCATCATCGCTGGTCGCGCTGCACTGGGCCGTCCAAGCCCTGCGCTCGGGCGAATGCTCGCTGGCGCTGGCCGGCGGCGTGACCGTCATGGCCACGCCGGATACCTTCATCGAATTCAGCCGCCAGCGCGGCCTGGCCCCAGACGGCCGGGCCAAGTCGTTCGCCGCCTCGGCGGACGGCACATCCTGGGGCGAGGGTGCCGGGATGCTGCTGGTGGAGCGGTTGTCGGACGCCCGCCGCAACGGGCACCAGGTGTTGGCGATCGTGCGGGGCAGTGCGGTCAACCAGGACGGCGCGTCCAATGGCCTGACCGCGCCGAACGGCCCGTCGCAGCGCCGGGTAATCGGCCAAGCCCTCACTACCGCCGGTCTGACCACGGGCGATGTGGACGCGGTCGAAGCGCACGGCACCGGCACCACCCTGGGCGACCCGATTGAAGCGCAGGCGGTGTTGGCGACTTACGGGCAGAACCGTCCCGAGGGACGCCCGCTGTGGCTCGGGTCGATCAAGTCGAACATCGGCCACACGCAGGCCGCCGCCGGGGTGGCGGGGATCATCAAGATGGTCGAGGCGATGCGCCACGGCGTCCTGCCCAAGACCTTGCACATTGACGAGCCGACCCCGCACGTCGACTGGACGGCAGGCGCGGTCGAGCTGCTGACCGAGGCGCGGGAGTGGCCGGTCAACGGGCATCCGCGCCGTGCCGGGATCTCCTCGTTCGGGATCAGCGGCACCAACGCGCACGTCATCATCGAGGAACCCGAGCCTGAACCGCAGCCGTCCGAGCCCGTCGAAGAGACGCGGGACCCGCTGCCGGTCGTGCCGTGGGTGATCTCCGCCCGCGACGAGCCGGGACTTCGCGCCCAAGCGGAGAAGCTCGGCTCGTACCTCGATGCACGTCCGGACGTGTCCCCGCTCGACGTGGGGTTCTCGCTGGCGACCTCCAGGGCCGCGCTTCCGCATCGCGCGGTGGTGCTGGCCGCCGACCGGGACGCGGCACTGCGAGGACTGGCGAGGCTTGCCGAGGGATCGGATCCCCGTCCCGGCCTCCTCCGGGCCATCGCCTCCGCCGGCTCGACGGCGTTCTTGTTCACCGGCCAGGGAGCGCAGCGCGTGGGCATGGGCGGGGAGCTGCACGCCACGTTCCCCGCGTTCGCGGACGCCTTCGACGCCGTGTGCGCCGAGCTGGACACCCACCTCGACCGTCCGCTCAAGGACGTGATCGGTTCCGCAGGCGAGCCCGGCGACGGCGACGCCCTCGACCAGACCGGCTACGCGCAGGCGGGCCTGTTCGCCGTCGAGGTGGCGCTGTTCCGGCTCCTCGAATCCTGGGGCGTCCGCCCCGACTTCCTGGCCGGTCACTCCATCGGCGAGATCACCGCCGCGCACGTCGCCGGAGTGTGGTCGCTGCGGGACGCGGCCACGCTGGTCGCGGCGCGCGGACGCCTGATGCAGGCGCTCCCTGCGGGCGGCGCGATGGCGGCCGTCCAGGCATCCGAGGACGAAGTGACCCCGCTGCTCGCCACCGGACGCGTCGACATCGCCGCGGTGAACGGCCCGGACTCGGTGGTCGTGTCGGGCGACGAGGCGGCAGTGGACGACCTCCGGTCCCATTTCGACGGGCTCGGCCGCAAGACGTCCAGGCTCCGGGTGTCACACGCGTTCCACTCACCGCTGATGGACCCGATGCTCGACGAGTTCCGCGAAATCGCCGAGAGCCTCGCCTACGCCCCGCCCCGCGTCGCCGTCGTGTCCGCCCTCACCGGCGGGGTGGCCGAGGCGGAGGAGCTGACGTCCCCGGAGTACTGGGTGCGGCATGTGCGGGAGGCGGTCCGGTTCGCCGACGCCGTCGCGCGGCTGGAGTCCGAGGGCGTGACACGGTTCGTGGAGCTGGGACCGGACGGCGTCCTGACCGCGATGGTCCGGGGCCTGCTGGACGACCCGTCCGGCGAACGTGTCGCGGTGCCGGTGCTGCGCCGCGACGGCGCCGAGGCGACCGGCCTGCTCACCGCCGCCGGGCATCTCCACGCCTCGGGCGCGTCCGTCGACTGGCACGCGGTGTTCGGCGGGCGGGGCGCGCGGCGCGTCGACCTGCCCACGGCCGCGTTCCAGCGCCGCCGGTACTGGCTGAGCGACCAGGTGACCGGCGGGGACCCGCTGTCGATGGGGCTGGGCCAGGCCGGGCATCCGCTGCTCGGCGCCGTGGTCCCGTCGCCCGAGTCCGGTGGGGCGGTGCTGACCGGGCGGCTGTCGCTGATCGCGCAGCCGTGGCTGGCCGATCACACGGTCGGGGGGACGGTCCTGTTCCCGGGCGCCGGGTTCGTGGAGCTGGCCGTCCGGGCCGGGGAGCAGGCCGGTTGTGGCGCACTGGACTCGCTGACGCTGGAGACGCCTCTCGTCCTGCCCCGCGACGGAGGCGTGGCGCTGCAGGTCGTGGTCGGCGACGCCGAGGAGACGGACCCTGACCGCAGGCCCGTCGCCGTGTACTCGCGCGCCGACGCGGACACCGACGGCCCGTGGCGGCGGCACGCCGCCGGAGTCGTCACCGCGGGCGCCGCGGAGCCGGTTCCCGACACGCGGCCGTGGCCGCCGCCGGACGCCGTGCCCGTCGACCTGGACGGGTTCTACGAGGACATGGCGGAGGCGGGCCTCGGCTACGGCCCGGTCTTCCGCGGTCTGACGGCGGCATGGCGGTCGGGCGACGAGGTGTTCGCCGAGGTCGCGCTGCCCGAGCAGGCTCAGGAGGACGGCTTCGGGATGCATCCGGCGCTGCTGGACGCGACGTTGCACGCGATCGCGCTGAGCGGGCGGGCGGGCTCCGGCACGGCCGTGCCGTTCGCGTGGTCCGGGGTGGAACTGTTCGCCTCAGGCGCGACGGCGCTGCGCGTGCGAGTGACACCGAACGACGGCGACGATATGTCGCTGCACCTGTCGGACGCCGCCGGGCGCGCGGTCGCGTCCGTCGGGTCGCTGGCCCTGCGGGAAATCTCCGCGGATCAGCTGGCGTCGGCCGGTCCGGAGTTCCACGAATCGCTGTTCCGGGTGGAATGGTCATTGGCGGCGGCTGGCGCGGACGGTGAGCCCGGCGCGTCGTGGGCGGACTGGGAGGCGCTGAAGCCGGACGGCGACGTGCCCGAGGTCGTCGTTCTCCCGGTGACCGGCGGGACGGACGCCGCCACCGTCAGGAGAACCCTCCACCACGTCCTGGACGTCCTGCGGACCTGGCTGGACGAGGAGCGGTTCGCCGCGTCCAGGCTCCTGGTCGTCACGTCCGGCGCGGTGTCCGTGGACGGCGAGGACGTCACCGACCTGGCGGGCGCGGCGGTGTGGGGCCTCGTCCGTTCTGCGCAGTCGGAGAACCCCGGCCGCGTCACGCTCGCAGACCTCCCGGGCGGGGCCGCAGAGGACCTCGACGTCCGCGCGGCGCTGGCCGCAATGGTCCCGGGCGAGCCGCAGGTCGCCGTTCGCGACGGCGCGGCGCACGTCCCGAGGCTGGCGCGCGTGCCGGCGCGCGTGCCGGCGGGACCGTCCGGCGGCGCGCCCGCCTCCGTCCTGGCGGGCGAGGGTCCGGTGCTGGTCACCGGCGCGATGGGCGCGCTCGGCGGGGCGGTCGTGCGGCATCTGGTGACCGGGCACGGCGTCCGTCGGCTGCTGCTCGCCGGACGGCGCGGCATGGACACCCCAGGAGCGGCGGAGCTGCGCGCCGAGCTGGCCGCGCTGGGCGCCGAGGCCGAGATCGCGGCCTGCGACCTCGCCGACCGGGACGCCGTCGCGGACCTGCTGGCGGATCGGCGCCTGACCGGGATCGTCCACGTGGCCGGGGTGCTGGACGACGGCGTCATCCCGTCGCTCACACCGGAGCGCATGGACACCGTCCTCCGCCCGAAGGTGGACGCGGCCTGGAACCTGCACGAGCTGACCCGCGACATGGACCTGTCGGCGTTCGTGCTGTTCTCCTCGGCCGCCGGAGTGATGGGCGCCCCCGGCCAGGGCAACTACGCGGCGGCGAACGCCTACCTGGACGCGCTGGCCGCGCACCGGCGCGCGCACGGCCTGCCCGCCCAGTCGCTCGCGTGGGGGCTGTGGCGGACCGACGACGACGGCATGGCGGGCCGCCTCGGCGACGGCGACGTCCGGCGGATGGCCCGCTCCGGCGTGACCGCGCTGCCGGCCGCGCGGGCGCTGGAGCTGCTCGACACGGCGGGCACGCTGGACGATGCCGCGCTGGTCCCAATCGGGCTGGACCTCAAGGGCCTGGCCGCAACCGGCTCCGCCACCGGCGCCGATGACCTGCCTCCGCTGCTGCGGGGTCTGGTGCGGCGGCCGTCCCGGAGAGTCGCGGGTGCCGGGCCGGGCTCGGCGGACGCGCTGCGCCGCCGCCTGGCCGGGCTGTCCCCGGACGAGCGGGACGAGGCGCTGCTGGAGATCGTCCGGACGCATGCGGCGGCGACCCTCGGACACGACGGGCCGCGGGCGATCGAGCCCGGCCGTGCCTTCAGCGAGCTGGGGTTCGACTCGCTCACCGCGGTGGAGCTCCGCAACGGCCTGAACGCGGCGACGGGGCTGCGGCTCTCTCCGACGCTGGTGTTCGACTATCCGAGCCCCCGCGTCCTCGCCGCCCATCTCGGCGCGGAGCTGGCCCCGGACCTCGGCGCCGACGGCGACGGCGGGGAGGCGGAGGTGCGCCGCATCCTCCAGGCGATCCCCCTCAACCGGCTGCGGGACGCCGGGCTGATGGACAGCCTCCTGGAGCTCGCCGGGGCCCGGGACCTGGCCGCGGAGCCCGCCGGCGACGACGGCGGCGAGCGCGGCCCGATCGACGCGATGGACACCGAAAGCCTGATCAGCATGGCGCTCGACGGCGCCGGGTTCGACGACACGACGCGGGAAGAGTGAGCGACGATGCCTGAAACCGACGAAAAACTCCTGACGGCACTTCGGGCGTCGCTGAAGGAGACCGAACGCTTGCGGGCGCGGCACCGCAAGCTCACGGCCGAGCTGCGCGAGCCGATCGCGATCGTGGGCATGGCGTGCCGCTACCCCGGCGGCGTCACCTCGCCCGAGGACCTCTGGACCCTGGTCGCGGACGGCGTGGACGCGCTGTCGGGCTTCCCGTCCGACCGCGGCTGGGCCTCGGACCTGTATGACCCGGAACCGGGCCGTCCGGGCAAGAGCTACGTGGACCGGGGCGGGTTCCTGCACGATGCGGCCGGTTTCGATCCCGGCTTCTTCGGGGTCGGCCCGAACGAGGCGTTCATGATGGACCCGCAGCAGCGGTTGCTGCTGGAGGTTTCCTGGGAAGCGCTCGAACGTGCGGGCATCGACCCCACGTCCCTGCGTGGCAGTGCGACCGGTGTGTTCGCCGGGATGATGTACCACGACTACGCCTACAACAACAGCACGGGTTCGGTGGCGTCGGGCCGGATCTCCTACACCCTCGGCCTGGAAGGCCCGGCGGTCACGGTCGACACGGCGTGTTCCTCATCCCTGGTCGCTTTGCATCTGGCGGTTCAGGCGCTTCGGGCAGGGGAGTGCTCGCTGGCCCTCGCCGGTGGTGTCGCGGTGATGGCGACGCCGGACGCGTTCATCGAGTTCAGCCGCCAGCGCGGCCTGGCCCCGGACGGCCGGGCCAAGTCGTTCGCGGCTTCGGCAGATGGCACGTCCTGGGGTGAGGGCGCCGGGATGTTGCTGGTGGAGCGGTTGTCGGACGCCCAGCGCAACGGTCACCGCGTGTTGGCGATCGTGCGGGGCAGCGCGGTCAACCAGGACGGCGCGTCCAATGGCCTGACCGCGCCGAACGGGCCGTCGCAGCGGCGGGTGATCGGCCAGGCCCTGGCGAACGCACGGCTGGCCGCCGATCAGGTCGACGCGGTGGAAGCGCACGGCACCGGCACGGCCCTGGGCGACCCGATCGAGGCGCAGGCGCTCCTCGCGACCTACGGCCGGGACCGTCCCGAGGAGCGTCCGCTGTGGCTGGGGTCGATCAAGTCGAACATCGGCCACACACAGGCCGCCGCAGGCGTGGCCGGGATCATCAAGATGGTCGAGGCGATGCGCCACGGCGTCCTGCCCAAGACCCTGCACATAGATGACCCGACCCCGCACGTCGACTGGTCGGCCGGGGACGTAGAGCTGCTGACCGAGGCGCGCGAATGGCCGGTGGACGGGCATCCGCGCCGCGCCGGGATCTCGTCCTTCGGGATCAGCGGCACCAACGCCCACGTCATCATCGAAGAACCCGAGGCCGAGCCCGAGTCCGAGCGGTCGGCCGAGCCGCAGCCGCAGCCGCTGCCCGCCGTGCCGTGGGCGCTGTCCGCACGCGGCGAGGACGGGCTGCGCGCACAGGCCCGGCGGCTGGCGTCGTTCCTCCGGGACCGCGCGGAGCTCGACCCCCTGGACGTGGCGTTCTCCCTGGCCACGACACGCGCCGTCCTCGAACACCGCGCGGTGGTCGTGGGCGCGGACCGCGACGCCCTCCTGGCGGACCTGGACGCGCTCGCCGAAGGCGCACCCGGCCGCGACATCGCGCGGGGAGTCGCCGCTCCCGGCCTGACCGCGTTCCTGTTCTCCGGGCAGGGCGCCCAGCGCGTGGGAATGGGCCGCGAGCTGCACGAGGCGTTCCCGGAGTTCGCGGACGCCTTCGACGCCGCCTGCGCGGAATTCGACAAGCATCTGGACACACCGCTGCGGCAGGTCGTCTGGTCCGACGCCGAGCTGCTCGACCGGACGGCCTACACCCAGGCCGGGCTGTTCGCGGTCGAGGTGGCGCTGTTCCGGCTCCTCGAATCCTGGGGCGTCCGTCCCGACCTGCTGGCCGGTCATTCGATCGGCGAGCTCGCGGCCGCGCACGTCGCGGGACTCTGGTCGCTGGAGGACGCCGCCACCCTCGTCGCCGCACGCGGACGGCTGATGCAGGCGCTCCCGGCAGGCGGTGCGATGACCGCGGTCCAGGCGTCCGAGGACGAGGTGACGCCGCTGCTGGACGCCGCCGCGATCGACATCGCCGCCGTGAACGGCCCGGACTCGGTCGTCGTCTCCGGAGCCGAGAGCGCCGTGGCCCGCATCGTCGACGAGTTCGCCGCGCGGGGCCGCAAGACGACCCGGCTGCGCGTCTCGCACGCGTTCCACTCGCCGCTGATGGAACCGATGCTCGACGAGTTCCGCCGGGTGGCGGAGAGCGTCGCCTACAGCCCGCCCGCGATTCCCGTCGTGTCCGACCTCACCGGCCGGACCGCGACGCCTGAGGAGCTCGCCGCACCGGACTACTGGGTGCGGCACGTCCGGCACGCGGTGCGGTTCGCCGACGCCGTCCGGCACCTGGAGGACGAAGGCGCGACACGGTTCGTCGAACTCGGCCCGGGCGGAGTGCTGACCGCCCTGGCGCAGGCCGCGCTGACCGCGCCGGACGGCATCGCCGCCGTGCCCGCGCTGAAGGCCGACGCCCCCGAGGCCGCGACGCTGCTGTCCGCGATCGGCGCGCTGCACGCGACCGGCGCCGACGTCGACTGGTCCGCGCTCCTGGCGGGACGCGGCGCCCGCCGGGTGGACCTGCCGACCTACGCGTTCCAGCGCGAGCGGTTCTGGCTGGTGGACCGGCCGGGCGCGGCCGACGCGGCGGCCCTCGGCCTCGGCCCGGTGGAGCATCCGCTGCTCGGCGCCGCGGTCGTGCTCCCGGACGCGGGCGGCGCGGTGCTGACGGGGCGGCTGTCGGTCGACTCGCAGCCGTGGCTCGCCGACCACCGGATGCTGGGCAGCGTGGTGCTGCCCGGAACCGCGTTCGTCGACCTCGCGATCCACGCGGGCGACCTGCTCGGCTGCGGGACGCTGGAGGAACTGACCCTGCAGGCGCCGCTCGTCCTGCCCGAACACGGCGACATCGCCGTCCAGGTGGTCGTGGAGGCCGCCGACGACGAGGGCCGCCGGGTTGTGGGCGTCCACTCCAGGGCGGATGACCGGATGTGGGTCCGGCACGCCACCGGTGTGCTCGCGGACGACGCCCCGGAACCGGCGTTCGACCTGGCCGCGTGGCCGCCAGAGGGCACCGCGCCGGTGCCGGTGGACGGCGCGTACGAGCGGCTGGCAGACGCGGGCTACGGCTACGGCCCGCTGTTCCAGGGCCTTCGCGCGGTGTGGCGGCGCGGCGACGAGCTGTTCGCCGAGATCGCACTGCCCGAACAGGACCAGGAGGACGGCTTCGGCGTCCACCCGGCGCTGCTGGACGCGGTGCTCCACGCCGGGCTGGTCGCCTCGGACGGCGCGCACCACGACGGCGGGATGGTGCTGCCGTTCGCGTGGAACGGGGTGCGGCTGCACGCGTCGGGCGCCACGTCCGTCCGGGCGCGGCTGACGCCCGCCGGCGCGGACGGGATGACGATCCTGCTCGCCGACGAGTCCGGCCGCCCGGTGCTGAGCGCCGGCTCGCTCGTGTCGCGGCCCGTCCAGGCCGAGCGGTTCACGAGCGGGGCGTCCGGCCATCACGACTCGCTCTACCGGCCGAACTGGACCCCCGTCCCGGCCGACGAGCCCGCCGTCCCGTCGTGGGCGCTGTGGAACGACCTGGATGACGACGACGCCGCCGACGTTCCGGAGACGGTCGTGCTGCCCGTCGACGGCGGGACGGCCCGCGACGTCCGCGACGTCCGCGACGCCGTGCACCGGGTGCTCGACGTGACGCGCTCATGGCTGGACGGCGACCGGTACGCCGCCTCGCGCCTCCTGGTGCTGACGAGCGGCGCGGTCGCGGTGACCGGCGACGACCTGTCCGACCTCGCGGGCGCGGCGGTGTGGGGCCTGCTGCGGTCCGCCCAGGCGGAGCACCCGGACCGGATCGTCCTCGTGGACTCCGACGACCCCGCCGACCGGCCCGCCGCCGTCGCGGCCGCCGCGGCGGCGGGCGAGCCGCAGGTGGCGCTCCGGGACGGGCGCGGGCACGTGCTCCGCCTGGCCCGCGTCCCGGCCCACCCCGACCCGTCCGACCCGGGCGTTACCGGGACGGCGTCCACCGCCCCGGTGCTGGACGGCGCCGGAACCGTACTGATCACCGGCGGGACCGGCGGCCTCGGCGCGCTGCTCGCCCGGCACCTGGTCACCGAGCGCGGCGTGCGGCGGCTGCTGCTGACCAGCCGCCGCGGCATGGACGCGCCCGGCGCCGCGGACCTGGCCGCCGACCTGCGCGGGCTCGGCGCCGACGTCACGGTGGCCGCCTGCGACGCGGCCGACCGCGACGCGCTGGCGCGGCTGCTCGGCGGCCTGCCCGCGGACCGCCCACTGACCGGCGTGATCCACGCCGCCGGAGTCCTGGACGACGCGACGTTCACCGCGCTCACCCCCGAACGCGTGGACGCCGTCCTGCGGCCCAAGGCGGACGCGGCCTGGAACCTGCACGAGCTCACCCGCGACATGAGCCTGTCCGCGTTCGTCCTGTTCTCCTCGGCCGCCGGTGTCCTCGGCACGCCGGGCCAGGCCAACTACGCCGCCGCGAACGCCTTCCTGGACGGCCTCGCCGCCTACCGCACGGCGCGCGGCCTGCCCGCGCAGTCGCTGGCGTGGGGCCTGTGGGCGGCGGACGGCAGCGCCATGACCGGCGCGCTGGACGGCGGCGACGTCCGCCGCATGGCCCGCTCGGGCGTCCGGGCGCTGCCCGCCGACGAGGGCCTCGCGCTCTTCGACGCCGCGTCCCGGTCCGCGGAGCCGCTGCTCGTGCCGATCGGGCTGGACGTCAAGGCGCTCGCGGGCGCCGGCGACGACCTGCCGCCCGTGCTGCGCGACCTGGTGGGCGGGCGCGCCCGCCGCCGGGCCGCGTCCTCAGCCGGGGCCGGTGCCGCGCTGCGGGACCGGCTCGCGGCGCTGCCGGAGGCGGACCGGCGCCCCGTGCTGGTGGACATCGTCCGGAACCAGACCGCGCTGGCCCTCGGCTTCGACGGGCCGCGCGCCATTGACGCCGTCCGCGCGTTCCGGGACCTCGGCGTGGACTCGCTGTCGGCCGTCGAGCTGCGCAACCGGCTGAACCAGGCGACGGGCCTGCGGCTTCCCGCGACGCTCGTCTTCGACCACCCGACCCCGGACGTCCTTGCCGGGCACCTCCTCGACGAGCTGTCCGGCGGCGACCCGTCCGGCGCGGTTCCGGCCGTGGCCGTCCGGGTGCCGGTCGACGACGACCCGATCGCGATCGTCGGGATGGCGTGCCGCTACCCCGGCGGCGTCGCCACCCCCGACGACCTGTGGCGGCTCGTCGCCGGAGGCGTGGACGGCGTCTCCGGTCTTCCGTCCGACCGCGGCTGGAACCTGGCCGGGCTGTACGACCCCGAGCCCGGCCGTCCGGGCAAGAGCTACGTGAACCAGGGCGGCTTCCTGGACGACGCGGCCGACTTCGACGCGGACTTCTTCGGCATCAGCCCCAACGAGGCCTGGCTGATGGATCCGCAGCAGCGGTTGCTGTTGGAGGTGTCGTGGGAGGCGCTTGAGCGGGCGGGTATCGATCCGACGTCTCTGCGTGGCAGTGCGACGGGTGTGTTCGCCGGGATGATGTATCACGACTACGCCTACAACAACAGCACGGGTTCGGTGGCGTCGGGCCGTATCTCCTACACCCTCGGCCTGGAAGGCCCGGCGGTCACCGTTGACACCGCCTGCTCATCATCGCTGGTCGCGCTGCATTGGGCCGTCCAAGCGCTGCGCTCGGGCGAATGCTCGCTGGCGCTGGCCGGTGGCGTCGCGGTGATGGCCACCCCTGAGACATTCGTGGAGTTCAGCCGCCAGCGCGGCCTGGCCCCAGACGGCCGGGCCAAATCGTTTGCGGCCTCGGCGGACGGCACGTCCTGGGGCGAGGGTGCCGGGATGTTGCTGGTGGAGCGGCTGTCGGACGCCCAGCGCAATGGTCATCAAGTGTTGGCGATCGTGCGGGGCAGTGCGGTCAACCAGGACGGTGCGTCCAATGGCCTGACCGCGCCGAACGGGCCGTCGCAGCGGCGGGTGATCGGCCAGGCGCTCGCCACCGCCGGCCTGACCACGGGCGATGTGGACGCGGTCGAAGCGCACGGCACTGGCACCACGCTGGGCGACCCGATCGAAGCGCAAGCGGTATTGGCGACCTACGGGCAGAACCGTGCAGAGGGACGTCCGCTGTGGCTGGGGTCGATCAAGTCGAACATCGGCCACACGCAGGCCGCCGCCGGGGTGGCGGGGATCATCAAGATGGTCGAGGCGATGCGCCACGGCGTCCTCCCCAAAACCCTGCACATTGACGAGCCGACCCCGCACGTCGACTGGTCGGCCGGGGACGTAGAGCTGCTGACCGAAGTGCGGGAGTGGCCGGTCAACGGGCATCCGCGCCGTGCCGGGATCTCGTCCTTCGGGATCAGCGGCACCAACGCGCACGTCATCATCGAAGAACCCGAGGCGGTAGACGACGTCGCGGAGTCCGGCGAGGAGTCCGGTGTTGTGCCCTGGGTCGTGTCCGGCAAGTCCGCCGAGGGCCTGCGGGGACAAGCGGAGAAGCTGCACGCGTACCTGGTGGAGCGTCCGGAGCTGACGCCACTGGACGTGGGCTTCACGCTCGCGACCTCGCGCGCCGTCCTCGACCATCGTGCGGTTGTGGTGGCGGGTGACCGGGCCTCGGGGCTGCGCGGGCTGGCGGCGGTCGCGGCGGGCGAGTCCCGTCCGGACGTGCCCACCGGAACCGTCTCCACCGGCTCGACGGCGTTCCTGTTCTCCGGTCAGGGCGCGCAGCGGCTCGGCATGGGCCGCGAGCTTTACGCGGCGTTCCAGCCCTTCGCGGACGCCTTCGACGACGTGTGCGCGGCGCTGGACGAGCACCTGGACCGTCCGCTCCGCGACGTGATCTGGTCGGACGCCGAGCTGATCGATCAGACGGTGTTCACGCAGGCCGGGCTGTTCGCCGTCGAGGTGGCGCTGTTCCGGCTCCTCGAATCCTGGGGCGTCCGTCCCGACTTCCTGGCCGGTCACTCCATCGGCGAGATCACCGCCGCGCACGTCGCGGGAGTGTGGTCGCTGCGGGACGCGGCGACGCTGGTGGCAGCGCGCGGACGCCTGATGCAGGCGCTCCCCGCGGGTGGTGCGATGGCGGCCGTCGAAGCCGCCGAGGACGAGCTGACATCGCTGCTGGACGCCGAGCCCCGCGTGGCGATCGCCGCGCTGAACGGGCCCCGGTCGGCCGTGATCTCCGGAGCGGAGGACGCGGTCGCGGAGATCCAGGCCACTTTCGAGGCTCAGGGGCGCAGGACGACCCGCCTCCGGGTCTCGCACGCCTTCCATTCGCCCCTCATGGACCCGATCCTCGACGACTTCCGCGCCGTCGCGGAAGGGCTCGCCTACGCGACTCCGTCCGTGCCGATCGTGTCGGGTCTCACCGGCCGCGTCGCGGCGGCGGAGCTGACGTCGCCCGAGTACTGGGTGCGGCATGTGCGGGAGGCGGTCCGGTTCGCCGACGCCGTCGCGCGGCTGGAGTCCGAGGGCGTGACGCGGTTCGTTGAAGTCGGGCCGGACGGCGTCCTGACGGCGATGGCGCAGAGCTGCGTCGCCGACCCGGCCGAGGCCGTGCTCGTCCCGGTGTTGCGCCGGGACCGGGCGGAGGAGCCGGAGGTGTTCGCGGCACTCGGCGCGATCCACGCGCACGGCGCAGCCGTGGACTGGACCGCGATCTTCGCGGGACGGAACGCGCGACGGGTGGACCTCCCGACCTACGCCTTCCAGCGGCGCCGCTACTGGCTGGACGCCCCGGCGGTCTCGGGCGACGTGTCGATGCTCGGCCAGGTCGCCGCGGAGCATCCGCTGCTGGGCGCGGCCGTCGCGCTGCCGGACTCCGACGGCGTGGCGCTGACCGGCCGCCTGTCGGCGGGCGCGCAGCCGTGGCTCGCCGACCACGAGGTGCTCGGCAACACGCTGCTGCCCGGGACGGCGTTCGTGGAACTGGCCGTCCGGGCCGGGGACCAGGTCGGCTGCGACGTGCTGGAGCGGCTGACGCTGCTGGCGCCGTTGACGCTGCCCGAGCACGGCGGTGTCGACGTCCAGGTCGTGGTGGGCGCCGCGGATGAGGACGGCGCTCGTCCGGTGAGCGTCTACTCCCGCCGCGCCGACGCCCCGGACGACCTTCCGTGGACGCGCAACGCCGACGGCGTCCTCGCCGCCGCCGGCCCGGCACCGGAGGCCGAAGCGTCCGACCTCGCGGCATGGCCGCCCGCCGGCGCGACCGCCGTGGACGTCGACAACGTCTACGACGACCTCTCCGCGCGCGGGTTCGGCTACGGTCCGGTGTTCCAGGGGCTTCGGGCGGCGTGGCGGCTCGGGGACGAGCTGTTCGCCGAGGTCGCACTCCCGGACGAGGTCCGGGCCGAGGCCGGTGGGTTCGGCGTCCACCCGGCGCTGCTGGACGCCGCGATGCACGTGATGCTCATCAGCGGCGACGACGGCCAGGAGGCGGTCCTCCCCTTCGAGTGGAGCGGGGTGAGGCTGCTGGCCTCCGGCGCCTCGTCGGTTCGCGTCCACGTCACGCCGGCCGGTGACGGCGGTGTGGCCATGATGCTGGCGGACGAGTCCGGCGGCACGGTGCTGTCCGTGGACTCGCTGGTGACGCGGCCGGTGCCGGCGGGGGAACTCGGTGCCGCGGACGGGCCGGGCGCCGACTCGCTGTTCCAGGTGACATGGACACCGCATCCGCTGGACGGCGCGTCCGGAGCCGGCACGTCCGGAGCCGGCACGTCCGATGCCGGGGACGGCTGGGCCGTCGTCGGCGCGGACGGCCCGGACCGGCTCGGTCTCGACGCCGCGACCGCGCATTTCCCCGACCTCGCCGCGCTGGCCGAGGCGGCCGGGACCGGGCATCCGATCCCGGACGTGGTGGTGTGGTCGTGCGCGCGGCGGTCGGGCAATGTCCCGGACGCCGTCCGTTCGGCCGCGCACGAGGCCCTGGGCGTCGTGCGGACCTGGCTGGCCGATGCGCGGTTCGGCTCGTCCCGGCTGGTGGTGGTCACGCGCGGCGCGGTCGCCGCCGGCGCGGACGACGGCCCGGACGATCTCGCCGCCGCCTCCGTGCGGGGCCTGATCCGCACCGCGCAGACAGAGAACCCGGACCGTTTCGTCCTCCTGGACCTGGACGAGGACGAGCCGCCGTCCGGCCTCCTGCCTGCCGTGCTGCGGGCGGACGAGCCGGAACTCGCGGTGCGGGCCGGACAGGCCCGCGTCCCGCGCCTGGCCCGCGCCACCGGCCCCCGCCCCGGCACTGGACCATGGACGGCGGACGGGACGGTCCTGATCACCGGTGGCACGGGCGGGCTCGGCGCGCTGGTGGCGCGGCATCTGGTGGCGGCGCACGGCGTCCGGCGCCTGCTGCTGACCAGCCGCCGCGGCCTGGACGCCCCGGGCGCGGCGGAGCTGCGCGCGGAGCTCGCGGCGGCGGGCGCGGACGCCGAGGTCGCCGCGTGCGATGCGGCGGACCGCGACGCGGTCGCCGGGCTTCTCGCACGGATCCCGGACGAGCACCCGCTCACCGGCGTGATCCACGCGGCCGGGGTGCTTGACGACGGCGTGATCTCGTCCCTGACGCCCGAGCGGATGGACACCGTCCTACGGCCCAAGGCAGACGCCGCGTGGCACCTGCACGAGCTGACCCAAGACATGGATCTGTCGGCGTTCGTGCTGTTCTCGTCCGTCGCCGGGACGCTCGGCGGCGCGGGGCAGGGGAACTACGCGGCGGCCAACGCGTTCCTGGACGCGCTGGCCGCGCACCGCCGCGCGCGAGGGCTCGCCGCCACGTCGCTGGCGTGGGGGCCGTGGAGCGGGACGGGCGGGATGGCGGGCCGCCTGGACGACGCGGACGCCGAGCGGCTCCGGCGCTCCGGCATGCCGCCGCTCGCACCGGACGAGGGCCTCGCACTCTTCGACGACACAATCCGCGCAGACACAGACACGGCCGTGCTCGTGCCGGTCCGGCTTGACCTGGCGCTGATGCGGTCGTTCGCGGGTTCGGGCCTGCTGCCGCCGATGCTGCGCGGCCTGGTCCGGACTCCCGCCCGGCAGGCGGCGCGGGGCGGTGGCGCGTCGTCGCTGCGCCGCCGGCTGGCCGGGCTGGACGGCCCGGATCGCGAACGCGTCCTGCTCGACCTGGTGCGCGCGCAGGTCGCCGCGGTCCTCGGTCACGACGGCACCGCGTCCATCGAACCGGACCGGGCGTTCAGCGAGCTGGGCTTCACGTCGCTGTCGGCGGTGGAGCTGCGCAACCTCCTCAACGCGGCGACCGGGCTGCGCCTGCCGGCCACCCTGGTCTTCGACCATCCGAACGCGCGCGCCGTGGCCCGCCACATCGAGGGCGAGGTCCTCGGCGCGGACGACGACGCCGCGCTCCCCGCGGCGGCCGGCGCGGCGGCGGGCGACGACCCGATCGCGATCATCGGGATGGCGTGCCGCTACCCCGGCGGCGTCTCCCGGCCGGACGACCTGTGGCGCCTGGTGTCGGCGGGCGTCGACGCGGTGGCGCCGTTCCCCCGCGACCGCGGCTGGGACGTCGACGGCCTCTACGACCCCGAGCCCGGCAAACCGGGCAAGACGTATGCGGCCGAGGGCGGGTTCCTCTACGACGCGGCGGACTTCGACGCCGAGTTCTTCGGCATCTCGCCGCGTGAGGCGGAGGAGACCGATCCGCAGCAGCGGCTGCTGCTGGAGACGTCCTGGGAGGCGTTCGAGGACGCCGGCATCGACCCGTCCGCGCTTCGGGGGAGCGCCACCGGCGTGTTCGCCGGGGTGATGTACCACGACTACGCGGGCGGGGCCAACGCGGGAAGCATCGCGTCGGGCCGCGTCTCCTACACGCTCGGGCTGGAGGGCCCGGCCGTCTCGGTCGACACGGCGTGCTCGTCGTCGCTCGTCGCGCTGCACCTGGCCGTCCAGGCGCTGCGGTCGGGCGAGTGCTCGCTGGCGCTGGCGGGCGGCGTGACGGTGATGGCGACGCCCGGGACGTTCGTGGAGTTCAGCCGCCAGCGCGGCCTGGCGGGCGACGGGCGCAGCAAGTCGTTCGCGGCGGCGGCCGACGGCACCGGCTGGGGCGAGGGCGCCGGGATGCTGCTCGTCGAGCGGCTGGCGGACGCCCGCCGCAACGGTCACCCGGTGCTGGCGGTCGTCCGGGGCAGTGCGATCAACCAGGACGGCGCGTCCAACGGGCTGACCGCGCCGAACGGCCCGTCGCAGCGGCGCGTGATCCGGCAGGCCCTCGCGAACGCCGGGCTGGGCCTGGACGACGTGGACGCGGTCGAGGCGCACGGCACCGGCACCACGCTCGGCGACCCGATCGAGGCGCAGGCGCTGCTCGCGACGTACGGGAAGGACCGTCCGGAAGAGCGCCCGCTGTGGCTGGGATCCGTCAAGTCCAACATGGGCCACACGCAGGCCGCCGCCGGGGTGGCCGGGATCATCAAGATGGTCGAGGCGATGCGCCACGGCGTCCTGCCGAAGACGCTGCACGTGGACGAGCCGACCCCGCACGTGGACTGGTCGGCGGGCGGCGTCCGGCTGCTGACCGAGGCGCGGGACTGGCCGGCGAACGGGCGTCCGCGCCGCGCCGGGGTGTCGTCGTTCGGGATCAGCGGGACGAACGCGCACGTGATCCTGGAAGAGCCCCCGGCCCCTGCGCCGGATACGCCCGCGAACGAGGACGGCGACGGCGTCGGCACCGGCGCGCCGGGCGTCGTCCCGTGGGTGGTGTCCGCGAAGACCGCCGACGCGGTGGCGGGTCAGGCGGAGCGGCTGGCCGCCTTCGTCCGGGCCGACGACGAGCTCGGCGCGCTGGACGTCGCGCACGCCCTCGTCACGTCCCGGGCCGTTTTCGCGCATCGCGCCGTCGTGCTCGCCGAGGACCGCGAGTCCGCGCTCGGCGCGCTCGCCGACCTGGCCGCCGGGCGGGAGTCCGGCGCGGTGGTACGCGGCGTCGCCCGCGGCGTGGCGCGCACGGCGTTCGTGTTCCCCGGGCAGGGATCGCAGTGGGCGGGCATGGCCGTGGAACTGCTCGAAACGTCGCCGGTCTTCGCGGCACGGCTGGCGGAGTGCGCCGACGCGCTGCGCCCCTACATCGACTGGGATCTGTTCGACGTCCTCCGCGGCGACGGCACGCCGCTGGAACGGGTGGACGTCGTCCAGCCCGTGCTGTGGGCGGTGATGGTCGCGCTGGCCGAGGCGTGGCGCGGGTTCGGCGTGCGTGCGGAGGCCGTCGTGGGCCACTCCCAGGGCGAGATCGCCGCGGCGTGCGTGGCCGGGGCCCTGTCCCTGGACGACGGCGCACGCGTCGTCGCGGTCCGCAGCCGCATCATCGGCGAGGGCTTGGCGGGCAAGGGCGGCATGCTGTCGGTGGCGGCGCCGGCCGACCGCGTCACCGCCCTGCTCGAAGACTACGGCGGCCGGCTGGAGCTGGCCGTGGTGAACGGGCCGGGTTCGGTCGTCGTGTCCGGCGACGTCGGCGCGCTGGAGGAACTGCGGGCGGCGCTGGACGGGGACGGCGTCCGCGTCCGGGTCATCCCCGTGGACTACGCGTCGCACTCGATGTTCGTCGAGGGCATCCGCGACCGGATCCTCGCGGAGCTGGACGGGCTGTCCCCGCGCTCGGTGAAGACGGGCTTCTACTCCACGGTCACCGGCGGGCCCGTGGACACCGCGACCCTGGACGCCGAGTACTGGTACGCCAACCTGCGCAACACCGTCCGCTTCGAGGACGCGACCCGCGCGCTGCTCGCCGACGGGTTCGGCGCGTTCGTCGAGGCGAGCCCGCACCCCGGCCTGCTGGTGGGCCTCGGCGAGACCCTGGACGCGGCCGGCGCGAACGCCGTCGCGGTCGGCTCGCTCCGCCGCGGCGAGGGCGGCCTCGGGCGGCTGCTGGCATCGGTCGCCGAGGCGTTCGCCGGCGGCGTCGACGTCGACTGGAACGCCGTGCTGGACGGTGGCGGGCGGTCCGGCCGGGTCGTGAAGCTGCCGACGTATGCGTTCCAGCGCCGCCGCTACTGGGCCGACGCCCCGGCCGGGACCGGCGACGCGACGTCCCTCGGCCTGGACGCGCCCGACCATCCGCTGCTCGGCGCCGCGCTCGCCGCGCCCGATTCGGGCGGCGTGACGCTCACGGGCAGGCTGTCGGCGGCCGCGCAGCCGTGGCTCGCCGACCACGCCGCCGGCGGTGTCGTGCTGTTCCCCGGCGCGGGCTTCGTGGAGCTGGCGATCCGCGCGGGCGACCAGGCCGGCTGCGGCCGCGTCGAGGAGCTGGCGCTGGAGGCGCCGCTGGTGCTGCCCGAGGACGGCGGCGTCCGCGTCCAGGTCGTCGTCGGCGCCGAGGGCGACTCGGGCGAACGGCCGGTGTCGGTGTACTCGCGGCCGGACGCGGACGAGCCGTGGACCCGCCACGCCGCCGGCGTCCTCACCCCCGCGGGCCCCGAACCCGAGCCCTCGCCCGCGCAGTGGCCCCCGGCCGATGCCGAACCCGTGGACGTCACCGACCTGTACGACGGTCTCGCCGTCGCCGGGCTGGAGTACGGTCCGGCCTTCCAGGGGCTGACGGCGGCGTGGCGGCGCGGCGACGAGGTGTTCGCCGAGGTCGCGCTGCCCGAGGACATGGACGTCGACGGCTACGGCCTGCACCCCGCTCTGCTGGACGCGGGCCTGCACGCGATCGCGCTGACCGGGGTGTCCGGCGACGGGATCCTGCTGCCGTTCGCATGGTCGGGCGTGGAGCTGTTCGCGTCGGGCGCGTCAGCGCTGCGAGTTCGGGTGGCGCCCGCCGAGAACGGCGCGGTGTCCCTCCGGTTCGCCGACGTCACCGGACACGCCGTCGCGTCCGTGGACGCGCTCGTGCTGCGGGCCGTCCCGGCCGACCGGCTGGCGGCCGCCGCCGGATCGCGGTTCCACGACTCGCTGTTCCGGCTGGACTGGGCCCCGCTGCCCGCGCCGGGCCCGGCCGCCGCGGCTCCGCCCGAGTGGGCGGAATGGGACGCGCTGGTCGCGGACGCCGCGGTCCCGGAGATCGTGGTGCTGCGCGTCACGGGCGGGCGGGACGCGGCCGCCGTGCGGCCCGCCGTCCACCGCGTCCTGGACGTGCTGCGGCCGTGGCTGGAGGAGGAGCGGTTCGCCGCGTCCCGGCTGGCCGTCGTCACCTCCGGCGCGGTGGCCGTGACCGGCGCAGGCGAGGTCACCGACCTCGCGGGCGCGGCGGTGTGGGGCCTGGTCCGGTCCGCGCAGTCGGAGGACCCCGGCCGGATCGTCCTGGCGGACGTCCCCGAGCCCGCCGCCGGACTCGACGAGGTCCTCGCCGTCCTCGCGTCCTCGGGCGAACCTCAGGTCGCGCTGCGGGACGGCGAGTTCCACACGGCGAGGCTGGCGCGCGTCCCGGCGGGCCAGCCTGAACCGCTCGAAGAGACCGAAGACGCTTCCGCCGAGGACGCTTCCGCTGATGGCGCGATCTTGGTGACGGGTGCTTTGGGTGCGCTGGGCGGTGTGGTGGCGCGGCATCTGGTGGCCGAACGTGGTGTGCGGCGGTTGCTGTTGACCAGCCGTCGTGGCGCGGACGCGCCGGGCGCGGCGGAATTGGCGGCGGAGTTGGAAGCGCTGGGCGCAGAAGTGGAGGTGGCCGCGTGTGACGTGGCCGACCGTGAGGCGCTGGCAAGGCTTCTGGAGGGCCGCCGCCTGTCGGGTGTGGTGCACGCGGCCGGGGTGCTGGACGACGGCATGATCTCGTCGCTCACACCGCAGCATGTGGACACCGTCCTACGCCCGAAGGTCGATGCCGCCTGGAACCTGCACGAGCTGACCCGGGACATGGAGCTGTCGGCGTTCGTGCTGTTCTCGTCGGCGGCCGGTGTTCTGGGCACGCCAGGCCAGGGCAATTACGCGGCGGCCAACGCGTTCCTGGACGCCCTGGCCCACCACCGCAGGGCCGAGGGCCTGCCCGCGCAATCGCTCGCCTGGGGGCTGTGGGCCGCCGACGACAGCGGCATGGCCGGGCAGCTCGACGACAGCGAACGCCAGCGGATCGCCAGGTCCGGTGTGGACGCGCTGCCGCCCGGTCAGGGGCTCTCGCTGCTCGACACGGCGGCCGCGCTGGACGAGGCCGCACTCGTCCCGATCAAGCTCGACCTCAGGGCCCTCGCCGCCGTGCCCGAGCCGCCGCACCTGTTCCGCGGGCTCCTGCCGCGGTCCCGGCGCAGCGCGTCGGGGGCGCGGGCGGACGCCGAGTCGCTGCGCGAGCGCCTCGCCGGGCTCCCGGAGGAGCAGCAGGAACGCGAGCTTCGGGACCTCGTCCTCGCCTACGCGGCCGGGGTGCTCGGGCACAGCGGCCCCGAGGCCGTCGACCCCGAGCGCGACTTCCTCGAAGCGGGCTTCGACTCGCTGACCGCGATGGAGCTGCGGAAGGGGCTCAACGCGGCCACCGGGCTGCGGCTGCCCGCGATGGCCGTGTTCGACGCCAAGAACCCCGCCGAGCTGGCCCGGCACGTCCGGGCCCGCCTCGCCGCGGAAATGGGCGGCCACGCGGACGCCGACCCTGACGGCGCGACGCTTCCGGCGGAGTCCGGTGACGGCGCGGACGGCACAGGCGGCACGGGCGCGGCGGACGGCGGCGACACGCTGAGCGACCTCTTCCGGTCGGCCGTCCTCTCCGACAACGTCGTGAAGGGGTTCCTGATGCTCCATGCGGTAGCGGACACCAGGCCCAGGTTCCGCACCGCCGACGCGGCGCCGCCCCTGGCGCCGGTGAAGCTGGCGGACGGGCCCGCGCGCCCCCGCCTGATCTGCGTCTCGACGCCGATGGCCGTGGGCGGCGTCCACCAGCACGCGCGGCTGGTCTCCCACTTCCAGGGGGAGCGGCACGTGTCCGCGCTGCCGCTGCCCGGGTTCGCGCCGGGCGAGAGCCTGCCCGAGACGGCGGCCGTCATGACCGAGGCGGTCGCGGAGAGCGTCCTGCGGGCCGCGGAGGGGGAGCCGTTCATCCTGCTCGGCTACTCCTCCGGCGGGCTCATCGCGCACATGGCGGCCCGCCACCTGGAGAAGGCGGGCGCCGGGCCCGACGGCCTCATCATGCTGGACACCTACCGCGTCGGCGACACGGCGATGAGCGCCGGGCAGAAGCCGCTGGCCCTGGCCCTGCTGGAGATGGAACCGGCGTTCGGCCGGTTCGACAGCGCCCGGCTGTCCGGGATGGGGTACTACGCCAAGCTGCTCCTCCACTTCGCGCCCGCCCCCCTCTCCGCCCCGGTCCTGTTCGTCCAGGCCACCGAGGCGTTCATACCCGTACCCGAGAACGACCCCGAGGCCGGCGACATGCTCGCGGCGCCCTGGGACGACGCGCACACGCTCCGGACGGTCCCCGCAAACCACTTCACGCTCATCCAGGACCACGCGGAGGCCACCGCGCAGATCATTCGGGAGTGGCTCACCGCGCCGGGATAGGGGGTCCCGGAGGACTTACAGGGGGTTTCTGGGAGTGGCCCCTCTACTACCGTCGTTTTCAGTGCCCTGATCGCCGATCCAACCGCGACGGGAGTATGCCGACGCGGCGGCGTGATCCGAGCTGATCGAGGTGGTGGAGATGTCATTGGCGCCCAGTGTCAAAGGAACCGTGCCATTCGGCGAATATGAGACCTGGTATCGCGTCACGGGGGAGTTGGGCACGGGGCCGGCGCTCGTCGTCGTGCACGGCGGACCCGGAAGCACCCACGACTACCTGCTGGGTCTCGCCGGGCTCGCCGACCGCGGCCGGCCCGTCGTCCACTACGACCAGATCGGCAACGGAGGCTCCACCCACCTGCCGGACCGCGGCGCGGACTTCTGGACGGTCCGGCTGTTCCTCGACGAACTCGACAATCTGCTGACCCGGCTCGGCATCGCCGACGACTACGTCCTGTTCGGGCAGTCCTGGGGAGGAATGCTCTGCGCCGCGCACGCCGCGACACGTCCGGAAGGGCTCCGCGGCCTCGTCATCGCCAATTCTCCCGCCTCGTATCCGCGGTGGCGGAAGGCGATGAAGGAATTGCGGGACCGGCTTCCCGACGGCGTCGACGCGACACTCCGCCGCCACGAGGAGGCGGGCACCACCGAAAGCGACGAATACCTCGAGGCGATGACCGTTTTCTATGACCGGCACCTTTGCCGCGTACGGCCGTGGCCGCGCGAATTGACGGCGACATTCATGGAGATCCAGAACGACCCGACCGTCTACGGCGTCATGAACGGCCCCAGCGAGTTCCACGTCGTCGGCACCCTGCGCGACTGGTCGGTCGAGGACGGCCTCGCCGGCATCGCGGCCCCGACCCTGGTGATCTCCGGCCGCCACGACGAGGCGACGCCCGCGACCGTCCGCCCGTTCGCCGACCTGATCCCGGATGTCCGCTGGGAGCTGTTCGAGGAGTCGAGCCACTCGCCCCACCTGGAGGAGCCCGACCGCTTCATCCGCGTCATGACCGGATTCCTGGACGAGATCGGGGGCTGAGAACACCGTGGACGCATCCGTCGAGGAGATCGTCGAGGCGCTGCGCGACTCGCTGGTGGAGAACGAGCGGCTGCGCCGCCGCGCCGACCGGCTGGCGAACGCCGCCGCCGAACCGATCGCGATCGTCGGGATGGCGTGCCGCTACCCCGGCGGCGTCGCCACCCCCGACGACCTGTGGCGCCTCGTCGCGGACGGCGTGGACGCGGTCACCGGCTTTCCCGCGAACCGGGGCTGGGATGTCGCGGGCGTCTACGACCCGGAGCCCGGTGTGCCGGGCAAGAGCTACGTGAACCAGGGCGGCTTCCTGCACGACGCGGCGGAGTTCGACCCCGCGTTCTTCGGCATCAGCCCCCGCGAGGCACTGGCGATGGACCCGCAGCAGCGGCTCCTGCTGGAGGTCTCCTGGGAGGCTCTCGAACGCGCCGGAATCGATCCGGTCACCCTGCACGGCAGCCGGACCGGCGTGTTCGCCGGGGTCATGTACCACGACTACGGCAACAGCTCCAGCAACGGCAGTATCGTCCCGGGCCGCGTCGCCTACACGCTCGGCCTGGAAGGCCCGGCGGTGACGGTGGACACGGCGTGCTCGTCGTCGCTGGTGGCGCTGCACTGGGCCGTCCAGGCGCTGCGGTCCGGTGAGTGCTCATTGGCATTGGCCGGTGGCGTGACCGTCATGGCGACACCGGAGACCTTCGTCGAGTTCAGCGAGCAGCGCGGCCTCTCGCCGGACGGCCGCTGCAAGTCGTTCTCGGCGTCGGCGGACGGCACCGGCTGGGGCGAAGGCGCCGGCGTGGTGCTGGTGGAGCGGCTGTCGGACGCTCAGCGCAACGGCCATCCGGTGCTGGCGGTGGTGCGGGGCTCGGCCGTCAACCAGGACGGCGCGTCCAACGGGCTGACCGCGCCGAACGGGCCGTCCCAGCAGCGGGTGATCCGGCAGGCGCTGGCGAGCGCGGGCCTGGACGCCGCCGATGTGGACGCGGTCGAGGCCCACGGGACCGGGACGAGTCTGGGCGACCCGATCGAGGCGCAGGCGCTGCTCGCGACCTACGGGCAGGGCCGTCCGGAGGGGCGTCCGTTGTGGCTCGGATCGATCAAGTCGAACGTGGGCCATGCGCAGGCGGCGGCGGGCGTGGCCGGAATCATCAAGATGGTCCAGGCGATGCGGCACGGGGTGCTGCCACAGACGTTGCATGTGGACGAGCCGTCCCCGCATGTGGACTGGTCGGCCGGTGATGTGGAGCTGCTGGCAGAGGCGCGGGACTGGCCGGTGGACGGGCGTCCGCGCCGGGCCGGGGTGTCGTCGTTCGGGATCAGCGGCACCAACGCGCACGTGATCCTGGAGGAGGCCCCCGCGGAGGAGAGCGCCGGGGACCGCGAGGTGTCCGGCGGCGTGGTGCCGTGGGTGATCTCGGCGAAGTCGGCCGAGGCGTTGCGGGCGCAGGCGGAACGGCTGCGCTCCTATGTGGCTGCGCGTCCGGAGCTGTCGCCGGTGGACGTGGGCTGGTCGCTGGCGACCGGCCGTGCGGCGCTGGAGCACCGCGCGGTGATCGTCGCCGATGACCACGCCGCTGGATTGGCCGCGCTTGCCGAGGGTGGACCGGCCGCCGGACTGGTCACCGGTGTCGCCGCTGCTGGCTCAACGGCGTTTCTGTTCTCGGGGCAGGGCGCGCAACGGCTCGGGATGGGCCGGGAGCTGTACGAGGCGTTCCCGGCGTTCGCGGCTGCTTTTGATGAGGTGTGCGCGGCATTGGACGGTCATCTGGATCGTCCGTTGCGTGACGTGATCTGGTCGGACGCCGAGCTGCTCGATCAGACGGTGTTCACGCAGGCCGGACTGTTCGCGATCGAGGTGGCGCTGTTCAGGCTTCTTGAGGCGTGGGGCGTCCGCCCTGATTTCCTGGCGGGTCATTCGATCGGTGAGTTGGCGGCGGCGCATGTGGCCGGGGTGTTGTCGCTGGAGGATGCGGCGAAGCTGGTGGCGGCTCGCGGACGGCTGATGCAGGCCCTTCCGGCGGGCGGCGCGATGGCGGCCGTGCAGGCGTCCGAGGACGAGGTCACCGGCCTGCTCGGAGACGGGCCGGTGGCGGTGGCGGCGGTGAACGGCCCGGAGTCGGTCGTGGTGTCGGGGGCCGAGGACGAAGTCGCTCGTCTTGTCGAGCACTTCACGGGGATGGGGCGTAAAACGTCGCGGTTGCGGGTGTCGCATGCGTTCCATTCGCCATTGATGGACCCGATGCTGGACGACTTCCGCAAAGTCGCCGAAAGCCTGGACTACGGAGCCCCGTCCATTCCGATCGTGTCCACCTTGACCGGTGCGGTCGCTGGGCCGGAGCAGCTCGGCACGGCCGAGTACTGGGTGCGGCATGTGCGGAACGCCGTCCGGTTCCACGACGGCGTCCGGGCGTTGCGCTCTGAGGGCGTGTCCAGGTTCGTCGAGGTGGGCCCGGACGGGGTGCTGACCGGGATGGCGCAGCAGAGCGTCGAGGCCGAGGACGCGGTGCTCGTCGCGGCGCAGCGCAGGGACCGTCCAGAGCAGGACGTCCTTCTCCAGGCGGTCGCGAGCCTGCACGTCTCGGGTGCGGCGGTCGACTGGACGGCGGTCTTCGCGGCCCGTGACGGCCGCCAGGTCGAGTTGCCGACCTACGCGTTCCAGCGCCAGACGTACTGGCTCACCCCGCGCACCGGGGAGGCGGACATCTCCTCGGCAGGTCTCGACGTGGCCGGGCATCCGCTCCTGGCCGCCATTGTGACCTCCCCTGACTCGGACGGCGTCACGCTTACGGGCCGGTTGTCGGTGGACGCCCAGCCGTGGCTCGCCGATCACCGGGTGCTCGGCAACGTGCTGCTCCCCGGGACCGCGTTCGTGGAGCTCGCGATCCGGGCGGGGGACGCGGTCGGCTGCGACGTCCTCCGGGAACTGACCCTGGAGGCCCCACTGGTCCTTCCCGAGCAGGGCGGGGTCGCGCTGCGGGTCACGGTCGGCGAGGCGGCGGACGAGTCCGGAGACCGGCCGGTAAGCGTCCACTCCCGTCCCGAGGACGCATCGTCCAGCGACGACTGGACCCGGCACGCCAAGGGCGCGCTCGGCACGGCCGGTCCGGCGGCCGCCTCCACTCTCCTGGCCTGGCCGCCCGCCGACGCCACTGCGCTGGACCTCACCGGCGCCTACGACCGGCTGCTGGACGAAGGCTATGGATACGGGCCCGTCTTCCGCGGGCTGCGGGCGGCCTGGCAGCGCGGCGACGAACTGTTCGCGGAGGTCGCACTGCCCGAGGAGTACCGGGACGAGGCCGAGGGGTTCGGCATCCATCCGGCCCTGCTGGACGCGGCCATGCACGCCGAGCTGCTTCATCACGACGAGCAGAGCGGAGACGAGACCCTGCTCCCGTTCGAGTGGAGCGAGGTGCGGCTGCATGCGTCCGGCGCGTCGGTGCTGCGCGTCCACACCCGTCTCGGACGCGGCGACGGCACCGCGTCCATGACCCTCGCCGACGAGTCCGGACGCGAGGTCCTCGCGGTGGACTCGCTCGTGTCGCGGCCGGTCTCGTCCGGACAGTTGCGCCCCGCCGAAGGGTCCGGCGGCTCGCTCTTCCGCATCGGATGGTCCCGCCGTCCCCTCCCCGAAGTGTCCGAGGACGCGGACGTGACGGTGTGGACGTGCCCGCAGGCGTCGGGCGAGGTGCCGACGTCTGTGCGTTCGGTGGCGGGTGAGGCGTTGTCCGCGATCCAGGGGTGGCTGGCTGGTGAGGAGTCTGCGGGTTCTCGGCTGGTGGTGATGACGCGTGGTGCGGTGTCGGTTGCCGGTGAGCCGGTGGAGTTGTCGCAGGCTCCGGTGTGGGGTCTGGTGCGGGCGGCTCAGGCGGAGAATCCGGACCGTGTCGTGCTGATGGACGTGGACGACGATCCGGATTCGGTGTGGCTGGCGTCGGCGGTCGCGGCCTCGGGCGAGCCTGAGGCGGCGGTACGCGGCGGGGAGCTGTGGGTGCCGAGGCTGACCGGAGCGTCGGTGGACGACGGCCGGACGGTCGATGGTCCGTGGGCAGGGCACGGGACGGTGCTGGTCACCGGCGGTACGAGTGGTCTGGGCGCGCTGGTGGCGCGGCACCTGGTCTCGGCGCACGGTGTGCGGCGTCTGCTGCTGACGAGCCGACGTGGCATGGACGCGCCCGGCGCGGACGCGCTGTGTGCGGAGCTGGCGGACCTGGGTGCGGAGGTGAGGGTCGCGGCCTGTGACGTGTCCGACCGGCGGGCGGTGGCGGACCTGCTGGCCGCGATCCCGGACGAGCACCCCCTCACCGGCGTGATCCACGCCGCCGGTGTCATGGACGACGGCGTCTTCTCCTCCCTCACCCCGGAGCGGATCGATGCCGTCCTGGCGCCGAAGGCGGACGCGGCCTGGCATCTGCACGAGCTGACCGAAGGCATGGGTCTTTCAGCGTTCGTGCTGTTCTCTTCGGCAGGCGGGTTGGTCCTGGCCGCCGGGCAGGGCAACTACGCGGCGGCGAACGTCTTCCTTGACGCGCTGGCCGTGCACCGGCGGGCGCAGGGCCTGGCGGCGACGTCGATCGCCTTCGGCCTGTGGGACGTCACCACCGGTCTGACCGACGCCGAGATGGACCGGGTCGCCCGGCTCGGCATGCCCGCCCTCACGGTCGAGACGGGTCTGGCGTTGTTCGACGCGGCGTCGTTCGCGGACGAAGCCGTCCTGGTGCCGGTTCAGCTCGACCGGAAGGCCCTGCGTGCGAGGGGCGACACGGTTCCGGCGCTCCTGCGCGACATGTCCGGCGGATCACTGCGTCGAACCGTGCAGGCACGTCCTCAGAACGCCGAGGCGATGACGCGGCGACTTGCCGGGCTGCCCGAGGCGGAACGCATCGAGACGCTGCTTCAACTCGTCCGTACCCACGTCGCCTCAGTGCTTGGACACGGCTCGGCCGACGCCGTCCAGCCCGAGCGTCCATTCAAGGAACTGGGTTTCGATTCGCTGTCGGCGGTGGAGTTGCGCAACGCGTTGCGCGGCGAGACGGGTTTGCGGTTGCCGGCGACGTTGGTGTTCGACTATCCGACGTCGCGTGCGGTGGCGGGCTTCCTGGACCAGGAGATCGCCGGAACCGGTGCGGCCGTGGCTGCGGCTCCGGTGGGTCGGACCGCGCAGGACGACGATCCGGTGGTGATCGTGGGGATGGCGTGCCGCTATCCAGGCGGTGTCGGGTCCCCGGACGAGTTGTGGCGGCTGGTTGTTGATGGTGTGGACGCGGTGTCGGGGTTCCCGGTCGATCGGGGCTGGGATGTGGACGGGCTGTATGACCCGGTGCCGGGTCGTGCGGGCAAGAGCGTCGCTCGCGAGGGCGGGTTCGTGTACGACGCGGCGGAGTTCGATGCCGACTTCTTCGCGATTTCACCGCGTGAGGCGGCCGACACCGATCCGCAGCAACGATTGTTGTTGGAGGCGTCATGGGAGGCGCTGGAGCGGGCCGGAATTGACCCGTCGTCGTTGCGGGGCAGCGCCACGGGCGTCTTCGCCGGATTGATGTACCACGACTACGGCCTAGGTGGAGATTCCGCTACGACAAGCGGCGGCAGTCTGGTTTCGGGTCGCGTGGCCTATGCGCTGGGTCTGGAGGGTCCGGCGGTGACGGTTGACACGGCCTGTTCCTCGTCGCTGGTGGCGCTGCATTGGGCCGTCCAGGCGCTGCGTTCGGGCGAGTGCTCGCTGGCGCTGGCCGGTGGTGTGACCGTGATGTCCACGCCAAACATGTTCCTGGAATTCAGCGAGCAACGCGGGCTTTCGCCGGAGGGCCGGTGCAAGTCGTTCTCGGCGTCGGCGAATGGCGCCGGGTGGGCCGAGGGCGTCGGCGTGGTGCTGGTGGAGAGGCTGTCGGACGCCCGCCGCAATGGTCATCCGGTGCTGGCGGTGGTGCGGGGCAGCGCCATCAACCAGGATGGCGCGTCCAACGGGCTCACGGCACCGAACGGACCGTCCCAGCAGCGGGTGATCCGCCAGGCTTTGGCGAACGCGGGCCTGAACACCGGTGACGTGGACGCGGTGGAGGCGCATGGCACCGGTACCACGCTGGGCGACCCGATCGAGGCGCAGGCGGTCCTGGCGACCTACGGCCGGGACCGTCCCGAGGAGCGTCCGCTGTGGCTGGGGTCGATCAAGTCGAACATGGGCCACGCCCAGGCCGCCGCCGGTGTGGCGGGGATCATCAAGATGGTCGAGGCGATGCGCCACGGCGTCCTGCCCAAGACGTTGCATGTGGACGAGCCGACCCCGCATGTCGATTGGTCGGCGGGCGCGGTCGAGTTGTTGACCGAGTCGCGGGAATGGCCGGTCAACGGTCATCCGCGCCGGGCCGGGGTCTCGTCGTTCGGGATCAGCGGCACCAACGCCCACGTGATTCTGGAGGAAGCTCCCGCTGAAGAGGTCACCGAACGCGATGACGTTCCCGGTGGGGCGGTGCCGTGGGTGATCTCGGCGAAGTCGGCCGAGGCGTTGCGGGCGCAGGCGGAACAGCTGCGCTCCTATATGGCTGCGCGTCCGGAGCTGTCGCCGGTGGACGTGGGCTGGTCGCTGGCGACCGGCCGTGCGGCGCTGGAGCACCGCGCGGTGATCGTCGCCGATGACCATGCCGCTGGATTGGCCGCGCTTGCCACAGGTGAGCCAGCCGCCGGACTGGTCACCGGTGTTGCCGCTGCTGGCTCAACGGCGTTCCTTTTCTCCGGTCAGGGCGCGCAACGGCTCGGGATGGGCCAGGAGTTGTACGAGGCGTTCCCGGTGTTCGCCGAAGCGCTCGATGAAGTGTGCGCGGTGTTGGACGAGCACCTGGATCGTCCGTTGCGTGACGTGATCTGGTCTGAGGCTGAGCTGCTGGATCAGACGATGTTCACGCAGGCCGGGCTGTTCGCCGTCGAGGTGGCGCTGTTCCGGCTGCTGCGTTCGTGGGGCGTGCGACCCGGTTTCCTGGCCGGGCATTCGATCGGTGAGTTGGCCGCCGTGCACGTCGCCGGGGTGTGGTCGCTGCCGGATGCGGCGAAGCTGGTGGCGGCGCGCGGACGCCTGATGCAGGCGCTCCCGCCGGGCGGCGCGATGGCGGCCGTGCAGGCGTCCGAGGACGAGGTCACCGATCTGCTCGGCGATGGGCCGGTAGCAGTGGCGGCGGTGAACGGCCCGGGTTCGGTCGTCGTCTCGGGGACCGATGCCGAAGTCGGCCGCATCGTCGACCATTTCGCCGCCCAGGGCCGCAAGACGACCCGCCTGCGGGTGTCGCACGCGTTCCATTCGCCGCTCATGGACCCGATGCTGGACGACTTCCGCAAGATCGCCGAAAGCCTGAACTACGAAGCCCCGGCCATCCCGATCATCTCCAATGTGACCGGCGGGCTCGCGGCACCCGAGCAGCTCGGCACGGCCGAGTACTGGGTGCGGCATGTGCGGGACGCCGTCCGGTTCCACGACGGTGTCCAGGCGTTGCGCTCTGAGGGCGTGTCCCGGTTCGTCGAGGTGGGGCCGGACGGCGTGTTGTCCGCGCTGGTCAGGTCGGCGCTGGACGAGGCCACGGCCGTCCCCGCACTGCGCGCCGGGCAAGACGAGCCGACCGCGCTGCTCACCGCGATCGGACACCTCCACACCGACGGCGCCGACGTCGACTGGCGCGCAGTGTTCGCCGGACGCGGCGCCCGCCAGGTCGAGCTGCCGACCTACGCCTTCCAGCGGAAGCGGTACTGGACGGACGCCGCCGCCACGTCGGGCAACGTGTCGGGCCTCGGCCAGATAGCGGCGGAGCATCCGCTGCTCGGCGCCGTGGTGGTGGCACCGGAATCCGGCGGGGTCGTGTTGACGGGTCGCTTGTCGGTGGACACGCAGCCGTGGCTGGCCGAGCACGAGGTGCTGGGCGCCGTGGTGTTCCCGGGCGCGGGTTTCGCGGAACTGGCGATCCGGGCCGGTGACCAGGTCGGCTGCGACGTGCTGGAAGAGCTGGCGATGGAGGCGCCGCTCGTCCTGCCCGAGCACGGCGGGGTGGACGTGCAGGTCGTGGTCGGAGCGCGGGACGAGTCCGGAACCCGGCCGGTGAGCGTCCACACCCACCGGGACGGGGCGGCGGCCGATGAGTCGTGGGTGCGGAACGCGGTCGGCACGCTCAGTACCGGGGCCCCGGCGCCCGGCGCGGAGCTGGACGTGTGGCCTCCGGTCGGGGCGAACCCGGTGGACGTCGCCGACGCGTACGCGCGGTCGTTCGAGCAAGGCTTCGGCTACGGGCCGGTGTTCCAGGGGCTGCGGGCGGTCTGGCGGCGCGGTGACGAATGGCTGGCTGAGGTGGCGTTGCCGGAGGACGCCGCCGCGGTCGCCGACCGGTTCGGGATCCATCCGGCTCTCCTGGACGCGGCGGCGCACGTCCGCTGGCTGGACGACGATGCCGCAGAAGAGGGCGAACTCCGGCTCCCCTCCGACTGGCGCCGAGTTTCGCTCCACGCGACGGGCGCGACCTCCGTCCGGGTGCGGGTGGCTCCGGCGGAGGACGGCGACGGCGTGTCCCTGCTGATGGCGGACGAGACCGGACGTCCCGTGCTGTCGGCGGCGGCGCTGGCGTCGCGGAAGGTCACGGCGGATCAGCTCCGGCCGACCGGCGAGGAGTTCGTCGATTCGCTGTTCCGGGTGGAATGGTCGCCTGTCCCGGGCGCCGCGGCCTCCGCCGTGTCCTGGACGACGTGGGACGAGGTCCAGGCGGCCGCCACCGCGGAACCGGAAGCGGTCCCGGACGTCGTCGTCATGACGCCCCGCGCGGGCACCGACGCCGAGTCCGTGCACGCCGCCGCGCAGGAGGCCATGGAGGTATTGAAGGCGTGGTCGGCCGACGAGCGGTTCCGTGAGTCGAGGCTGCTCGTCCTCACCCGCGGGGCGTCGGCGCTGGACGGCGAGGACGTCTCCGACCTGGCCGGCGCGGCGGTCGGCGGCCTGGTCCGCGCGGCCCAGGCGGAGAACCCCGGCGACGGCATACTCCTCGCCGACATCGCGAATACGACCGGCGCCGACCCCGATCCTGCGATGCCGGACGTCGGCGCGATCGTGGCGTCCGGTGAACCCCAGGTGATCGTGCGCGACGGGGTCGTGCACCGGGCGCGGCTGGCCAGGGTGCCGGCCGTCCGGCCGGGGACGCCGCCCGCCGCGACATTCGGCGACCGGGGCACCGTCCTGGTGACCGGCGGGCTCGGCATGCTGGGCCGCCTGGTGTCGCGGCACCTGGTGACCGCGCACGGCGTCCGCGCGCTGCTGCTGGTCGGGCGCCGGGGCATGGAGACACCCGGCGCCGCCGAGTTCCGGGAGGAGCTGGCGGGGCTCGGCGCCGAGGTCGAGATCGCCGCGTGCGATGTCGGCGACCGCGACGCGGTGGCCGGGCTGCTGGCCGGGATACCGGCGGACCGGCCGCTGACCGGGGTCGTCCACACGGCCGGTGTCCTCGACGACGGTGTGATCGGCTCGCTCACCCCGGAGCGGCTCGACCGGGTGCTCCGCGCCAAGGCGGACGCGGCGCTGCATCTCCACGAGCTCACCCGCGGCATGGACGGGCTGTCGGCATTCGTGCTGTTCTCCTCGAACGCCGGGGTCTTCGGCAACGCGGGCCAGGGGAACTACTCGGCGGCGAACGCGCTGCTGGACGCCCTGGCCGCACACCGGCGGGCGAACGGCCTCCCCGGCCAGTCGCTGGCCTGGAGCCTGTGGGCGGACGGCAGCGACATGACCGCCGGGCTCACCGAACTCGACCGGGAGCGGATGCGCCGCACCGGGATGATCGCGCTGACCGGGGAGCGGGGCGCCGCGCTGTTCGACGACGCCGCCGCGGTGGACGAGGCGCTGCTCGTCCCGATCCCTCTGGACGAGCACGCCGCCCGGATGAACCTGGACGAGCTGCCGTGGATGTTCCGCGGCCTGTTCCGCGGCGCCGGGGCGGCGCGTCCGGCGGCGCGGGCGTCCGCGGACGCCCGCCAGGTCCTGGAGCGGCGGCTCGAAGATCTCGCCGAGCACGAGCGCGACGCGGTCCTGCTGGAACTCGTCAGCGGCCGGGTGGCGATGGTGCTGCGGCGCGGCTCGGCCGGCGAGGTCGACCCGGACCGTGCGTTCAAGGAGCTCGGGTTCGACTCGCTGATCTCGCTGGAGCTGCGGAACGCGCTGAACGCGGCGACGGGGCTGCGGCTGCCCGCCACCCTCGTCTTCGACCATCCGACCGCACGGGCCGTCGCCCGGGAGATCAAGACGTCGATCGCGCCGCGCGAGCACGACGCGACCCGGCCCGTCCTCGCGGAGGTCGACCGGCTGGAGGCCGCGCTGTCGGCCGCGGCCGCCGCCGGAGGCGACCACACCAGGATCACTGCCCGCCTGGAGGCGCTGCTGAGGTCCTGGCAGGACAGGGAGGACGGCGGCACGGAGCCCGAACCGGACTCCGGGACCGACTGGGCCGACGACGACGAGCTGTTCGAAGCGCTCGACAACGAACTGGGCATCTCCTAGCACCGTGACCCGCGATGGCATCGGGATTGGCTGATATTCGATGGCGAACGACGACAAGCTGCGCGGCTACCTCAAGCGCGCCACCACCGAACTGCAGAACACGCGGCGCCGCCTGCGGGAGATCGAGGCCCGCGAGCACGAGCCGATCGCGATCGTCGGGATGGCGTGCCGCTTCCCCGGCGGCGCGGCGTCGCCGGAGGACCTGTGGCGGCTGGTGGCCGGCGGCGTCGACGCGGTCACCGAGTTCCCGGCCGACCGCGGCTGGAACACCGGCGAGCTGTTCGACCCGAGCGGCGCCAGGCCCGACACCAGCTACGTGAACCTCGGCGGCTTCCTGCACGACGCGGCCGAGTTCGACGCCGGGTTCTTCGGGATCGCCCCGAACGAGGCGCTGGCCATGGACCCGCAGCAGCGGCTGCTGCTGGAGACGTCCTGGGAGGCGCTGGAGCGCGCCGGGATCGACCCGGGGTCCCTGCACGGAAGCGCGACCGGAGTCTTCGCCGGGCTCGTCTACCACGACTACGCCGCCAGCCATAACACGGGCGCGCTCGTCTCCGGCCGCGTCGCCTATACGCTGGGCCTTGAGGGCCCGGCGGTGACGGTGGACACGGCGTGCTCGTCGTCGCTGGTCGCGCTGCATCTGGCCGTCCAGGCGCTCCGCCGCGGCGAGTGCTCGCTGGCCCTCGCGGGCGGCGTGACGGTGATGGCGACGCCGGACACGTTCGTCGACTTCAGCCGCCAGCGCGGTCTGGCCGCCGATGGACGCTGCAAGGCGTTCGCGGCGGCGGCGGATGGCACCGGGTGGGGTGAGGGCGCCGGGATGCTCCTGGTGGAGCGGCTGTCGGACGCTCAGCGGAACGGCCATCGGGTGCTCGCGGTGGTGCGGGGCTCGGCGGTCAACCAGGACGGCGCGTCCAACGGGCTGACCGCGCCGAACGGTCCGTCCCAGCGCCGTGTCATCGGCCAGGCGCTCGCGGACGCCCAGATCCCCGCGAACCAGGTCGACGCGGTAGAGGCTCATGGGACCGGCACGAGGCTCGGCGACCCGATCGAGGCGCAGGCGCTGCTCGCGACTTATGGGCAGGATCGTCCGGAGGGGCGTCCGCTGTGGCTGGGGTCGATCAAGTCGAACATCGGGCACGCGCAGGCGGCGGCGGGTGTGGCCGGGATCATCAAGATGGTCGAGGCGATGCGGCACGGCGTCCTGCCCAAGACGCTGCACGTCGACGCCCCGTCCCCGGAGGTGGACTGGTCGGCGGGCGACGTCGAGCTGCTGACCGAGGCCCGGGACTGGCCGGTGGACGGACGTCCGCGCCGCGCCGGGATCTCCTCCTTCGGGATCAGCGGCACCAACGCCCACGTGATCATCGAGCAGGCCCCGGAGGCCGCCGAGACCGCCGAGGAGGCCGGCGGCGAGACGGACGAAGGCGCCGCGCCGGTGGCATGGACGCTGTCCGCGCGGAGCCGGGACGCTCTGCCCGCGCAGGCCGTCCGGCTGCTGTCCTTCCTCGACGAGCGTCCCGACACGAACCTGATCGACGTGGCGTTCTCGCAGGCCATCACGCGCGCCGCGCTGGAACACCGCGCGGTGATCGTGGGCCGGGACCGCGCCGACCTGCGACGCGGCCTGACGGCACTGGCAGCGGACGAGCGCGGCCCCGGAGCCGTCCGCGGAAACGCCCGCATGGCGGGCTCCACGGCCTTCCTGTTCTCGGGCCAGGGCGCGCAACGGCTCGGGATGGGCCGCGAACTGTACGGGGCGTTCCCGGTCTTCGCCGAGGCGCTCGATGAAGTGTGCGCGGTGTTGGACGGTCATCTGGATCGTCCGTTGCGTGACGTGATCTGGTCGGACGCCGAGCTGCTGGATCAGACGGTGTTCACGCAGGCCGGTTTGTTCGCGGTCGAGGTGGCGCTGTTCCGGTTGCTGGAGTCGTGGGGCGTCCGTCCGGATGTGCTGGCCGGGCATTCGATTGGTGAGTTGGCGGCGGCGCATGTGGCCGGGGTGTGGTCGCTGGAGGATGCGGCGAAGCTGGTGGCGGCGCGTGGACGGCTGATGCAGGCGCTCCCGGCCGGTGGTGCGATGGCGGCGGTGCAGGCGTCCGAGGACGAGGTCACCGGCTTGATCGGCGACGGCCCGGTTGCCATTGCGGCGGTGAACGGCCCGGAGTCGGTCGTGGTGTCCGGGGCCGAGGACGAGGTCGTCCGGATTGTTGATCACTTCACGGGGATGGGGCGTAAGACGACCCGGCTGCGGGTTTCGCATGCGTTTCATTCGCCGCTGATGGATCCGATGCTGGACGACTTCCGTCAGGTCGCTGAGAGCTTGGAGTACGGGTCGCCGGAGATCGCGGTGGTGTCGGCGCTGACCGGCCGGGCCGCGACGGCGGAGGAGCTTGGCACGCCCGCCTACTGGGTGCGGCATGTGCGGGAGGCGGTGCGGTTCGCCGACGCCGTCCAGACATTGCACGCCGACGGGGTGACACGGTTCATCGAGCTGGGACCGGACGGCGTCCTGACCGCGATGACCAGGGCCTGCCTGGACGAGCCGTCCGCTGAAACGGCCGTCGTCGTCCCGACCCTGCGCAAGGACCACGACGAGCCGACGACGCTGCTCACCGCGGTCGGGCATCTGCACGTCACCGGCTCCAGCCCGGACTGGGGCGCGGTCTTCGCCGGACGCGGAGCCCGCGAGGTCGAGCTGCCCACCTACGCGTTCCAACGGCAGCGGTACTGGCTGGACGCCGGGACCGGCGCGGCCGACGTGACCTCGGCGGGCCTGGACAAGGCGGACCATCCGCTGCTCGGCGCGGCGATCGGCCTGGCCGAGTCCGGTGAAGTGGTGCTGACGGGCCGGTTGTCGACGGGGACGCAGCCGTGGCTGGCCGACCATGTGATCGGCGGGATGGTGCTGTTCCCGGGCACCGGGTTCGTCGAGCTGGCGATCCGGGCCGGTGACCAGGTCGGGTGCGGCCGGATCGAGGAACTGACCTTGCAGGCGCCGCTCGTGCTGCCGCCCGGCGGCGCGCGGGTGCAGATCGTCGTTGGCCCTGCCGAGGAGACGGGCGCCCGGCGGGTGAGCGTCCATTCCCGCGACGAGGGAGTCGCGGTGTGGCGGCAGCATGCGACGGGCGTCCTCACGCCCGGCACGGCGGAATCGGACGTCGATCTGGCGCAGTGGCCGCCGCGCGGCGCCGTCCCCGTCGACCTGGACGGCTTCTACGAGGGCTTGGCCGACGCGGGTCTGGAGTACGGGCCGGTGTTCCGCGGGCTGGAGGCGGCGTGGCGGCGCGGCGAAGAGGTGTTCGCCGAGGTCGCGCTGCCCGAGCAGGTCGAGGCGGACGGCTTCGGGCTGCATCCGGCCCTGCTGGACGCGGGCCTGCACGCGATCGCGCTGAGCGGCGCGGTCGGCGACGGCACCGCGCTGCCGTTCGCATGGTCGGGCGTTCGGTTGTTCGCGTCGGGCGCGTCGGCGCTGCGGGTGCGGGTGACTCCGGCGTCCACCGGAGCGGGAGCGTCGCTGCAGGTGGCGGACGCGTCCGGCCGGGCGGTCGCGGCGGTGGAGTCGCTGGTGCTGCGGGAGATCTCCGCCGAACAGCTCACGGCGGCGAGTTCGGCGTTCGCCGAGGCGATGTTCCGGCTGGAGTGGCCGGTGGTCCCGCCCGCGCCGCCCGCACGTCCGGCGTCGTGGACGTGGTGGGACGCGCTGGAACCCGGCGGTGACGTCCCGGACGTCGTCGTCCTGCGGGTGCCGTCCGGTCAGGAGCCGGACGAGGTGCGGCAGGCCGTCCAGCAGACCTTGAGCGTGTTGCGATCATGGCTGGCCGAGGAGCGCTTCGCCGAGTCGATGCTGCTGGTCGCCACGTCCGGCGCGGTAGCCGTGGACGGCGGCGCGGACGACGGCGTCACCGATCTCGCGGGCGCGGCGGTGTGGGGCCTGGTCCGGTCCGCGCAGTCGGAGGACCCCGGCCAGATCGTGCTCGCCGACCTGGACGACGCGGCGGACCCGGCGGACGCGGTGGCGATGGCGGCCTCGGGGGAACCGCAACTGGCGATCCGCGCGGGCGTACTCAGAGCGGCCCGGCTGGCGAGGATGCCGATGGGCTCGCCGGACGTCGACCCCGCCTCGGCCTTCGCGTCCGACGCCGATGGCGCGGTCCTGGTGACGGGTGCGCTGGGTGCGCTGGGTGGTGTGGTGGCGCGGCATCTGGTGGCCGAACGTGGTGTGCGGCGGTTGCTGCTGACCAGCCGTCGCGGCGCGGACGCGCCGGGCGCGGCTGAGTTGTGTGCGGAGTTGGAGGAGCTGGGCGCCGAGGTGGAGGTGGCCGCGTGTGATGTGGCCGACCGTGAGGCGCTGGCGCGGCTGCTGGAGGGCCGCCGCCTGTCGGGTGTGGTGCACGCGGCCGGGGTCCTGGACGACGGCACGATCTCGTCGTTGACGCCCGAGCGCGTGGACGCGGTGCTGCGCCCGAAGGTGGACGCGGCCTGGAACCTGCACGAGCTGACCCGGGACATGGATCTGTCGGCGTTCGTGCTGTTCTCGTCGGCGGCCGGTGTGCTGGGCACGCCAGGTCAGGGCAATTACGCGGCGGCCAACGCGTTCCTTGACGCTCTCGCTCATCACCGCAGGGCCGACGGCCTGCCCGCGCAATCGCTCGCCTGGGGCCCGTGGGCGGCCGACAACGGCGGCATGGCGGGTGAACTCGACGACGCCGACATCCAGCGCATGGCCCGCGCGGGAGTGCGCGGCCTGACCGGTGAACTTGGACTCTCGCTGCTCGACCTCGCCGGGACACTGGACGAGGCCGCACCCGTCCCCATCCACCTGGACCTCGCGGTTCTCGCGGGCACCGGCGGAGGTGCGGGCCCGGGCGATCTGCCCGCCCTCTTCCACGGGCTCGTCCCGCGGGTCAGGCGAAGTGCCGCGGGCGCGCGTGCCGAGGCGGACGCGCTGCGGGCGCTCCTGGCGAGCCGTCCAGAAGCGGAATGGGCGGACGCGCTCCTCGACCTGGTGCGCACCCAGGCCGCCAACGTCCTGGGCCATGCCGGTCCGTCCGCGATCGAACCCGACCGGGCCTTCCGCGACCTCGGCTTCGACTCGCTGTCGGCGGTGGAGCTCCGCAACGGGGTCGGCGAGGCGACCGGGCTGAAGCTGCCCGCGACGCTCGTTTTCGACCACCCCACCCCGGCCGTGCTGGCGCGGTTCCTGCTGGACGAGGTGTCCGGCGCCACCGATGGCGGGGTCGTCCCCGCCGTGTCCGCGCCGGCCGACGACGAGCCCATCGCGATCGTCGGAATGGCCTGCCGGTATCCCGGCGGCGTGGCCACGCCCGAGGACCTGTGGCGGCTCGTCGCCGGCGGTGTGGACGCGGTCTCGGAGTTCCCCGCCGACCGGGGCTGGGACGTCGCCGAGCTGTTCGACCCGAGCGGAGAGCGGCCGAACACCAGCTACGTGAACTCGGGCGGCTTCCTGCACGACGCGGCCGACTTCGACGCCGAGTTCTTCGGGATCAGCCCGAACGAGGCCCGCGCCATGGACCCGCAGCAGCGGCTGCTGCTGGAGACGTCCTGGGAGGCACTCGAACGGGCGGGCATCGACCCGGCGTCGCTGCGCGGCAGCGCGACCGGCGTGTTCGCCGGGATGATGTACCACGACTACGCGGCGAACAGCGCCACGGGCGCTATCGCCTCCGGCCGGGTCGCGTACCACTTCGGCTTCGAGGGCCCGGCGGTCACCGTCGACACGGCGTGCTCGTCGTCGCTGGTGGCGCTGCACTGGGCCGTCCAGGCGCTGCGGTCGGGGGAGTGCTCGCTGGCGCTGGCGGGCGGTGTCGCGGTGATGGCGACGCCGGAGACGTTCGTGGAGTTCAGCCGCCAGCGCGGCCTGGCCCGTGACGGGCGCAGCAAGTCGTTCGCGGCGGCGGCCGACGGCACCGGCTGGGGCGAAGGCGCCGGGATGCTGCTGGTGGAGAGGCTCTCGGACGCCCGCCGCAACGGTCATCCGGTGCTGGCGATCGTCCGGGGTAGCGCGACGAACCAAGACGGGGCGTCCAACGGGCTGACCGCGCCGAACGGCCCGTCGCAGCGGCGCGTGATCCGGCAGGCCCTCGCCAAGGCCGGGCTGAGCACCGCGGACATCGACGCGGTCGAGGCCCACGGCACCGGGACCACGCTGGGCGACCCGATCGAGGCGCAGGCACTGCTGGCGACCTACGGGCAGGATCGTCCGGAAGGGCGGCCGTTGTGGCTGGGGTCGATCAAGTCGAACATCGGGCACGCGCAGGCGGCGGCGGGCGTGGCCGGGATCATCAAGATGGTCGAGGCGATGCGGCACGGCGTCCTCCCCGCGACCCTCCACGTGGACGAGCCGACACCGCAGGTGGACTGGGCCTCGGGCGATGTCGAACTCCTCACCGAGGCGCGCGAGTGGGCGGTGGACGGGCGTCCGCGCCGGGCCGGGATCTCGTCCTTCGGGATCAGCGGGACGAACGCGCACGTCATCGTCGAGGAGGCCCCAGCCGAGGAGGGCGCCGAGGACCGCGAGGTGTCCGGCGGCACGGTTCCGTGGATCATCTCGGGCAGGTCGGCGGAGGCTCTGCGGGGCCAGGCGGAGAAGCTGCGCGCGCATCTCGCGGAGCGTCCGGAGCTGTCGCCGGTGGACGTCGGCTTCACGCTGGCGACCTCGCGCGCCGTCCACGACCACCGCGCGGTAGTCCTGGCGGGCGACCCGGACACCGGACTCGACGGGCTGGACGGCCTGGCGGCGATCGCGGCGGGCGAGACCCGTCCCGGCTGCGTGCACGACGTGGCGTCGGCCGGTTCGGTGGCGTTCCTGTTCTCCGGGCAGGGCGCGCAGCGGCTCGGGATGGGCCGTGAGCTGTACGAGGCGTTCCCGGTGTTCGCCGAGGCGCTCGATGGGGTGTGCGGGGTGTTGGACGGTCATCTGGATCGACCGTTGCGTGACGTGATGTGGTCGGACGCCGAGCTGCTGGATCAGACGGTGTTCACGCAGGCTGGTTTGTTCGCGGTCGAGGTGGCGCTTTTCCGGTTGCTGGAGTCGTGGGGCGTCCGTCCGGATGTGCTGGCCGGGCATTCGATCGGTGAGCTGGCGGCGGCGCATGTGGCCGGGGTGTGGTCGCTGGAGGATGCGGCCAAGCTGGTGGCGGCGCGTGGACGGCTGATGCAGGCGCTCCCGGCCGGTGGTGCGATGGCGGCGGTGCAGGCGTCCGAGGACGAGGTCACCGGCCTGCTCGGCGACGGCCCGGTTGCCATCGCGGCGGTGAACGGCCCGGAGTCGGTCGTGGTGTCCGGGGCCGAGGACGAGGTCGTCCGGATTGTCGATCATTTCGCCGCCCAGGGCCGCAAGACGACCCGGCTGCGGGTTTCGCACGCGTTCCATTCGCCGCTGATGGATCCGATGCTGGACGACTTCCGCCAGGTCGCTGAGAGCTTGGAATACGGGTCGCCGGAGATCGCGGTGGTGTCGGCGCTGACCGGCCAGGCCGCGACGGCGGAGGAGTTGGGCACGCCCGCCTACTGGGTGCGGCATGTACGGGAGGCGGTGCGGTTCGCCGACGCCGTCCAGACATTGCACGCCGACGGGGTGACCCGGTTCATCGAGCTGGGACCGGACGGCGTCCTGACCGCGATGGCGCGGGACAGCCTCGATCAGGTTCGCGGCACCGTCGTGGCCGTCCCGGTGCTGCGCAAGAAGCAGGACGAGGTCGCCGCCTTCCTCACGGCGGTCGGGTCGCTGCATGCGGCCGGTGTACCCATCGACTGGCGAGCTGCCTTCGCCGGACGGGACGCGCGACGGGTGGACCTGCCCACCTACGCCTTCCAGCGCCGCCCGTACTGGATCGACATCCAGAGCCACTGGCGGGACGCGTGGGCCGGGTCCTCGGCGGGGATCGGCGACATCGTCTCGGCGGGGCTGGAGGCTTCCGGGCATCCGCTGCTCGGCGCCGTGGTGCCGCTGCCCGGTTCGGACGGCGTGGTGCTGTCCGGACGGCTGTCGCCGCGGTCGCAGCCGTGGCTCGCGGATCACGAGGTCGGCGGCGTCCTGCCGTTCCCGGGGACGGGGTTCGTCGATCTGCTCGTCCGGGCCGGTGACCAGGTCGGCTGCGGCCGGATCGGGGAGCTGACGCTGGAGGCGCCGCTGGTGCTGCCCGCGGACGGCGGCGCCCAGGTCCAGGTCGTGGTCGGCGCCGCCGGCGAGTCGGGCGCCCGTCCGGTGTCGGTGTACTCGCGGGCGGACGCGGCCGAGCCGTGGCGCCGGCACGCCGAGGGCCTGCTCGAACCGGGCGGCGCGGAACCGGCGGGCGGCGCGCAGAAGTGGCCGCCGCCGGGCGCGTCCGCGATCGACCTGGACGGCTTCTACGAGGGCTTGGCCGAGGCGGGCCTGGCATACGGGCCGGTGTTCCGCGGCCTGGCGGCGGCGTGGCGGCGCGGCGACGAGGTGTTCGCCGAGGTCGCGCTCCCCGAGGACGTGGACGTCGACGGCTACGGCCTGCACCCGGCGCTGCTGGACGCGGGCTTGCACGCGATCGCGCTGACCGGTGTGTCCGGCGACGGGGTCCTGCTGCCGTTCGCGTGGTCGGGTGTGGAGCTGTTCGCGTCGGGCGCGTCGGCGCTGCGGGTGCGGATGGAACCGTCCGGCGGTGGCGTGTCGCTGCGCATGACCGACACGTCCGGGCGCGCGGTGGCGTCGGTGGACTCGGTGGCTCTGCGGGAGATCGCGCCGGAGGCGTTGTCGGCGGCGCGCGGCGCGTTCCACGAGTCGCTGTTCAGGGTCGAATGGTCCCCGGTGGCGTCCGCTCCCGCCGACCGTCCGGTGTCGTGGCTGGAGTGGGAGGCGCTGGAGCCCGGCGGCGCGGCCCCGGACGCCGTCGTGCTCAAGGTCGCAGGAGGGGCCGATGCCGCCTCGGCGCGGCGAGCCGTCGTGGACGTCCTGGCCGTGCTGCAGGAGTGGCTGGCCGAGGAGCGGTTCGCCACTTCGACACTGGTCGTCGCCACCTCAGGCGCGGTGGCCGTGGACGGCGCGGACGACGACGTCACAGACCTCGCGGGCGCGGCGGTGTGGGGCCTGGTCCGGTCCGCGCAGTCGGAGAACCCGGGCCGGATCGTGCTCGTGGACCTCGATGACCCGGCGTCCTGGGAAGACGTCGTGCCGGTGGCCGTCTCCGGCGAACCGGCGCTCGCCTTCAGGCGGGGCTCGGCCCGTGCGGCGCGGCTGGCGCGCGTCCCCGCAGAGCCACAGCACGACACGGCCCCCGCGACCGCCTTCACCGGGGACGGCACTGTCCTGGTCACCGGCGGGACGAGCGGGCTGGGCGCGCTGGTGGCGCGGCATCTGGTGTCGGCGCACGGCGTCCGGGATCTGCTGCTGACGAGCCGTCGCGGCATGGACGCGCCCGGTGCCGCCGAGCTGGCGGCGGAGCTGGCGGAGGCGGGTGCGGGCGTTGAGGTGGCGGCGTGTGACGTGAGCGATCGTGCCGCGCTGGCGCGGTTGCTGGAAGGCCGCCGGTTGTCGGGTGTGGTGCACGCGGCCGGGGTGCTGGACGACGGAATGATCTCGTCGCTGACGCCCGAACGCGTGGACGCGGTGATGGCCCCGAAGGCGGCGGGGGCATGGAACCTGCATGAGCTGACCCGTGACATGGACGTGTCGGCATTCGTGGTGTTCTCGTCCGCGGCGGGTGTGCTGGGCGCCCCTGGCCAGGGCAACTACGCGGCGGCGAACGCCTTCGTGGACGGGCTGGTGCAACGCCGCCGTGCGATGGGCCTGCCGGGCCAGTCGCTGGCCTGGGGGCTGTGGGCGGACGGCGGCATGGCCGGACAGGTGGACGAGGCCGACGTCCGGCGCCTGGCCCGCGGCGGCGTCGCGGCACTGTCGTCCGAACGGGGACTCGGCCTGCTCGACACCGCCGGTTCGCTGGACGACGCCGTCCTGATCCCCGCCGACCTGGACCTCAAGGCCCTGACCGCCGGCGGACGAGAGGTCCCGCACCTGCTGCGCGGCCTCGTCCGCGCACCGGCCCGGCGCGACCTCGGCGGACGGTCCGGTGCGTCCGGTGCGTCCGGCGCGGCGGCGGACCTGGCGCGGCGCCTGTCCGGACTGGCCGAGGCCGAACGGGAGGAGGAGGTGCTCGACGTCGTCCGCGACCGGGCCGCCCTGGTGCTCGGGCACTCCGACCCGGCCGCGATCGGCCCCGACCGGGCCTTCAACGAGCTGGGGTTCGACTCGCTGTCGGCGGTCGAGTTCCGCAACGCGCTGAGCGAGGCGACGGGTCTCCGGCTGCCCGCGACGCTCGTCTTCGACTACCCGGCCCCGGCCGCGCTGGCCCGCCGCCTCCTGGACGAGCTGACCGGCGCCGCCGCCGGTGGCGCCGCGCCCGACGCGGCCGTCCGGGCGGACGACGAGCCGATCGCCATCATCGGGATGGCGTGCCGCTACCCGGGCGGCGTCGCGTCACCGGAGGACCTGTGGCGCCTGGTCGCCGGCGGCGTGGACGCCGTCAGCGGCTTCCCGGGCGACCGCGGCTGGGACCGCGGGCGCCTCTACGACCCGGACGGGCGCCGTCCCGGTACCAGCTACGTCGACTCGGGCGGCTTCCTGCACGACGCCGCGGAGTTCGACGCCGGGTTCTTCGGGATCAGCCCGAACGAGGCGCTCGCCATGGACCCGCAGCAGCGGATCCTGCTGGAGACGTCCTGGGAGGCCCTCGAACGGGCGGGCATCGACCCGGCGCGGCTGCGCGGCAGCCGCACCGGCGTGTTCACCGGCGTGATGTACCACGACTACGCGGCGAGCAGTAACACCGGATCGATCGCCTCCGGCCGGGTCGCGTACACGCTGGGCCTGGAGGGCCCGGCCGTCTCCGTCGACACGGCGTGCTCGTCGTCGCTGGTGGCGCTGCACCTGGCGGCGCAGTCGCTGCGCTCAGGCGAGTGCTCGCTGGCGCTGGCGGGCGGCGTCGCGGTGATGGCGACACCGGAGACGTTCGTGGAGTTCAGCCGCCAGCGCGGCCTGGCGCGGGACGGCCGGGCCAAGTCGTTCGCCGCCGCCGCCGACGGGACCGGCTGGGGCGAGGGCGCCGGGATGCTGCTGGTCGAGCGGCTCTCGGACGCCCGGCGCAACGGCCACTCGGTGCTGGCCCTCGTGCGCGGGACCGCCACCAACCAGGACGGCGCGTCCAACGGCCTGACCGCGCCGAACGGCCCGGCCCAGCAGCGCGTGATCCGCCAGGCGCTCGCCAACGCCGGTCTCGGCGCCGCCGACGTCGACGCGGTGGAGGCGCACGGCACGGGGACGACGCTCGGCGACCCGATCGAAGCCCAGGCGCTCCTCGCGACCTACGGGCAGGATCGTCCGGAGGGGCGTCCGCTGTGGCTGGGGTCGATCAAGTCGAACATCGGCCACGCGCAGGCCGCCGCCGGTGTCGCGGGGATCATCAAGATGGTCCAAGCGATGCGGCACGGCGTCCTGCCCAAGACGTTGCACGTGGACGAGCCGACCCCGCACGTCGACTGGACGGAAGGCGACGTCGAGCTGCTCACCGAGGCGCGCGAGTGGCCCGTCAACGGTCATCCGCGCCGCACCGGGATCTCCTCCTTCGGGATCAGCGGCACCAACGCCCACGTGATCATCGAGCAGGCCCCGGAACCCGGCGGCGCCGAGGACGAGGCGCCGGCGGACGAGCGTCCCGCCGCGCCCGGCGCGGTGCCGTGGATCCTGTCCGCGCGGAGCCGGGAGGCGCTGCCGGCGCAGGCCGCGCGGCTGCTGTCGTTCGTGCGGGAACAGCCCGACCTGGACCCGGGCGATGTCGCCTACTCCCTGGCCACCACCCGGACCGCGCTGGAACACCGCGCCGTGGTCGTGGGCGCGGGCCGCGACGATCTCCTCTCCGGCCTGGACGTCCTGTCCGCGGGCGGTCGCGGGCATGGCGTCGTCACCGGAACGGCCCGACCCGGCGGGACGACGGCGTTCCTGTTCTCCGGGCAGGGCGCGCAGCGGCTAGGGATGGGCCGCGGTCTGCACGAGTCCTTCCCGGTGTTCGCGGACGCGTTCGACGCGGCGTGCGCGGAGCTGGACCGGCATCTCGACGTCCCGCTGCGGGACGTCATGTGGTCCGAGCCCGGCCTCCTCGACCAGACGATGTACACGCAGGCCGCGCTGTTCACGATCGAGACCGCGCTGTTCCGGCTGCTGGAGTCGTGGGACGTGCGGCCCGGCCTCCTCACCGGTCACTCGATCGGCGAGCTGGCGGCGGCGCACGTCGCCGGGGTGTGGTCCCTGGAAGACGCGGCGAAGCTCGTCGCCGGACGCGGACGGCTGATGCAGGCGCTTCCGGCGGGCGGTGCGATGGCGGCCGTGCAGGCGTCCGAGGACGAGGTCGCCCCGCTGCTGACCGCTGGCCGCGTCGGCATCGCCGCCGTGAACGGCCCCGGATCGGTCGTGGTCTCCGGCGCGGCGGACGACGTGGACAGGATCGTCGGCCATTTCACGTCCGAGGGCCGCAAGACGGCGCGACTCCGGGTGTCCCACGCCTTCCACTCGCCGCTGATGGACCCGATGCTCGACGAGTTCGCGGAGATCGCCGCGGACCTGTCGTACGCGGACCCGTCCATCCCGATCATCTCCGACGTCACCGGACGGCCCGCCGAACCGGGCGAGCTCCGCGACCCCGGCTACTGGGTGCGGCACGTCCGGGAGGCGGTCCGCTTCGCCGACGCCGTCCGGACGCTCCGGACCGAGGGCGCCACCCTGCTGGTCGAGCTGGGACCGGACGGCGTCCTGACCGCGCTGGCGCAGACCGTCCTCACCGACGCCGACGCCGACGTCACCGCGATCCCGCTGCTCCGCAAGGACCAGGACGAACCGGCCGCGCTCTTCACCGCGATCGGACGCCTGCACACCGAGGGCGTCCCCGTCGACTGGCGGGCCGCCCTCACCGGACGCGGCGCGCGGCGCGTCGACCTGCCGACCTACGCCTTCCAGCGCCGCCGGTACTGGCAGGCCGGGCCCGGAACGGGCGGGGACGCCGCGTCGATGGGGCTCGGGACGGCCGCGCATCCGCTGCTGAGCGCCGTCGTGGAGTCGCCGGGCTCCGGCGACGTCGTGCTGACCGGCCGTTTGTCGCCCGGGTCCAGGCCGTGGCTGGCGGACCACCGCGTCCACGGTGCCGTCCTGCTGCCCGGCACGGCCTTCGTCGAACTCGCCGTCCGCGCCGGAGACCAGGTCGGCTGCGGCGCGCTGGAGCAGCTGACCCTCGAAACGCCGCTCGTCCTGCCCGAACACGGCGACGTCGCCCTGCACGTGACGGTCGGCCCGGCCGACGACACCGGACGCCGGACGTTCGGCGTCCACTCCCGAGGCGCGGACGAACCGGCCGAACGCCCCTGGACCCGCCACGCCGAAGGCGTGCTGGCCGCGGCCGCGGCCGCCGGCGAACCCTCGCCCGACCTGGCGCAGTGGCCGCCCGCCGGCGCGACGCCCATCAGTCTCGACGGCGCCTACGATCGCCTCGCCGACCAGGGCCTGGACTACGGGCCGGTGTTCCGCGGGCTGCGCGCGGCGTGGCGGCGCGGCGACGACCTCTTCGCCGAGGTCGCCCTGCCCGACGCCGCGGAGGGCACGGCGGGCGAGTTCGGCATCCATCCCGCGCTGCTGGACGCGGCCATGCACGTGACCCTGCTCGACGACGGCGGGGAGCCGCTGCTCCCGTTCGAATGGAGCGGCGTGAGGCTGCACGCGGCGGGCGCGTCCGCCGTCCGGGTCCGCGTGTCGCCGCTGGCCGGGGATGCCGTGAACGTCCTCGTCGCCGACGAGACCGGCCGGGCCGTCCTCACCGTGGAATCCCTGATCCCGAGGCCCGTTTCCGCCGACCAGCTCAGCGTCGGCGCCGGGCCCGCCGAATCCATGCTCCGCATCGGATGGTCCCGCCGTCTCCTCCCCGAAGTGTCCGAGGACGCGGACGTGACGGTGTGGACGTGCCCGCAGGCGTCGGGCGAGGTGCCGACGTCTGTGCGTTCGGTCGCGGGTGAGGCGTTGTCCGCGATCCAGGGGTGGCTGGCCGGTGAGGAGTCTGCGGGTTCTCGGCTGGTGGTGGTGACGCGGGGTGCGGTGTCGGTTGCCGGTGAGCCGGTGGAGTTGTCGCAGGCTCCGGTGTGGGGTCTGGTGCGTGCGGCTCAAGCGGAGCATCCGGACCGCGTGGTGCTGGTCGATGTCGATGACGATCCGGAATCGGCGGAGTTGATCTCGGCGGTCGTGGCCTCAGGCGAGCCCGAGGCTGCGGTACGCGGCGGGGAGCTGTGGGTGCCGAGGCTGTCCGAGGCACCAGGACCACGCCCCGACCAGGCTTGGACGCCGAGCCCGGACGGAACGGTGCTGGTCACCGGCGGTACAGGCGGCCTGGGCGCGCTGGTGGCGCGGCACCTGGTCTCGGCGCACGGTGCCCGGCACCTGCTGCTGACGAGCCGACGTGGCATGGACGCGCCCGGCGCGGACACCCTGTGCGCGGAGCTGGCGGACCTGGGCGCAGACGTGACGGTCGCGGCCTGTGACGTGTCCGACCGGCGGGCGGTGGCGAACCTGCTGGCCGCGATCCCGGACGAGCACCCCCTCACCGGCGTGATCCACGCGGCGGGCGTCGCCGACAACGGCCTCCTGGACGCGCTCACCCCCGAACGCCTGGACACCGTCCTGGCGCCGAAGGCGGACGCGGCCTGGGATCTGCACGAGCTGACCGAACACCTGGACCTCTCTGCCTTCGTGTTGTTCTCGTCGGCGGGCGGGATGGTGCTGGCCGCCGGGCAGGGCAACTATGCGGCGGCGAACGTCTTCCTTGACGCGCTGGCCGTGCACCGGCGGGCGCAGGGCCTGGCGGCGACGTCGATCGCCTTCGGGCTCTGGGACGCCGGCACCGGCATGGCGAACGACATGACCGCCGCCGACGTGGACCGCCTCGCCCGGCTCGGCATGCCCGCGCTCTCGGCCGAGCAGGGCCTCGCGCTGTTCGACGCCGCCCTGGGCGGCGATGAGCCAGTCCTCGTGCCGCTGCCCCTCGACAAGAAGGCGCTCCAGGCCCGCGGCGGCGACCTCCCCGCGCTGCTGCGCGGCCTCGCGGGACCCGCGCGCCGGACCGTCCGGGCACAGGCCGGAACCGGGACGTCGGACGGCGGAGCCCTGCGCCGCCGCCTCGCCGGACTGGACGAGACAGACCGCATCAATCACCTCCTCGAACTGGTACGAACTCACGTCGCCACCGTCCTCGGGCACACGTCCGTCAACGAAGTGGAACCGGACCGCGTTTTCCAAGAACTCGGCTTCGATTCGCTGTCGGCGGTGGAGTTGCGCAACGCGTTGCGCGGCGAGACGGGTTTGCGGTTGCCCGCGACGTTGGTGTTCGACTATCCGACGGCACGCGCGGTGGCGGGCTTCCTGGACCAGGAGATCGCCGGAACCGGCGCGGCCGTGGCTGCGGCTCCGGTGGGTCGGACCGCGCAGGACGACGATCCGGTGGTGATCGTGGGGATGGCCTGCCGCTATCCAGGCGGTGTCGGGTCCCCGGACGATCTGTGGCGGCTGGTGGCCGACGGTGTGGACGCGGTATCGGGATTCCCAGTCGACCGTGGCTGGGATGTGGACGGGTTGTACGACCCGGTGCCGGGTCGTGCGGGCAAGAGCGTCGCTCGCGAGGGCGGGTTCGTGTACGACGCGGCGGAGTTCGATGCCGACTTCTTCGCGATCTCACCACGCGAGGCGGCCGACACCGATCCGCAGCAGCGGTTGCTGCTGGAGGCGTCATGGGAGGCGCTGGAGCGGGCCGGTATCGATCCATCGTCGTTGCGGGGCAGCGCCACGGGCGTATTCGCCGGGCTGATGTACCACGACTACGCGCTGGACACCGACGCGGCCAGCACCAGCGGCGGCAGCCTCGTCACCGGCCGGGTCGCCTACGCGCTCGGCCTGGAAGGCCCCGCGGTGACGGTCGACACGGCCTGTTCCTCGTCGCTGGTGGCGCTGCATTGGGCCGCTCAGGCGCTGCGTTCGGGCGAGTGCTCGCTGGCGCTGGCCGGTGGCGTGACCGTGATGTCCACACCGGGAATGTTCGTGGAGTTCAGCCGCCAACGCGGGCTTTCGCCGGAGGGGCGCTGCAAGTCGTTCTCGGCGTCGGCAGACGGCGCCGGGTGGGCCGAGGGCGTCGGCGTGGTCTTGGTGGAGAGGCTGTCGGATGCCCGCCGCAATGGTCATCCGGTGCTGGCGGTGGTGCGGGGCAGCGCCATCAACCAGGATGGCGCGTCCAACGGGCTCACGGCACCGAACGGTCCCTCCCAGGAGCGGGTGATCCGCCAAGCCCTCGCCGCCGCCGGCCTGGACACGACCGACATCGACGCGGTGGAGGCGCATGGCACCGGCACCACGCTGGGCGACCCGATCGAGGCGCAGGCGCTGCTCGCCACCTATGGACGGGACCGCGAGCCGGAGCGTCCGCTGTGGCTGGGCTCGATCAAGTCGAACATGGGCCACGCCCAGGCCGCCGCCGGGGTCGCTGGGATCATCAAGATGGTCGAGGCGATGCGCCACGGCGTCCTGCCCAAGACCTTGCATGTGGACGAGCCGACCCCGCATGTCGATTGGTCGGCGGGCGCGGTCGAGTTGTTGACCGAGTCGCGGGAATGGCCGGTCAACGGGCACCCGCGCCGCGCCGGGGTCTCGTCGTTCGGGATCAGCGGCACCAACGCCCACGTGATTCTGGAGGAAGCTCCCGCTGAAGAGGTCACCGAACGCGATGACGTTCCCGGTGGGGCGGTGCCGTGGGTGATCTCGGCGAAGTCGGCCGAGGCGTTGCGGGCGCAGGCGGAACAGCTGCGCTCCTATATGGCTGCGCGTCCGGAGCTGTCGCCGGTGGACGTGGGCTGGTCGCTGGCGACCGGCCGTGCGGCGCTGGAGCACCGCGCGGTGATCGTCGCCGATGACCATGCCGCTGGATTGGCCGCGCTTGCCACAGGTGAGCCAGCCGCCGGACTGGTCACCGGTGTTGCCGCTGCTGGCTCAACGGCGTTCCTTTTCTCCGGTCAGGGCGCGCAACGGCTCGGGATGGGCCAGGAGTTGTACGAGGCGTTCCCGGTGTTCGCCGAAGCGCTCGATGAAGTGTGCGCGGTGTTGGACGAGCACCTGGATCGTCCGTTGCGTGACGTGATCTGGTCTGAGGCTGAGCTGCTGGATCAGACGATGTTCACGCAGGCCGGGCTGTTCGCCGTCGAGGTGGCGCTGTTCCGGCTGCTGCGTTCGTGGGGCGTGCGACCCGGTTTCCTGGCCGGGCATTCGATCGGTGAGTTGGCCGCCGTGCACGTCGCCGGGGTGTGGTCGCTGCCGGATGCGGCGAAGCTGGTGGCGGCGCGCGGACGCCTGATGCAGGCGCTCCCGCCGGGCGGCGCGATGGCGGCCGTGCAGGCGTCCGAGGACGAGGTCACCGATCTGCTCGGCGACGGGCTGGTAGCCGTCGCCGCCGTGAACGGCCCGGGTTCGGTCGTCGTCTCGGGGACCGATGCCGAAGTCGGCCGCATCGTCGACCATTTCGCCGCCCAGGGCCGCAAGACGACCCGCCTGCGGGTGTCGCACGCGTTCCATTCGCCGCTCATGGACCCGATGCTGGACGACTTCCGCAAGATCGCCGAAAGCCTGAACTACGA